>JAKCEX010000076.1 GCA_023539395.1 Candidatus Geocrenenecus arthurdayi | reverse complement strand
TTCAAGAGAGAAATACTCTAGCTATCTTATTTAAGTTTCCGTTTACATGATTTTTAGGAGTTTATTATTCTTTTTATGTAGGATGAGTATTTAGTTAAGTGTACTGGTGGCTCCTTGATGGCTACTGTATGTAGTGTCTGCGGTAGTAGTGAGGTTATTTATCATAGGAGATATTCTGGTGAAATTTTCTGTCGTAGATGTTTTCTTAAGAATATTATTGAGAGGGTTAGGGCCACAATCTCTAGGTATGAGCTTCTGAAGCCTTTTGATAAGATCGCTGTAGCTGTTTCAGGTGGGAAGGATAGCTTATCTCTCCTCAAGATTCTTTATGAGATTGAGAGAGATTTTCCAAGAGCCAGTCTTACAGCTATAACTATCGATGAGGGAATCCCAGAGTATAGAGACGAAGCTGTAGAGAATGCTGTAAAGTATGCTGAAAACCTCGGCGTACCACATTATGTTTTTAGTTTTAAAGACTTTTTCGGATTTACTTTAACAGAAGTTGTAGAGAATGGAATTGCAGATGCTATAAGCTTACAGCCTTGCACTATATGTGGTGTATTGAGGAGGAGAGCTTTAACACTTGCAGCTAAGAAGGTAGGAGCAACGGTTATCGCTACAGCTCATACGCTTGATGATATTGTCCAAACATATTTCCTAAACATTCTACGGGGGGACACTAGGTTTACACCTATAGGTATTAGGAGGGAAGTTGAAGGCGTTATTCCGAGAATTGCACCTTTCCGCCTTATACCTGAATATGAAATAGTACTATATGCTTTCCTCTCTAATATACCGTTCCAAACATATACTTGCCCATATGTCGAGAGGTCTATGAGAAACATGGTTAGAGCTTTCTTAACAGAGTACGAGGAAAAGTTTCCAGGCTCACTCTACGCTGCATTGAGTAGCTTCGAGAAGGTTTACACAAAAAGTATAGAGGAGGATAGAAGATGTAGGAAGTGTGGTGAGCCTACTGGTAGAGAAGTCTGTAGAGCATGTGAGCTGGTGGAAAAGATTCTTGAGAGATTAAAGAATTAGCTTGTTTATATTTGGAAGAATCCGAAAGTCCTGTATGTAAATGCTATATTTGAGACTAGGAGTGTTGTGCAGATAGCTGTAAATAAGTTGTCTATAATCCTTAATCTCTTCTCATTCTTTACTCTAGACTGTATTAGCGACATGTATAGCAAGTGCCCATCAAGGATCTTTATTGGAAGCATATTGAAGATAGCTACCCCGAAGGAGATTAACTGTATCCACCATAGAGCCCTATAGAGAGAGTATTCTATATCAGGATTCCCCAAGCCGAATATTGTAGGTCTATAGTAATCTATCCTGACTACTCCTAAACTTCTAAGAATCCATGCAATAGGCATTGTTACAGGTTCTTTTATCTTATAAGTATAGTTTCCTCTATTGGTTTCTATAACAAGTATATCTGTCAAGGTGATGTTCTGGTAGAGGGTTTCAGAATTTACCATTACACCATTTACAGTATAGATTACTTCATTCAACTGTGGTCCATCCCGTACACCAGAAGTCTCCAATACTACTACCCCCATAATAGTGGGTAGAAAGATTACTAACGTTAGAAGTAGGATTAACATACCTACAACCAGGTTTGCGAAGCTACCTGCAGCTGCTACCCTCATCTTAGATATTGTTGAAGCATTCTTAAAATCTTCTTCATCTGGTTCAACGAATCCTCCTGGAATTATGAAGGTAAGGAATACTCCAGTAGACTTTAGTTTTATCTTTTCTAGCCTCGCAATTATTCCATGCATTCCTTCATGTGTTACAAGAACTACGGCGAAGGCCACCAACATGTATGGGAGATGGTCGAATCTTATAGTTACACCTATGAGTAGTGGAATAACGATATTTTCTACACCTACCTGCTCAGGTATGAAGATATAGGTCTTCAAGTTATCTACTAGAAAGTAGACTGCGAAAAAGGATAAACCTATAGAGACTGCTAAACCGAGATTCGATAAGACTTTCCAGAATAATCTATTTAAAGATGAAAGCTTATCTAAATACTTAATTATCCTGTTAGATTTCAACATTATGAAGAATGGATAGAAGCTAAGATTGCTTGAATTCTTTAATCGGTCTCTGTATCTCCACTTAACTATAAGGTAGAGGATAACCCATCCAGAAGCAAATCCCATTAAGTATAGGTAGACTAACTCCATCCCAATCACAATTCATAAATCCTCCTAATAATTTCTTCCCTAAACAATACTTCCAGATTTAAGGACGGCTTTTCAACTATTGTATACTTGTTTCTCTCTTTTCTAAAACCTGGAGCCACCACTTAAGCTTAATGAATCTTATTTTGGGAAGATTAGAGTATCTTTTCTTGGAATCTAGAATAATTTTATAGGTAAGTAGGCTTTTATGGTGGGATAATATTTCTCATTTTGGGAGCTTTGGGGGGTCTGAAGATGTCTGAAGAATCTCAGAGTGAGAGTTGGGAAGCTAAAAGAGATAATGTTGTCCAGATCTTGGAGAGCATAGCTAATGATACTAACACTCCTAGGAATATTAGGAGAGTTGCTAAAGCTGCTTCAGATACACTCTTCGATGAAAAGTATCCACCAGCTATTAGAGCTGCAAATGCTATAGAGATGATTGAGGAAATAATTAATGATCCTAACATGCCCATATTTACTAGAACTCAATTCTGGATGGCTATCTCAATCCTTGAAGTTATAAGGTCGATGGGTAAAGATACCTGAGTAATTTCAGCATATTACTTCTAGAATATAAGTGGGTCTTTGGCCATCTAAAAGTTATATCTGATCTCCTATGTATATACGATTGCTTCAGCATTGAGCCCACAGACATCTAGAAAGAAGATAAAGCTAGAATTGACAAACGATGATGGAGATAGACTCATTCTCATAATGGAGGGTAGGATAGATAGAGAGAAGCTTATGCAGCTTGCAGACTTCCTAGACTTGTACGGTGGCTCTCAGAATGAAAACATAAACCACCCACTATTAGAAGGAAGTAAAGTTGCTAAACTTGCAAGAATAATTACTAAGTACTTCCCACTAGGCTTCTTCACTTCTAGAGATGTTGTAGAAGCATATATCGCAGAATACCATGAACCTCTAAGCCTCTCTACAGCATCAACATATCTTTCAAGACTCGCTGATAGAGGCTTCCTAGAAAGACATGG
>JAKCEX010000004.1 GCA_023539395.1 Candidatus Geocrenenecus arthurdayi | reverse complement strand
ATCCTCGCTATACCCTTGACCTTCAAGGAAGGCTAAGAAATCGAGGATAACCTGCTTATTCTCAGGGTTCAATGTATTCTGCATTACGAAGGCGATAGTCTCCCCTCTCAAGCTCCTCAGACTCTAATTTGGCTTGGAGGTATTTAAGCAAAGTGATCTAGATCAAATGTTTGGTTCAGCGCTCAAGATCTCGATCATCCCGCTTGGGGTCAGCCTGGTCAGACACATCATCTATATTTTCCTTCTCTTCTCTATTATTAAGATTTTCCTTCGTATGACTGTGGATATAATGTGAGGGTGGGTAGGCTTGTCCTATTGAAGATTTTTATCATCTTTCCTTTTACATTTTGTGGATAGTGTATGAAGATTAAGATTGAAGCTGAGGTTTACCCAACTGAGAGTAGGGAAAAAGTTATGCAAGCAGTTAAAAACCTATTTCCAATTATTGATCTCCATGTTCAAACTCAAGAGGATACTGAGGTTATAGTTGGTGAAGGAGCTGGCTTAGAATCTTTAGAGAATTTGAAGAATATGCTTAGGAGTAGGAAGATTAGGGCTGCAGCGAGGAGTATTCTAAGACAGTCTAAGCTTAATGGTAAGCTAGTATTCTATATGAATAAGCAGGCTGCCTATGCGAGGCAGGCATCTTTTACTGAGCCTTTTACTGAGTCGCCTCTACCACCCATAAGAGTAGAGATAGAGAGTGATGATGTAGATAAAGTAATTGAATGGTTGACGGAGTAAGATAACAACCTTATTCTAGTAGGTTAATCACTGTATGGAACTTCATATGTATGAAAGTCTTCTGCAAGATATGTTTCGGGAAATATCTTTACAGCTTCAAGAAGTAGCTTCTCTGAATTATTCTCATACCTAGGGCTTATATGGAATAAGTATAGCCTCTTTACTCTTGCTTTTCTAGCAATCTCAGCTGCCTGCCTCGAAGTGGAGTGCCCCTGTTCTGCAGCTTCTGCTTCATAGCTTGAATCAAATGTTGAGTCATGAATTAATACATCTGCATTCCTTGCAAATTCAGCAATTCTATCATCTGGCATAGTATCTCCAGTATAGATAATCCTCCTACCGGGACGTGGGGGTCCAACAGCATCCTCAGGTCTTATTATTCTACCACCCCATTCTACTGGTTCCCCTTTCTGAAGCTTCCCCCATAGAGGTCCTCTAGGTAAACCTATACTTTCTAGAAACTCTACATTCATCTTTCCAACTCTATTCTTCTCTCTAAACATGTAGCAGAATGATTCAATTGTATGGCTAGATCTAATAGCTTCTACTTCATATCCTCTAGATTGATGTATCAATCCTTCCTTTGTTCTTCTAACTTCCACTTCAAATTGTATCTTTCCATATCTTGTTTTCTGAAACATTTCTATGAAATCTTCGACTCCTCTAGGTCCATAGATTACGATCGGCTCTTTTCTATCTAGCATTGAGAGAGTGTATAGTAGCCCGGGTAGTCCTAGTACATGGTCTCCGTGAAGGTGTGTCAGGAATATGGTAAACTTAGCTTTGAATCCTACGCCTGCTTTCATCATCTGTCTCTGGGTTGATTCTCCACAATCAAACAGTAATAGTTCTCCACTGAAGTTTACCGCGATGGATGGAAGCCCTCTATTAATGCTAGGAGTACCCCCACCTGTACCGAGAAAAGTTAGCCTTAATGTACTCATCTAAACACCATGATCTTTCTTATAAGACTCCTATGTATTCTTACCTTATATGATTCCTGTAGAGTATAGCCCATATCTGATGCTATATCCTCAATGTTTATTTCTTGTGGTGTAACTAAGGTTACTGTTCCATCATCTTCTAGACACTCTCGTGACTCGGAGAAGAATGTTTCAAGTAGACTGATTAGAGAATAATCAGGGATTGTAGTTGACCTACCGTAAGGGGGGTCTGTAACTATACTATTGAAGCATTTTCTAAACATTAGTTTTCTAGCATCACCTACGATTATATTCTCCAAACTTGGAGTATAATGTCTTAGATTCCTTAAAGCTCCCATAGCTATCCATCTCTTCAATTCTATACCGTAAACCTCGTAGCCTAAGAGTGCTGCTTCAATCATTATACCTCCTGTTCCTGCAAAGGGGTCTAGTATTCTCCCCCCAATCTTCGTTCTACTTAAATTAACGAGGCATCTAGATAGGTCAGGCTGCATAGCAGAAGGTAGAGTGAATGGTCTTCGCCCAGCAACTCTATAATAGAAGTATCGGCTAGGTTTAGCCTTTTTGAGGATGCCGATATACGTTTTTTCTGGAGAAGATACGAAGATTATTGTATAATCTGGTTTTCTTAAATTGACTTTCAAGCTAGGTAGATTCTCAATGATTAAGCTTCCAATCTTTCTTTCAAGGTCTGTTTTTCTAACAGTTGCTCCATTAATCGTTACACCTCTCACTGCTATTGTTGAATTAGGTGCTATTAGGTCTCTAATAACTGAGACATCAATTGAAGATAGTATGTCTCTCTCATACGTTATTGTCTCAGACAATAATCGAGCTGATAACTTAGTGTATGCAGTTCTTTCTACAACTTCTTCTGCAGTATTGCTTGACGTTTCTACGATTAATATTCTGCCTTCTCTCTTAATTATCCTGTGATTGGGATAAAGGAGGGAGAGGACTGCTTTTACTTCACCGAATGGTAACTCTACATCAAATCCTGATAATAAGAAGAAGTGTTTTTCATCCATATCTTTTCTTTAATTCTTCTGAGATTATCCCGGCGACACTATATTCAGCAAACTTGTTAGGGATAGTATCTGACGCTATTATCCTATCTGCACCTGCGCTGAAGATTTTCTCAACAGCATCTCCAACTAGTAGAGCATGGATGCATGTTACGTAAATCTTCTGGAAACCACGTTTCTTTAAAAGTTTAATTAATTCAACCATTGTGCCACCCGTACTTATTATATCGTCAACTATTATTGCTTCTATTCCTGGAATACCGTCAAGTTCTACTCGTACAGAGCCTGTGACCTTATCTCTCTCAGATTGAGCTGCCGTGTACATTACTCCTAAGTATTCTGCAACCATTTTGGCCATATCTAAACCCTTCTTCCCGACTGAGACTACGATTGGATTGCTGAAGTTATATCTCTGGATATAGGCTGCTAAGGGTTTTTCTCCTCTTAAGTCTATGATAGGGATTGGAGACTCTGGAATAAGCCAAGGGCAATGTATGTTGACAGTATATGTTTTTCTTAATCCTAGGTTCTTAAGGATCTTCAATAATGTTATGAAGCTTATGGCTTCACCATCTAGGAATCTTTTATCCTGCCTAGTGTATGCTAGGTAAGGTGAGACTAATTCTACTGAGTTTGCACCTAAATCTATTAATGTATCAATGAGAAAAAATGTCTGGATTGCATGAGTGTCTTGAGGTGGATGCATACCCTGTATAATGACTATATCTTCTCCTTTTACAGCTTCCTTCACTCTAATATAGTTTTCACGGTCGGGGAAGAATCTATGTTCAACTTCTATTAGATCAGCCCTCATAATCCTCGATATCTTGTAAGCAATCTCGGTAGATGCTGGACCTGCAAGTAGCTTCATGAATTATCTCTCCATAGATTTATAACAAGACTATTTCCAATCTCTTATTGAACTTTCCCTTATTGATAGTCTTTACTATCTTTATTCTTCCAACTTCTCTAGTATTCGATACGTGTGTCCCACCATCTAGCTGAGCATCAAAGCCTTCTATCTCAACTATCCTCAAAGAGGGGAGATTCGGTATCAGCTCGGGTTTTATACGGATTAGCTCTGGGTTGTTTACTAATTCTTCTCTAGGTATAAATCTTATCTTAACATTTCTACCTTCCTCAACAATCTTATTAGCTTCATACTCTATCCTCTCAACATTATCCTTACTTAAATCTTCTAGAGTAAAGTCTATCCTAGCTTTATCTTCACCGATCTGGCTTCCTGTAATAGTAGAATTGTATAAATGGTACACAACCCCTGCAAGTATATGTAGTGCTGTATGGTAACGCATATGTCTATATCTTTTCTCCCAATCTATGATCCCCCTCACTATAGTACCTCTGCTTGGCATCTCTCTACTTAATACATGATATACTTCTTCACCTTTCTTTAGGACATGAATTACATGTGATGTATATTGTTCCCACTCTATCCAGCCTGTATCACTAGGCTGACCACCGCCTTCAGGGTAGAACGCCGTCCTATCAAGTATGATACCCTCACTTGTTATATCTGTTACCATTGCTTCAAATTTACTAATATAGGAATCTCTTAAATATAGAAGCTCAGTCATTCCAACAATAAACATTAAAAGCTAAATGAAAAATATTTCCCGCACATATTCATTCATAATCGGATAAGAATAATAACTGTATTTTAATACTAGGTTACTAGAGATATTTCATGAGCTTGGGAGGAGAGATATATAGAAAGATTAGGTCAATATTTCAAGATACACCCCATCGATTTGGTTGGATAGATGAATACGTTGCAGGCTCCGGTAAACCTACAAGCTTCGAGCAGGTTAAATGGGTGAAAGAGAAAGGAATCTCTATGATAATATCTCTAACTGAGTCACCTCTGCCTAATGAATGGGTGAAAGAGCTCAACATCAAGTATCTGCATTTTCCAATCAAAGACCATTCTGCACCAAGCGTTGAAGTAGTAGAAAAAATCGTTAAAGAAATAATGAAAGAAGTTAAAGCGGGAGGAAGAGTACTTGTACATTGTGGTGCTGGGCTAGGTAGAACAGGAGTCATACTGGCCTCCTATATTATAGCTAGGAAAAGCATTACACCTGAAGATGCGATAAGGATCGTTAGAAAGATGAGACCAGGCTCAATAGAGCAGAACCAGGAAAAATCAGTATATGAATTTTATAGAAGACTGAACCAATCATAATAATCTCTCTTCCAGCCTAGACTTGTTCTAGGATCTTCTCTGCTGTCTTTCTACCTATCCCAAGTATTCTTGTTAGGTCATCAATTGTAGCGGTTCTTAGCTTCTCGATAGACGTATATCCAGCTCTATATAGAGCTCTTGCCCTCACTCTCCCTATACCCTTCAATCTAGTGAGAGGTATAAGTTCTTCTCTAACACCATACTTTATCCTTTCCGTTAGTTTTTCATATGGTAGGACGAACCTACTATTTCCAGAAACCTTAGCTATCTGTGAAGCAGAGTAAGCTATCCATTCAGCAGTCTCTCTAAGAGCAGCCATGTCTCCAGGCTGTACTCCAAATCTGTCATATAGTTCAGCTTCTGGTAATTCCTCAATCCATCCTTCTAGGACCATGGCCAATCTAACAGCATCTAAATATTCATCATAACTTGGGTCGTCTGGGTCCGGTGCTGGCACGATCATCCAATCTCTATTCTTTTCTAGATATTCTTCAAGCAGTGAAATACTTAATCTCTTCATAGGTATTCTAGGTACTTCGGGCGTTAAAGCAATTAAGTGTAGCATGCCGAAAGTATTTGGGGTAGGAGGGGCTTTTTCAAAGTTTTCTAATAGTATCTTAGCTGTTAGAGGGTCTATGTATAATTGAGAGACTCTTATTCCAAGTCTCGTAGCCTTCAGGAATTGACCGTTAACCTCAATGAATCCGCATGATTTTAAGAATTCTATAGTTGACTCTATTCTGCTTCTTACACTCTTTGAACCATAGAGGTAACCGAGGTATGTTTCTTCAAAGAATTTTAATAGACTGGCGATACTGTCAACTTCAGCTGAAGCTATTATTGATAAGACATGAGTTCTTAGATGTTTCTCTGAGGATAGTCTAGAGACAATCTTTTCTAATTCTCCGTTAATGTATTCTTCGATAATGTATTCTTTTTCTTCTTTTGTTCGAGAGACTGTTAAAGCATAACCGATCTCATCATATAAAGGTCTACCAGCTCTACCACAGAATTGCTTATACTCTATTACAGGAATCTTCTGATATCCGTATCCTGGGATGTACCTCCTTACTTCAGTTATTAATACCATTCTTGCAGGAAGATTTACCCCTGCTGCTAAGGTTGGAGTAGCTACTACAGCTTTTAAGAATCTATTTCTGAAAGCTTCCTCGATTATCCTTCTATGATGGGAAGATAATCCAGCATGATGGAATGCTGCACCTGCTTCTACAAGTTTAGCTAGATTCTCTGTAAAGCTACTCCTCTCTTCTACTAATAGTTCCGTAGCGTACTCTCTCAGCCTATCTCTTTCTTCCCAAGATATTGTATCAAGCCTCTCAGCGAATGCTTGAGCTATCTTGAATGCATATTCTTCAGCCTTTTTCCTTGTAGAAGAAAAGACTAAAGCTTGACCCCCCTCTTCAACTATATTTAATACAGCATTAACCACGGTATTTTTATGTAGAATTTTCAGTTCTCTGACTTCTCCATCTTTAAATTCTATCACAGAGTCTGTCAATACGCCTTCTTTTAGTGGAACAGGCCTCCAATCTAGCTGAATTATCTTTGCATTTAACCATTTACCAAGATCACTAGCATTGCTTATAGTTGCACTTAATCCTATATATTGAGCTCTCGGCAAGGTTCTTCTAAGTCTAGTTATCACCATCTCAAGTGTTGGACCTCGTTCACTATCACTTATCAAGTGGAGTTCATCAAGGATTACCAACGATATGTCTTTAACCCATTGAGCGCCATGCCTTAAAAGACTATCAGCTTTCTCATTTGTTGATACAATAATATCGAATGCTTGAAGCCACGGGTCTGAAGAATCATAATCGCCTGTTGAGATAGCTGCTTTAAAGCTTGAACCAGCACACAAGATCTCATTGATCTCCACTATCTTCTCTGAAGCTAAAGCTCTTAAAGGTACGAGATATAGGACTTTACCTCCTCGGATGAGGTGGATGGAAGCTGTAAGTAGAGCAGCCAAAGTCTTACCTGAAGCTGTAGGAGTAGAAAGTATGATATTCTCTCCATCAAGTATACCTGCTTTAATAGCTTCAATCTGAGGTGGATAAAGCTCACTAATATTCTTCCTGACTAGATTGTCTATGACGTACTGGGGTATAGGTAAATCTTTAATATTCAACAGTGCCTCCCTAACCATAAGAGCATGCATGAATAGATAAAAATTATTATTGTCTTCTTTTCCCTCTCTATAAGAACATTGCAATACATCTGTTAGTCTTGATTTTAATAACGCATACACTCTAAGTTAGTCTGTATATTCCAGGCTTAGGAGTAAATAATTTTCCATCACTTAACAATCTATTCAGGATCATCTTAATTTCCTGGTCTTCTATTCCGTACTCTCTTAAAGCTTCTCTAAGTTCAGCGTCTTCAACATACCCTTTCTTATCTTGGATTTCTCCTATGACTTTTAGGACAATGCTAAACTTATCTCTTATACTTTTCGGTTTTCCAGTCATTATGACGTCTATATCTGGTTTCCCTGTCTCAACATCTATACCAACTTCTGATAAGCTCCTCTTCATTAAATCAATAACATCCAATGCATCTTCTTCTGTAACATAATCTCTTAAGGCTGCTCTAGCTCTAGCTTCAGCCAACCGGATCAAAGATTCTAATTGGCGGGCAGTAATAGCTATAGTTGACGTCTGCTGATATATGCTTCTCATTTGTAGGTAAAAGTTCTCTATGAGTTTCGCTGCACGTGGAGTCAGCTCAGGCTGAATTCTCTTAGCATATGCAATGTATTTTCTCAGTACTTCTGGTTTTATTACAGGTTCGACAGGTGGCGTAGACCTACTCTGTAAGCTGAGGATATGAGTAGCGATCTTCTGGTCATGCTCTGGGATAGGTTCATCTCTAAGAACAAATATCAAGTCAAACCTAGACAAGATCGTTATAGGAAGATTAACATTAACCGTAAACGATTCATATGGATTGTATCTTCCAAGCTCAGGGTTTGCTGCAGCAAGGATAGATGTTCTAGCATTAAGGGTTGCAACGATCCCACCCTTGGCTATACTAACAGTATTATGAAGAAGTAGGCCATGTGAGATGAAGGTGTGAGTAGGCTCAACCGTAATATCATAAACCCACTCGGTAGCTATTTCTTTTTCATTCTTTAATATATCGACTTTTTCTACTCGGATGAACCTTAAGTCTGAACTTAACAATCTATTTAGTTCTTGCAGTTTATCTTCAGTTTCTTTATAGATTTGGAGAATTTTTTCTTTTGCTATTTCTAACATCCACCTTCTCTTTTCATCGGTATATCCTCCTTTTTCAGCATAGTCTATTGATGACTTATTTAATCCAGTACAGGATGCTAATCTTTGCTGGGAATACCCTATTAACTTCCTTAACTCTCTTAAGTCTTTAACTTCCTTAACCTTGTTAAGGTCATGTTTTACTTTGCTCAATACCTCTTGTAATTCCTTTATAAGAGCTTTTCTCGTTATACCATGATAATTTTTCAAGTGTTGATCAAATCGACAACGATAATTTAGCCCCACACTCTTCATAAGCCTTACCAGAGTCTCTCCAACATCCAGTGGAAAAACATCATGAGATCTAAGTGCGTTTTGTGATTTTCTTACTAGTTTCAAAGCTTTCGGATATAACCTACTGTTCTTAGGAATGATATTCTTAGTAAATTGTTCTAGGCTGTCAGATAATATTCTTACTCGATAGTATCCTTTCTTATCCCTTATAATTTTGGAGCTTACACCTATTTTTAGAAGGAGGTCTTGATAATCTTCAGCTAATCCTTTAGAAGATGTCTTAAACGTTATAGAGTATGGATCCACGTTTCCATTACCCAAGAATAGTCCTTTCAAGAATTCCCTAGCAATGTCAGCCGACCCACATAATATTTGTCTTGGTATTCTTCTCTCAGAGGGTTTTCTAACTATTTCCGGAAAGTTATGCTTAATGAAATCATACAATTCTTTTGAAAGATAACATAATGTTTTCACTCCGTACCTACTCACAGTAACAGTAGGATTTAATCCGAAGAGTTCTCTACATGTATCTTGTACATCCTTTATTAGCATCTCATCCTTACTTGAAAACCTAACCTCATATGTCCTGCCAGAATAGAAGTAGCCTTCCGAGGTTAGATACCCTATTAACCTTGCCAAGGTTGCTGATAAAGTATGGGGGAGCTTAATTTGCTCTTCTTTCTCACTTCTTAATAACTCAATCTCTAGTGTTATTGGAGATGAACTATTAGGTAAAAACTTTACGGCTGGAACAAACTCACCTATCCTTACTTCATCTGCACGGATAGTAACTATCCTACCATCTCTCCATACGTATACTGGATGTTCTGGTGTAACAATTATTTCTCTACCATTTGAATATGTTATTTTGATGAATTTATCTGGAGCTTTATGTCTGCTCACTCGGACTGGAATACATGTCTCAGTTTTCAAAGATTCATTATTAATGGTGTATATTATCACTTCGGGCAGTATCTCTAGTACCTCACAGTCATCAAATTTTACTGAATAAGCTGAATATTTTCTAAATAATGAATCAACAAATTCTCCTATTCTTATTTTCCCACAATTATACGTTAAGATCTCAAAATCTCTATGATAAGATTGCTGCGCCATCGATTCATGGATAGCTACTCTATCTTCAGGTCTCATCTTTTCTATTTCATCAATACAGCAAACACCCATGTCTGCGAGGACCAGTGCACCAGCTTCCAATATCATATTCCCTCCTTTATCGCGCACTACTGCAGCAGTTAATCCCGCTGCTGTAGAACCTCTTCCAGAGGTGTAGAGTCCACGTGGTGCGATCTGTGCAGCATATCTTAGTAGTTGGCTTTTTCCTGTTCCTGGGTCTCCGACTAGTAAGACATGTATATCTCCTCTTACTTTTACACCATCTGGGAATTGTTTTGTTCTTCCTCCGAAGAGTAGTAGCATTATTGCTTTCTTGATATGTTCAAGTCCGTAGATTGATGGTGCGATACTCTCTATGAGTTTCTGATGTATATCTGGGGAACGGGCCATTTCTTTAAACATCTTCTCTTCTTCAGGTGTTATCTGGAGTGATTCAGGCTCCTTGCTTGCTGTTTCTATGCTTACTGCTTCAAGGTACATTTTAGAGGTTCTTAATGGTGCCTCAGCTGTCCTCTCTTGAATTGCATATAGTATACCTGTTACTATGACTCTATCACCTGGTCTAGCTTTATCTACTAAGTCTCCTCTTAATCCTACGTCTATGCTTCTAGGTAGCTGTCCAGGCGGTAAGTCTTCAGGTTTCTCTTGAACCCCGATCATCTGGTAGTCATAGTATTCACTCTTCTCTTCTATTAAGTCGAATTTCTGCTTTCTCCCTCTGCATTTAATACTATTACATGATTCAGGTAGGATTAGCCTTTGCCCATCTTGAGGGATAGTCTGTTCTGAACCGCATGCTCTACATCTAAAGACAGCAGTCTTTATTATTGGTTTAACTGAACTAGCTCTTACAACTAATCCATCAATAGCAATAAGTTTCCTAAGATGGGATGCTCTAACATCTCTAATCAAGATTACCTCTGGGAGGTTGTAAATTCTCACTTTGAATTCTTTCACTTTTGCTGCATACTCTGGGTCTTCTATTCTTAATTGGTTCCATGCTGCTTTCTCAAGTAATGGTAGGTACTTTAGAGGCTCATTTACGATGAGATGGCTTAGTTCTTCATCAAAGATTATTAAGTCGTTGAAATCTAAAGCTATGCTTGTTGCTCTTTGAGCTGCAGATCTTGCTATTATAGAACGGTACTTCTCTTGTTTAAAGAATTCTACAATTTTATCTTCAATATTTGTAATGCTGCTCATCTCTACCTAGCCCCTCCTATTGGTGAGATAAACCTTAACCATTCATCAATTAAACCTCTAATTATTTCATAGAGGAGTGTCTCTTCCCTTGTAAGATTCTCTACTAAGCTTGCATCGATTCTTTTAGAAGCGAACCCGAGTATCTTGTTAAGTCTTAGTGAGATTACGTCTACAATGATATTCTTTATATTCTGGTCAAGTTTATCTGCGTCTTCTCTTATCATTAAATAGAAATATCTCGGCAATTCCTGTAATTCCCCTGGATTATTCTTTTCCTTCCATTCTAGTTGTATTAAATTTTTTAAATCTACGACTTTATCTCCATACTCAACTATGCCTGCTTCATAGAGTTTAGATGCTGCCCACTTACTAACAATTAACGTGGTCCCCCTCCTTAAATTCTCAAAGATTTGACCTGGGAGAACGAGCTTCTGAACATCCTTAAGTAAGACGACCTTCTTCTCAGAATTATCATACTCTAACTTAATAAGCTCAAGAAGCTTCCTAAATTCTTCTATTACGACTTCGACCCCCATCTTCTCTAGAACATAGATATAATTGGTTGAATTTATCTACAGAGAGACTTAGCTGAAAATGGAGCAGACGAGGAAAATCTTCTATTAAATACTTTGGAATGCCCTGGAAATCTAGCGAAAATTTAAAGTTAAGCAAAAATACAACCTAGATGACAATAATACATAGCGGCCGTCGTCTAGTCTGGAAGGACACTGGCCTTCCGAATACTATAAGGTATAGAGAAAGCCAGTGGTCCCGGGTTCAAATCCCGGCGGCCGCATATATACCGTATCCAACAATAGTTAAAACATCTTGACCGTATACTGCTTTACTATTTTACTTTAGAAGATATTTTCTTCTTAGGTCTCTAACATATACATCGTCTAAGACAATTCTAATTGCTTAGGTTATCTACATGTGTTCTACCAGTTTTCTCATTCTTCCACAGCTAACCCATATGAAATCAAGGCTGCTTCTTGTATAATTGCTCTTGCTTGGAAGCTTTCAACCTCAGCTATTCCTTAAAGCTTATCATCTAATCTTTCATAGACCTTAGAGATGATACTAATCTTCTTAAGAGAATTTCTGCTTTAGGTTTTCGAACTAATTTTAGGTTTTTAGAGTTACGTTTCTAACATTGGTTAATTAGTTAATCTGCTTCCTTAATTCTAAATTTTCTATAAACCCAAAATCTTGAAGAAGAGATATGGTTAAATATATCGATGACGATATCGATATCGATAATCATGTGGCCTATATTAAGACATTGGAAGCATTGGATGAAGCATATGGCTGTAGCTCCTAAGGGGTTACTAAGATATTATGTACTAGAGATACTATCTAAGGAACCTAGGTCTGGTTCTGAGATAATGGATTTAGTTGAAGAGCATAGTGGAGGTTTATGGAGACCTAGCCCAGGCTCGATTTACCCGCTGCTTGAATGGTTAAAAAGTAGAGGATACATAAAAGAAACTCAAAGCGATGAAGCTGGTATAAAGAGGTATACTTTAACAGAGAAAGGTAGAAAACTCCTTGAAGAACAAAGAAAGGTTAAAGCATTCATGACTACGTCTTGGAGAGTGTTTGCACCATACTTTCTAGACTTAGCTTTCTATAAAAGTTGTAGTGATGAGAGACGTGAGCTAATCAACGCATTGAAAAACTTTATGCAGGCATTCTTTAGTCTAGAAGCTAAATTACGTGAAAAAAATGGTAAAGAATATGTTGAATCAGCTATAA
Source organism: Candidatus Geocrenenecus arthurdayi (assembly GCA_023539395.1). Classification (GTDB taxonomy): domain Archaea; phylum Thermoproteota; class Nitrososphaeria_A; order Caldarchaeales; family Wolframiiraptoraceae; genus Geocrenenecus; species Geocrenenecus arthurdayi. The sequence continues at coordinate 55,989 of JAKCEX010000004.1, read as the reverse complement.
AGGTCTTAAAAGATGCAACTTCTAGACTTGGAGAATTAGAAAAGGAAATAGAGGGGGAAACGGATGACTGAAGATGTTATAATAGTTGAAAACTTAACAAAGATTTTTAATAGAAACTTAGTTGCCGTAGATCACATTTCCTTTAACGTTAAGAGAGGTGAGATATTCGGTTTACTTGGTCCTAACGGTGCAGGTAAAACAACGACCATTAATATGCTGACAACCATTCTAAAACCTACTGAAGGCAGAGCATTCATACTAGGATATGATGTCGTCAAACATGCAAGCATAGTTAGGAGGTTAATAGGGATAGTCCCCCAAGAATATACAGCTGATGAAGACCTCACAGGATATGAAAATATAATTTTATGCGGGGACTTATATGGGATACCTAGAGATATCTCGAAGAAACGTGCGATTGAGCTTCTAGAACTTATGGAGTTAATGAGATTCAAAGATAAAAAGGTTGAAACATATTCTGGTGGGATGAGGAGGAGATTAGAGCTTGCATGTGGCCTCATCAATAGACCTAAAGTATTATTTCTAGATGAACCTACTCTAGGCTTGGATGTTCAAACTAGGTCAGCTATATGGAATTACATTAAGAGATTGAAGGAGGAATACGATATGACTATACTTATGACAACGCATTACATGGAAGAAGCGGATAGCCTATGCGATAGAATAGCGATAATCGATTATGGAAAGATCGTGATTACAGGGACACCTCAGGAATTAAAGAATTCAATAGGTAGCGATATTATGGAGGTCATAATAAAGGAAGGAGATGATGTTACAAACATACTCAAGGACATAGACTACGTTAAAGAAGTTAGAAGGAGGAATGATGGATCATATATAGTGAGACTAGGAAATGGAGAAGTAGCAGCTCCTCTCATTATTGATCATCTCAGACAGAAGGGATACCATGTCATAAAACTCTCAATCAGTAAACCGACATTAGATGAAGTCTTCTTAACATACACTGGTAGAGCTATGAGAGATTCGGAAGAGGCTAGAGAAACAATAATGTCTCAGAGGATTACATTAAGGAGGGCGAGGAGATGACGTTAAAACCGTATGATGGAGTTAAGCTTAAGGCAATGCTCCAGGGATTCTGGGGTTTAACAGGTAGAGAACTTAAGAAATGGATGAAAGAACCGATAATCCTATTTATGGCTATAGTACAGCCAATTATGTGGATGGTCTTATTCGGTAAATCAATGAATATTGCGGGAATCTTCTCACCCGCTATACTAGATGAGATAAATATTCCAGACATAAGGATTCCCGGCAGCTTATTGAATCCACAAATAGATGGTGTAATAACTATACCTAACTATGTAATCGTAGAGAATCTTAGGAGCACTCTATCGGCGATTAGTTTGAAAGCCATGGAGTCGGTCTTCGGTGTCTCCGATTACTTCAGTTATCTAGCTATAGGAATGATCTCCATGATAACAATATTTACTTCAACATTCTCTGGAATGTCTATTGTATGGGATAGAAGGCTTGGATTCCTATATAAGGTATTAAGTACACCAGTTCCAAGGTCAGCTATAATATTGTCTAAAGTATTTAATGCAGCTGTACGGTCTATCTTCCAGTCAACAATAATCCTCGGTTTAGCTATATTCTTAGGAATAAGATTTAGTTCAACATTTAGCTTGCTAAATCTACTAGCAGTCTACTTAGCTATCTTCCTCTTCTCGACTGGTTTATCATCTCTCTTCTTAGCTTTTGCTTTACGATCTACTAGGCATGAAACACAAATGGCAATAGTAAACCTATTCACTATGCCATTAATGTTTACGAGTAATGCATTCTTCCCAACTAAAATAATGCCTAATTGGCTTCAAGGTATCGCATCCATAAATCCTGTAAGCTATATAACCGATGCTCTCCGCCAACTCACTATATATCAAACAAACTACTTAACTTTACTAATGGATTTCGTATATCTGACAGCCTTTGCTGCAACTCTCTCTACAGTAGGCATAATTCTATCATGGAAGTACCTAACCAAATAACAAGATTTAACAAGCTACTTTTAGGATGAATTAGCTTATATCTATCCGTTTTCATCTATACAGTAGTGATGAAGATATTTAAAGATGAAGAGAAGCTTTCACCAGAGTATGTTCCCCCAAATCTTCCACATCGTGAGAATGAGCTGAATATGTTAAAGACATTTTTCAGTAGTGTTATTGATGGTACACCATCGATCTCTACCAGGGTTATCGTTTCAGGATCTGTTGGGACAGGTAAAAGTGCATTAGTTAAATTGTTTGGTCAGAAAGCTGTATCAGAAGCCTCGAAGAAAGGAGTAGACTTGAAGTTTCTATATGTAAATTGTAGGATAAGTAAAACTACCTTCTCGGTATTGAGGAAGCTGATAGAACAATTGAAAGCTAGACTACCTGAGAGAGGATTATCAAATGAAGAGTTTATCCATAAACTTCTAGACCACCTTGAATACAAGGGATCTTATGCTATCTTAGCTCTAGACGAGGTTGAGATGCTATTAAGAGAAGAAGGTTCAGAACCATTCTACCTATTCTCTAGAGTTGGAGAAGAAAGATTAAAGATTCCAAGAATATCCACTATATTCATATTTAGAAACCCTGAGATACTCGATACACTTGATGCAAGTACGAGAAGTAGTCTTTTAGGAAATATAATCCATCTAAAAGAGTACGATTATAGCCAATTATATGATATAGTAAAGTATAGAGCATCTCTAGCTTTTAGACCTGATGTACTAATGGAAGATGCAATACAATTAATTGCAGATATTGCAAGTGAGAGGGGAGATGCAAGGTATGCTTTAGATATATTATGGAGAGCAGGGAAATATGCTGAAGCTGAGAATGCTTCTCAAGTAGCACCTGAACATGTGAGGAAAGCTGCTGCAAGTGTTTACCCCACTATCAGGAGAGAACACTTAGAGTTTCTTGAACAACATTCTAAGCTTATACTATTAGCTTTAGCTCAAGCTCTAGATATTGAAAAATCCGCATATGTTACTTCAAGCATATTAAATGATTACTATAAGATGGTTTGTGAAGAATATGATGTAGAACCTAGATCGTATACGAGCTTCTGGGAAGCACTCCAAAGACTTGATGACCTTGGGATAATAAAGATAAGAGTTGTAAGTGAAGGTTCTAAAGGTAGGAAATCCTATATTTCTCTACCAGGTATTCCAACATCTATATTGAAGAAAGAGCTGATACCTCTCCTACCGAGTAAACAGGCAAAACAATGAGGAGAAAATAATAACTAGATAGAAATTCTCAAGTATATCTTGTTCCATCAAGACTTTCCTCTAGAATGCTTTACTGGCTTCTTAACTTTTACTTCTTTAATCTCTTCTTTCTTTTCTTCCACTTCACCGTATATTTTCTTTAAGTATCCAACTTCTTCATCTGTAAATTCAAAGTATTCAACTATTCTTGGTTTTGATTTATCTGAACGGGATATTATGAAGCCGATGTATGGGAGCATCTCTTTACCTGCTTTGTATGAAGAGAGGTGGAGTTTAGAAGCAATCTTCCATGCTATACTTTGCCTAATCTCTCTTTCATTCTTATATTGCTGGAAGAGTCTAATCTTGTGGGGGAAAGTGAATTTCTGAAAACCTTTAGGCGGTGTTCTTCTTGCTACTGCAACCCCTCCAGTCATCATTGGAATAGCATACTTCATTAATCTCCACATTTGGAGTTTCTCTATTCTTGCGAAATATATATCAGCTCTCGCAAGTAAATCAAAAGCTTGAGCTAGTTCATCTGGCTCAGTTATCTGCGTGGGAGCATTATCAAGTATCCATGTATAGATTGCTTGAGGTTCCAGCTCTAAACCTTCTATGGCTGCTCTAGCACCTCTAATAGATTTTGCATAGAAGATATATCTTAAAGCTTCAAATATTTCTTTAACTCTATTTCTTTCACCTAATACTTCTAGGTCTTTTTCAGTAAGAGTATTCTTTCCAGCAGCAACTGCCTGTAGATCCATTATAGCTGACCTTAGGTCTCCTTCTGATCTTTCAGCAAGCTTACTTAGTACATCATCTGGGACTTTTATCCCTTCTCTTTCACAGATTTCTTTTAATCTCTTAGTAATTGCGGTTTTACTGAGCCTCTTAAATTCTATCATTACTGACTGCTCTCTAATAGGTGCTAGTTTCTGATCCCATGGGTTGTTTGCAACCATTACTATTGGTACTCTTGTTTCATTAATTATCTTCCTCAATGCTGATATTCCTCCAGCATCTTCTCTACCCGCTATCCCATCTACTTCATCTACGAGTATTATCTTTTTTGAGTATCCATCTAGAGAAGCATACTGGGATGATTCTCCCACTACTGCTTTCATCTTCTCTTCATTCCTCCAATCGCTAGCGTTAACTTCAACTACATCGTATCCATACTCTCTCCCATAAGCTAATACTAGGCTCGTCTTACCTACACCTGCAGGTCCATAAAGTAGTGCAGCTTTCTTAGCTGGATTCCCAATCTCCCAACTCTTCATCCATTCTAGGAAAGCTTTCACGGAATCTTGATTACCTACTACTTCAGCTACCTTCTTCGGCCTATACTTTTCCGTCCAGAGTTGAGGCATCTCTATCTCCCTACGTTAACCTTCTTTGATTTAGCTGCGAGCCTAGCTAAGAAGGCCATAAGCTGGACTTCTTCTGTTCCTCCCTCAGCCATTCTATAGTCTACTTCCCCGAGTAGGTCGATTAATTCAAGTTTATCTTCTTCACTTAGGTCTAGATAGAATAATTCACGATATATTGCTGAGACTATATCTGAGCCTGCTAGCCCTTGCACGTAGATTAACTTTCTTAACTCATCTCTTGCTTGTATAAAGTTTCCACTCATTGCTAATTCAAGTATTTTTCTAATCTCCCCTCTACTTACATAACCTAAGATATAGTAGATCGTCTTCTCATCTATTTTACGAGATATAGAAGCAGCTGCTTGTAGAGTGTTTATTGCTCTCCTCATATCTCCTTCACAGAACTCGTATATTGTCTCCAGAGCTGCATCATCTACTTCAAGCTTTTCTTGTTCAGCGATCCACTTTATCCTTCCGATAATATCTTTCTTTAGTAATGGTCTAAACCTGAAAACTGCGCATCTACTCTGTATAGGCTCAATAATCCTATTACTATAATTTGCTGCCAAGATAAATCTACAAGTACTTGAATACTGCTCCATAACCCTTCTAAAAGCATGTTGAGCATCATCCGTCAACTGGTCACTCTCATCAAGCAAGAGTATCTTGAAACCAACCTCTCCTCCCATAGGGATCTGCCGAGCAAACATCTTAACCTTATCTCTAATAGTTTGAATCCCTCTTTCATCGCTTGCGTTAATCTCTACAAACCATCCATCCTCTATGTAGTTTGGTCCATACAGGTCTCTTGCAAAAGCATGTGCTGTTGCTGTTTTGCCTACTCCTGGGGGGCCTGCGAAAAGCATATGTGGAACGGCCTTCGTTTTTAGGATATTCTTTAAACTTGTAATTACTTCTTCTTGGTTGACTACATCATTTAGTGTTTTTGGTCTATACTTCTCAACCCATGGGAGTGTTGTAACTGTTTCTAGACTCATTTACTTCACCTGAGACTTTAATCTTATTCCAACCTATTAGTTTTTTCTTTTTATTTCAAGAAGTAATTACAATACGATGATGTGGATAATGTCGTTGAGAATTGATTATTCAATAAGAAGGTTAGATGAAGATGTTGAAATCTATTTAAAGAAGGAAGATAGAATATGCTACTCTTGAAATGCTTTATACATTGATGACCTTATCACTTCCTCATTCGGATGCTGAAGCTAGGTGTCAGTATTTTATCCTCTTACCGATGTTCACTAGCTGACCTAAGTTTATGGTTTTCACTATATTATCTTAATCCTTGATCATGGTGTTAAGAATATCGTAATACAAATCCTGCTAGTATCAAATACTCTAGATTATTTTTATCTTGAAGATTAATTGTGCATTTTCTGTCGTCTTTTCCTCAACTTTATCAATGGAGAGAGATTTCAGCTTACTTATCCATTCTGCTGAAATCCTAATGTTTGATGGCTTATTGATTTCTCCTGGGACTGGTGATAGAGCAGGTGCATCGGACTCAAGTAGGAGGTTTTCTAAAGGTATTCTTTTTACTATTTTTTGTTTCTGTTGGCTTCTAGCTATCGAAGGTGGGATGCTAAAGTAATATCCTTTCTTTACTGCTTCTTCAGCATGAGATGCAGAACCGTCAAAAGCATGCATTATCGTTCTTTCAGCATTATGTTTAAACAGTATTTGCAAAGCGTATTTGCCTGCAGATCTAGAATGGACTATTAATGGTAGATTGAGTCTTCTGGCAAGCTCAATAAACTCTGCAAAGATTTTCTCCTGTATGTTCTTATCAACATTTATTGAGGGATGGTAGTCTAATCCAACTTCACCAATTGCAATTATCTTATCTGAGTTCTTTTCAATCAATTCTACTACTTCTTCATAGTCTTCCAATTGGTATGGCATGAGACCGATTGAGGGATAGATAGTTTTGTAATCGCTTAATTCAAGAAGCTTTATGGAATCTTTAAATCCAAGGCTTGAACTAATAAATGCTTGTACTCCAACTTTCTTCGCTTCATTAATTATCTCGTCAAGTCTATCTTGGAAGACATTATCTGTGAGATGACAGTGAACATCAATCATCATTTTCATGTAGTGCCATTGGTTTATCCAATTCAAATATCTTAATATCCTACTTTCCTTATCCGTTAGCTAGTTAATTAATTATATGTGCGAGCTGTATGCTATATTAGTAGATTAGGAAGTTTTTTAAGAGAGTATGTGAATCGTTATTGTATGCCATATGTGTATCAGGGAGTTGAGATTAGCTGGCTTGGGCATGATTCTTTTTATGTCAAGCATTCTGATAAGAGGATATACTTTGACCCATACAAGATAAAGCCGAAAGAAAAAGCAACACACATATTTATATCTCATGATCATTTCGACCATCTCAGCTTAGATGACTTAAGAAAAATAGCTACAGCAGATACAGAGATTATAGCTGCAGAACCCTGTAAGAAACAGATTAGCTCTCTGAAAACAGGCTTGATAAAGTTTGTTAAGCCTGGAGACGAGCTAGAGGTTTCAGGAGTAGGCGTAAAGGTTATTTCTGCATACAATGTTAATAAGTTTAGAGAGCCTGGCGTTGTATATCATCCTAAGATGGCTGGTGGAGTTGGATACATAATTGAAGTAGGTGGAGTTAAAATATACCATGCTGGAGATACAGATTTCATTCCTGAGATGAAGGACTTAAAAGTGGATGTCGCATTAATACCTGTTAGTGGAACATTCGTAATGACTGCGGATGAAGCAGCTCAAGCAGTAAATGAATTTAAGCCTAAGATTGCTATACCTATGCATTATGGAGCGATAGTTGGAAGTATCAAGGATGCTGAAGAATTTAAGAAGAAGGCAAAAGTAGAAGTAGTAGTACTTGAGAAAGAGTGAGTAAGAATATGAGTGAGTGTAGTCATGAATATGTTTACGGTGGGCTTGTAAACATCTTTGATGGGAAGAGCTTGCTTAAAGTCTTTGAATACTGGAAGTGTAGAAGATGCGGTAGAGTAAGAGCTGGGTATAGGTCTCCAGGTTATACATCCCCAACTGATGGTCTCCTACCAGAACCCAAAGATGATGGAAGATGGATAATTCTAGTATGTAAAAAAACCAGGAATGTAGAAGCATACTATGTAAAATCTGGAGAAAAAATCATACATAGATGTAGAAACCGTGAAAAAGAACTATACATTAATGATGAATACGAGATTTTAAGTAAGGAAATGGAGGAACTGGAGAGTCACTATGGTTTCCTACTAGAAGACATATCCCCAGGAGTAATTGATATATCAGAAGACCCAGTAAGGATCATTAAATCTACTTAAGGTGTAGCCGCCTTCATTTCTGTAAGCTTGTATGTAATCCTTTCAATATCTTCTTCATTATTATAGAAGTCTACAGATATTCTTAGGATTCCCGGTCTAGCAGAGACTACGATCTTATCCGTTAATAATTTTTCAGCAATATCATAGGAATTTTTCGTTGAAAGACTTACTATCCCACTTATTCTATCTTTCTCAATTGGAGAGAAGATTCTGAAATTCTTCTCAACTAATTCATTTATGAGAATTGATGTAAGATTCTGTATTCTTCTCCAGCTGGATTCTATATTGATTTTCTGAAAGAATCTAAGAGATTCCGCTAACCCAATTACGGTTGGCCCAGCCCAGCTACCCCATTCATATCTAGAAGTGCTACTAGCTGGTTGAGAATCTAGTAAAGGTAGAGGTTTCTCAAATAATCTAGTCTCTCCTCTAACCATCCTCTCAATTATAGAGTCTTTTACACCTAGCCAGCCTGTCCAACAATTTGTTAAGACAGTATCTAGTAGTTCTCTCCTAATGTATAGGAATGCTGCTCCACTAGGTGCTAGTAGCCACTTGTATGAACCACATACAGCTATATCAATATCTAGACTTCTTAGATTAACCGGGAATACTCCTACAGCATGGAATATGTCGCTTAAGACTAGAGCTCCTTTTTCATGAGCTATTTTAGAGATTGTTCTCAAGTCTTCAACGTATCCTGTAAGCCATCCAACTAAGTCTACTGATACTAGTTGAGTATGTTCATCTACCATTTTTTCATATTGTTCAATGGGGATTCTTCCATCAATATATCTTGCAACTTTGATTTCTCTAATCATCCTATTCCTTAAGAGAGATGAGAAAACATTGAAATTTGTTGGGAAATTATGTTCAGCAATTACTATGTTTGATCCTCTCTTCCATTTTATTGAGGAAGCAGCAGCGATTAATCCTGTAGATGTATTTGGTATAAGTGCTACTTCATCTTCTTTAACTCCGACCATCGAAGAAAATAATCTACGAGCATCAATTACATCTTTTATAACCCTATTCCAATCCTCGCCTTCATATAACCATTTATCAATAAACTCAACTATAGCTCTGTGAACTTGCTTTGACATGGCTCCGCTGGAAGCAGTATCTAGATACGTGTAGCGGGAGAGGAGGGGGAAATCCGATCTTAATTTTTCAAAATCCATGAATAACTTTATCCAACTACTGGATAATAAATCATTCTTTCTTGAAAGTTCTCAGAGTAAAGCTAGATTATGATACTGGTTCATAGATTATTCCTAGCTGTTTTGCATAATTGTATGCTTCTAGTATTTCTTCTCTGTACGGTCTTCTAGCAATATCTTTATAGAGTTCAGGCTTTAAGATGACTTTATGTTCAGGTCTATACTGCTCCATAATATTCACTAGAACCTTATCTTTGATGTTATCTGCTATCCATTTAAGTATCGGCTTAGTATCACATTCAAGATGGTTTGGGAGTACAAGGTGCCTAATAATCATATCGCCATTCTCTGAGGCAATTAGATGGTTTCTAGTTACTACTTCTCTATAACCCTTCTTTGAGCCGACTTTTGAAAGCCTCTTAGCACACTCATCACTCCAATACTTGAAGTCTGGTAACCATATATCAACGATATCTACTAGAAGTTTCATTGCTTCTTCACTCATATACATATTACTATTCCATAAGATTGGGACATTTACATCTAGATACTTAAGAGATTCAAGGATTATGTGGAGATTAGGCGTAGGCTCACCTCCAACATAATTTATATTCGCCGCTCCATCTATCCTAAGCCTTCTAGCTATAGATGCAAGCCTCCTTGCATCAGATTCTACACCTGCATCCGAAATGCTTCCACTAGGTTGTGAGATATCCCAGTTCTGGCAAAATACACAGTGGAAGGTGCATGATGCAAAGAAGATTGTACCTGATCCTCCCTTACCTTCTATTCCTATTAGGGGTGCTTCTTCACCATAATGATGGAAGAAGCTAGAGACATACCCTCTATGGTCGAGTTTACATACGCCTATTCGCCCTTCCATTCTATTGACACCACATCTCCATTCACAGAAATGACATTTCTTCAATATACGGTATGCAAGATTAATCTTTAAGTCTAAGAAAGAAGGCTCCACAATCTTCAATTTGGCTGGATTAGCATCCTTCTCAAAATATTCATCGAATAACTTTAAGGCTTCTCTATGTAGTTCATCATTATGTTTCCATAATTCTTCATCTGAAGCATCATCAAGCTTGACATCTACAGGGATAGACTTTAATATCATAAACTTCGCTGGAGTCTTATTCAACATAACCGACCTATACCATCTTAGTCTTTTTACAACTTCATCATTCCGCCATACCAGTACTGCATCAGGCCTATACAATACTATACTCAACTTCCAGTAGTCCCCAAGTATACTTCTCTTTAAGGAATTGTTAAATATTTCTATATTACGTCTTAAGCTTCTATCTATGCTCTCTTCAAATAAGATTTTTCTACTAGTTAGCTATGTAATCATTTATGGTTTCTAAAAGACATAATCCATCAGCTCTAAAATATTTTTCAGAATTGACTGATAGAGAGCATGCGATATTCGAGGCTGGAGTATCTCTTGGAGCAATCTTCCACCAGCTTGTAGGTATGCCTGTGAACTTATGGAAGAAGGAAGAACTTGAGAGAGCTTTAAGCAATGCCTTCTGTACCCAGCCATTTAGAGCAGATATAGAGATAAAGATTAATGCTGAGAAAATTGCAAGAGGGTTAATTGAGCCATACAATTATGGTGTAATTACTCCAGAATCTCTTGATGTTAAAGTCATAGTAGAATATGGTGATGTAAAAGTTAAAGCAAGAATGAGGTGGATTGATGAGTTAGGTTACCCATTAATGTATATTGAAGATGTTACTTAAATGAGGGTAGCCTAACCCCTCTCTGCCCTTGATATCTCCCTTGGTATGGTTTCTCTACAGCAGATGAGAGCTTAGCGAAGACGACATGTAGGAATCTATCTCCTCGGTAAAGCTTTACTGGGAAGTCTCCGCCTACAAGCTCGATAGTTAGTTCTCCTTCAAAGTTTGCATCAATGATTGTTGGTGGGATCGTTAATCCAACTCTTGCGTAGCTGCTCCTCAGGTTTACGAAACCCATCAAGTCTACTGGAAGCTTGATATACTCAAGAGTATGGAGTAGGACGTGTTCATGAGGCCATATGATGAAGTCTTCTCCTTCTTCGATAGTATAGAATTCCTCGATCTTCTCTGTATTCCTAGTGTCTAGGGGCTTATCAGTTTTCTTCATTCTAGCAACCATCCTACCTATTCTAAGGTCTACACCATTCTCTCTAACTATAGATTCATCAAAAGGCTCTATTATCAGGCGGCCGCCCTTAATGTATGCCCAGAGGTCGAAATCACTTAAGATCAATTCTCACCACTTTCTAGGTAGGTTAACTCCTCTTTAAAACTATAGTTTATCATGGATGCATGATCAACTGGGCAGAGTATCTAGGTTATACGTATATAATATCCATATCTTTTACTACGTAGACTTTACATTCAGTATTTTTTCTAAGTTTGTCTTCAAGCTCTTTTTCTCTCCCTTCCCAAGCTGGATATAGATGATTTACAAGGAGCAGCTTAGGCTTCGTTCTTCTCCCAATCTCTATTAATTCTTCATCGGAAGTATGTTTTCCTAAGAGTAATTCTTTTGGGAATGAACATTCATGTATGAGGATGTCTACGCCTTCTGCAAGCTTTATCATCCTCTCATCGTAGATAGAGTCTCCAGAATAAGCTATGCTTACGTTATCTATTTCCAGCCTATAAGCTAAACCATTATAATGCTCAACAGATACAGCATAAACTCTAAGGTTGCCTGATTCTTCTACGAGACCTTCTCCTACTTCGTGGATTCTAAGAAAATCTAGATTACCCATCATTTCTGAAAGATACCCGTATACACCTCCATGAGAACACAATTTATCTATAAAGCTTGATAGACCAGTTGGACCGTAGATGTTAAGAATTTGAGGGTTTTGGAGAGGACCACCGAGCTCATTAAACATCCTAATCTTTATCAATGCTGGAAGATCAAGTGTATGGTCTAAGTGGAAATGAGTTATAAATAATCTATCAATAGAATTGGGGTGAATATGCCTCCTCCTCAATTTCTCTATAGTTCCTGGTCCAATATCTAAGAGTATTCTACCCATAGAATACTCTATGAGAAATGATGTTGAGAATCTATTTTTTGTCGGAATTATTGAGCCTGACCCTAGAACTATTATCCTCAGAGTATTCACGCCCTCTTAGAGAGTATGTCAACCCAAGGATTATCCCTAAGATAGGAGGGGAGAGCCTCTTCACTACTATAGGTTGAAGCTTTACTCTTAACTACCTGGCTTATTCTTTCTTCACCGATTATAGAGGGCTTCGTTTTTTCCAGCTCACTAATCCTACTAGCTAGTATTCTCTGTTCTCTCTCTAATCTATCAAGTCTAGCTTCCATTTCTTCAAGGATCCTCGTAATCCTAGAGACCTCAGACCTTAGAAGTGCAATCTCATTGATGGGAGTATTCTGAGTATTTTTTCGAGTATCTTCTACTTTTTCTTTTCTATTATTGTTTAGTCTTGGAGGTATAATTTCTTCAGCTCCCATCATATCATAGATTATCAAGCCTACCCCATACTTAACTAAGACGCTTTCATCAATAATTTTTGAGTATCTTCTCGGTACTGCAAGAATTACGCCATCGTATTTATTTTGAAGTTTCAGGGTCTCAATTAAGGTTTCATGAACCATTGATCTTGAATTGCATGAATCTTCACTTAGAATATTTACAGCAATCTCTACTTTACCATCAGAAAGGATTAGTTGACTATCCACCTCCATTGATCCATTGTTTCTCGATATCTCATAGAAACCCTCATCTATTAGTAGGCTAGATATTATATCTTCTATTGTTGGTCTTCTACGCATAATTTAACCATCCCTCCATTCTCTCCCATCTCCACTTAAAATCATAGGGAACAGCATATCCGTAGACTATGCATCCTCTCCACACAGAGTATGTTGGTTCTCTAGCAACAGTTGCCTGGATATTCTCTATCCCCTTCTCTTTCAACATAATCCTTATCTTTTCATCTGAAGTAACGGCGACTCCTTCTAATCCTCTAGGTGTATTCCAGTTAAAGTTTCCACCTGACAAGATTATCTTAGAATATAGGTGGGGTTGAAGTTCAATAGAGCATTTCTCAACTGCTTGAATTATAGCTTCCGCCATATCTGTCATTCCATAGAAGTATGTATCTCCTATCTTGACATCACTTGGTCTAGGCATTCCTCTTTTGAAGTAGCTTTGAAAGATCTCATGCCCAGGATTGAAAACATATTCACCGATCAAAAATCTTGTCCAACTTTCATCTCCTAGGTCTATCTTAATCCTCGTACCTTCTATCCTTATCTCCCTTTTAACTTTGTCTGGATTCCTCCTTGCAAAATCTATAGCTTCTTCAAGCCGTCTAGGTAGGAGTCCTATCTGCTCTTTAACTCTTCTAACTAGTTTTTCTTCTTTAGCTAAGTCTCCATAACCAGTATCTTTGAGAATCTCCGAAGTTAAAATATTGGCTGCGCTTCCACCCCTATTGAGGGCTAAAACTGCATTTCTTATTGGGTACATCGAGATTGGGCATACCTGGGTATTTCCATGACCGCTTTCAACAACTACACATGTTGGAATCTTATGAGCAATAGCTACCGCTAGAGGTTGAGGGATTATCGTAGCAGCTCTAACAAGCATTCTTTCAGTATTTAGTTCTCCAAATATATCGAATAATTGTTCATACATGTATCTAGGAGCTACGACCGCTAAACTTGCAACAACATAGAATCCTCTAAAATCTGGGTCACTTGGAGCAAAGTTTTCAAGAGCATACCTAGTTAATTCTTTTGTTACTTGCCAAGCTTTCGCATCATTCCTCTCCACTATACCATTCCTCATGGGATACACCAGCCTTTCTGCAACATCTTCTCTTGATTCAAGGAATAATGGGAGTTCTTTTCCGACTACGATATCTCTACTTACACCCATCACTCTAGACATAATAGAGTTCTTTTCAGTAAAGTATCCTCTATTCTCTGTTACTTCAGGCACCTCACCGATCGTTATAGGACCATACTTAAAATCGCTTGTACCATAGTCTATCCCAAATACATGTGAACGTTTGTACTCTTCACTCAATTTTGGCTCACCTCATTTGTTAAGATTTTCCTAAAAAGCTTCGAGTAGATTTTTTCAATATAGTTAATATCTCTTAAACTAATTCTTTGGCTTACTATAATCTTACCGACAGATGGGTATGCCTCAACTAGGATTTCAGAACCTCCAAGCTTCAACCTCTTTACTTCATTAGAGTTAGAATCCAAACCTAGTTCTCTAGCAATACTCTCTACATTGATATTCCTAAAACAATAGTAAACATCAATATACCAGCAATCGGTTAGTAAGCATTCAAGGAGTTTCTTAAAAGTCTCCACATTCGGGAAACCAGCCCTACTTTTTAATGATAATAGAATCTCCAATCTATCAATACTTTCTACAGTATACTCGATTTCTAATTCATCTTTTTTTACTACTCTTCTATCTATTTTTATCCACCCATTTGAAGATAGATTTGATGATATCCTTTCCCATCCTGCTGGTTCTTGATAGAACCTACATGCAAGTTTTATATCGGAAACAGGCTTGTCCAAGTTACTCCGTAAAATTAGTGAATTTACTAAGATATATTTCTTGGAGACTCCACTGAAAATGGGAAACACTAATTAATCGAAGACTTCCATAATGATCTCATGGTTAAAGTCTGGAGAAAAGCATCTTGGATAAGTATTAGAGAAGGGATTTCAACGATCCCGTTAAGCTATGATGATAATTGTCTCTTAATGATGTTTAACATTAAAGCTGGTGCCGAGGTACCTTTACATAGTCATCCCCAATCCCAGTATGGGCTAATTATTAAAGGAAGAGGATACTTTAAAACAAGAAAAGACAAGATAGAAGTTTCAGAAGGCGATTCATATTTTATCCCAGCTAATGAGGAACATGGATTCTACGCCATTGAAGAAGTATCAGTAATAGACGTGTTTGTACCACCCCGAACAGACTATATTAACCTAGCACGAAGACCAGACATAGAAACCTGATGCATACCCATCATTGAAAGAATAGACCTTGAGCACTCAATCTAGGTTAGCCTATTAATGAGAATTATGGGTCCCGCTACACTACTACAGCTGACTAGAGTATTTTCATCCTCTCAATATTAAGATAATAGATTGACAGATATCTTAAATAAGTGAAAAAATAAGGATTACCGAATTAAGTAAATGGAGACTTAATGATTTTAATCCTTTACTTTATTTAACTAGTCGATAGCTTACCGAGTCACTGGTGTTGAAGATCCGACTTAATTAATAGATTATCAAGTAGCACAGGTCAGCTTCAATGAAGAATGTAATCTATTTTAGTCTCTATACGGATTATAATTTATGCTTGGATCTCTAGAGAGTTCTAACTGTTTTGAATCAGTAGCGTTAAATAGATGGGAGAAGCTGGTAATGGGGGAGAGGAGATGCCTAGGGTTAAGAAGATCTCAGAAATTTTAGATATACTCCACCAGAAAGACCAGATCCGAAATATAGGTATAATTGCCCATGTAGACCATGGTAAGACTACTACGACTGATAGCTTACTCGCAGCTGCAGGTTTACTTTCTCCAACATTAGCTGGAAAAGCCTTAGCACTAGACTACCTAGAAGAAGAACAGCAAAGGCAGATGACTATCAAGGCTGCTAATATATCTCTCTACTATGAGATGGACAGTAAACCATACGTGATAAACTTGATAGATACTCCAGGTCACGTAGATTTTAGTGGTAGAGTAACTAGGGCGTTGAGAGCTATAGATGGAGCGGTAGTGGTCGTAGATGCTGTTGAAGGAGTAATGACGCAGACTGAAACTGTTATTAGGCAAGCTGTCCAAGAAAGAGTAAAGCCAGTATTATACATCAATAAGATCGATAGATTAATTAAAGAACTTAGACTTACTCCTGAGAAGATACAGGAAACCTTGGGGAGGATAGTCTTAGAAGTTAATAGGCTGATAGAGATGTATGCTGAGCCAGAGTATAGAGAAAAGTGGAAGGTAAGCTTTCAAGCGGGCAATGTAGCTATTGGTAGTGCGAAGGATAGATGGGGGTTCACGCTCCAGCAAGCTCAAAAGAAGGGAATAAAATTCTCAGATGTTCTAAAAGCTTTCACAAACAATGATATAGAATGGCTTAGGGAGAATACGCCTCTCCATGAAGCTATACTTGAGATGGTTGTAATGCATCACCCTCCACCGCATATTGCTCAGAAGTATAGGATACCGAAGATCTGGAAAGGAAATATAGAAGATGAAGTAGGAGAAGCAATGTTGAACTGTGATGAGAAAGGACCAGTAGTAATGGCTGTTACAGATGTAAAAGTTGATCCGCAAGCTGGAGTAGTGGCCACTGGAAGGCTATTCAGTGGAACTGTAAATGAGGGAGACTACATACTAATAGTTGGAAGAAACATTAAGAAGAGGATTCAGCAGGTTACGGTTTACATGGGTCCAAATAGAGAGATTGTTGGAACTCTACCCGCAGGGAATATTCCCGCACTCCTCGGTATAGAAGAAGCTAGAGCGGGGGATACTTTAGCAACTATCGAAACTATACCTTTTGAATCTTTAAAGTATGTATCTGAACCAGTTGTTACAATATCTGTTGAACCTAAGCATAGTAGAGACCTCCCAAAGCTAGTAGACTTCTTGAATAAGCTTAGCATTGAAGACCCCACCCTTGTAACTACTGTAAGACCTGAAACAGGCGAATACCTGATAAGCGGTATGGGTACACTTCATCTAGAGATTGCTTTAACATGGATAGCTAAAGCTGGCCTTGAAGTAGTAGCTAGTAAACCGATAATCCTCTACAGAGAAACCATTACCCAAAAAGGTAGAGTATTTGAAGGGAAATCCCCCAATAGGCATAATAGAATCTATATTCAAGTTGAGCCGCTTGAAGAAGAGATTATAGAGCTTATTAGAAGAGGAGAGTTATTCGATGAGATGGATAGAAAACAGATAGCTAAGATACTTAGAGACTATGGATGGGATGCAGATATGGCAAGAGGTGTCTGGGCGATTGATCCTAGAGGGAACATCCTTGTTGACATGACTAAGGGTGCACAATACCTTCAAGAAAGTAAGATGATGATTATTGGAGGATTCCAGAGGGTTGTACAGGAAGGCCCATTAGCTGGAGAGAATATGCGTGGTATAAAAGCTATATTGGTAAATGTTGAACTACATGAAGACCCTGTTCATAGAGGATATGCTCAGATAGCTCCAGCAACTTGGAGAAGCATGTATGCAAGCATATTAAGTGCAAACCCAATACTTCTTGAACCAGTTTTAAAGATTGAAGCTAAAGTTCCACCAGACTTAATGGGTGCAGTGACAAGCGTTGTAACATCTAAGAGAGGTAGAATCCTACAGATTACTCAACAAGAATATATAACGGTGGTCTCTGGAGAGATCCCCGCCGCTGAGACCTTTGATTTAAGCGAGGTCATGCGTGGAGCAACAATGGGCAAAGCATTCTGGGCAACAGAATTCTATGCTTGGAAGCCCGTGCCTTCATCAATAAGAGATAAAGTCATAGAAGAGATAAGAAAAAGAAAGGGGCTCCCATTAAGCATACCTAAGATATCAGATTTCGTAGAAGAAGAATAAAGTAGAGCGGGTATTCTAGAAAACTTTTAATAATAATTGCAATCAATAATATTACGTGCATAGGAGTATGTATTCTCAGAAAAGTATCAAAGGCATCTCTAGAGTAGTCGCCATACTTGTTGCAGTAATCATAATCCTTGCTGCTGTAGCAGCTGTCGAGCCATTTTTAATTCCTGCTAGAGAAATCACAGTTACTAGTACATACACTACGACTGTGGGAGCAGCTCAAACTGTAACTCAGACTGTTACGATTGAAAAAACAGTAACGGGAGTTGCGAGAGATGTAGTTTGGGAGAATATTCAAAAGAGGGGGACAATAATCGTTGGGACATCTCCAGACTGGCCTCCATTCGAGTTCTTAGACCCTAAAACAGGAAAATTAACAGGCTTTGAAGTAGAATTAATGGAATTGATTGCTGAGAGACTTGGATTAAAAGTAGATTGGAAAACAATGGATTTCGCAACGATTATAGTAGCAGTTGAGCATAAAGACATAGACTTGGGTGTTAGCGGTTTCTCAGTAACCCCTGAAAGACTTGAAGTAGTCCAGTACACTCTATATCACAGTATAACTGAGTCACAGTTAATAATGCTGAAGGATAAGGCTGAGAAGCTAGGAATAACTAGACTTGACAAACTAGAACAAGTTGCAGATTACAAGTTGATTGTAGGTACGGGGTCTGGAACAA
Source organism: Candidatus Geocrenenecus arthurdayi (assembly GCA_023539395.1). Classification (GTDB taxonomy): domain Archaea; phylum Thermoproteota; class Nitrososphaeria_A; order Caldarchaeales; family Wolframiiraptoraceae; genus Geocrenenecus; species Geocrenenecus arthurdayi. Next base: position 37,509 of record JAKCEX010000004.1, on the reverse strand, counting down.
CTCAAGAAGCAGAGTTAATGGATCTAGTTAAGAGGGGTGTAATTCCTTCAGAGGCTGCCAGGTCTTATGATGATTTTGGTGTAGCTCTAGAAGACTTGAAGCTAGGTAGGATTGATGCACTCTATGCAGAGACACCTGTAACTACTTGGTGGATAATGACTGAAAAGACACCTTTAGTCGTTGTCTTCAGTAAACCTTACTGGCCAGTCGCATTTATAGCTCATAAAGACTCAGACGAGCTTGTATCGAAAATAAATGGGGTACTTGCTCAATTAATAGTCGAGGGTAAAGTTGCTGAACTATACAAGAAGTGGACTACACCTCCAAGCTAGATAACCTGATAGATAACCATGACACCCCTAGAACAAATAATATTCCTGCTGAAAGCAGTCCCAGTAACCCTAGCAATATCCTTCCTATCTTTTTTACTCGGTCTAGGTCTAGGAGTTTCTCTAGCATTTATGAGAATATATGGTGTAGCTCCTCTAAGATATTTCTCAGATAGTTATGAGAAGTTTTTTAGGTCTGTCCCAGTCCTCGCAGTAATGCTACTTTTATATTTTGGTATTGGGCCTTTAGCCCCGATCTTTAAAGACCCATTCTTCACTTCTGTAATCTCCTTAGGAATGGTTAGTGGAGCAAACCAATCCCAGATCTTTAGGAGTGCTATTGGCAGTGTAGGTAGAACACAGATGCTTGCAGCTATATCTATTGGTTTAACACAATTAAAAGCAATGAGATATGTTATCCTACCACAAGCATTATTTCTAGCCGTACCAGGATTAGGTAGTGAGATTGCATTACTAATAAAAGATTCAGCATACTCATTCATCATCGGAGTGATAGAATTAATGAAGCATACAGATATTCTCAGAGCATCACAGAGATCATTAATCCTCCCTTACATCTCTTCTGCAATAATATATGTAGTCATGACTTTCCCAGTCGCTACTTACCTAGATAAGTGGGGCACTCGTAAGAAAAAAATTCTAGGGCTTTCCTAGCCATAAGAGTGAGAGTAAATTACAATGAGTTTGAAATGATTAGTTATTAACTACCTAGAGAACAACCATACTAAATGTTTATGAGATAAGTATAGGCGGATAGCAATCAATATGTGTCTACATTCTTAGTAAAAGATTATTCCATGTTCCATCCTCTTTCACTCAATTTGGGATTAATTTTCATACTTAAACATTTATTACTTAATTATTTATTGTTTTGAATTATCTCTTAACCCTACTCTACTAATCCCACTTTTAAGAATACGGTTCTCTAATGATAAAATCAGAATAAACGGACTAACATTGAGGCGAAAACAAAAATAATTAGGGGGAGGGTTATTATTGACATACGTTTTTGAAGCCTGATTGTTGTATTATTTTTTCTAAGACAACTTTTTTCCGACTTATTCTAAAGCTGATTACCTCATTGAATTTGATTACACAGCATCTTCTTATTCTTAGTCTATATAATTTCTCAGACTTAGGTTTATACACCTTGCGGGTTCGAGGGTCTCGGATTTCTTTCGTTTCTTGTTTATTAATCGTATAATGTATGTTTAACATATCTAGAAGCTTTCCCATGACTTCAATAAGCTCTTTATTGGTAGATGCTGCACATGGTACACAGTATTTATACTCTGAAAGTCCGGAAATCGCTGGTGAGCCTTCAGCATCAAACCATCCGCTTAGCACTCCTCTGCCAACCTTCATGTTAGAGATTATTGGTAGTAATAGATATGGATTGGTCTTACCTATCCAAACTAACTCACTAATAACTACGTTAGATATTATTACAAACCATCCGCGCTCACGATACCATTTATATGCATATACGTTTAGATTTCTCGCACTTTCAACAATCTTGTCCGCAAAATCTTCGTCTTTGATCCACTTGTATAATAGCTTTTTTCCATTGGCTGACATAGTACCATCTCCTATCCCTGAACCAAGGAGATAGCCAAAATCGAATGTTGCTGGAGGTATCTTATAGGTGCTCCAAGGTTTACGTCCCAGGACTAACCAATGGTAAGTAGCACTCTCTCTAATTCCAAGCTCTTTGCTAACTTCATACCATGTCAAGCCCTCATTATACAATCTGATTGCTTTTTTGTAAAATACTAATTGATGATATAAGGAATGGTGATAACGACCTCTTGGAAATTTTGACTCTATTAATCTGCCAATCTCTAAAAGGTCGTCGTCGCTAACCAGAGTTAATGGTGTTTCTACCGTTATCATCCTTCCACCTCCTCTGACTGTTCAATGTTTTCTTCAGCTATCCTCCTAAGCTCATTGCAGACGTGTTCATAACCCTTCTAATGTATTTACGGTATCCTCTCTTGAAGCCATCAAGCCTATCATAGAAGTCTTGGATGAAAGTCTGCAGAACAACATCTAGAAGCTCATACCTCTCAATGATTACCAGTGTATCATTGGCGATGTTCAATATCAAGCTCACGAAACCTCATAAAGAAAACAAGGAAAGAGAAGCTTAAATAGTTTTGAGATGAGTTCACAATTAAGTGTTGTTTCAATGAGTGCCTTAGATAAGCGTAGATAAATAGACATAACATACGTCCCGCCAGTCTAAGTGAAGATGATATGGATAATAGTTTTCCATAGTGGTTAGCTGGATTGATTTTCCTACTGAGTGGAATTAAAAACTTTAAATGGAGAAACTTTTACGATAGTAATTGTGGGCAGCCGTAAGAAGAGGGAGCTGGGGTTATGACAAGCATACTGGAATGCCGAGGCTTAACAAAAGTTTATGGAAAAGTTATAGCAGTAAATAATGTTTCTCTAGGAATAGGTAGAGGTGAGACGAAAGTAATTTTTGGTCCAAGTGGTTCTGGGAAATCAACATTATTGAGGTGTCTAGGTTTACTTGAGAAGCCTACGAAGGGTTCAATATACTTTAATGGAGTAGACGTATACGCTTCTAAGCAGGACTTAAATAAACTTAGAGCTAGAATAGGGTTCGTCTTCCAAGACCCTTCACTCTTTCGGCATTTAACAGCTCTGGGAAATGTAATGCTAGGCTTAAAACATGTATTAGGTTTATCAGATGCTGAAGCAAGAAGAAAAGCTTATGAAGCATTGAAGCTAGTCAAGATGGAAGATTGGGCTAACTATTATCCAGCCCAGCTTTCTGGAGGTCAACAACAGAGAGTTGGGATTGCTAGAGCAATCTCTATGGATCCAGAAGTAGTACTTTTTGATGAGCCTACGGCTGCTCTAGATGTTGAGTTGAAATGGGAGGTTATAGCTGTAATGAGGGATCTTGCAGAGAGAGGTACAACAATGCTTGTAGCAACCCATGAGCTCCGCTTTGCAAGGGAAGTCGCAGATGAAATGATATTCATGGACCAGGGTCAAATAATAGAAGCTGGTTCTCCAGACCACTTCTTTACATCTCCAAATACTGAGAGAGCTAGGAAATTCATGGCCAAGATATTAGGGTGAGACATTAATAGATGTTATTCTTACTTGATTATTCAACTTTCATAATAAGTGGTTTCCTCATAACAGTAGAGGTAACTCTCATTGGTGTTGGATTAGGATTAATTCTAGGTATCCTAGCAGCATTAGGAGATATTTTCGGAGGTAGGATCGTTAAGATAATCGTAAATGTTTATGTTGAATTCTTTAGAGGTTCACCATTAATCGTTCAGCTCTTCATATTCTACTTCACAATCCCAATGATAACCGGTGTTAGTATGGATGTTATGGTGACAGCAATATTGACTTTAGCATTGAATAGTGGAGCTTACCAGAAAGGATACTTGAAAGGTGCTATGGAAGCAGTCTTCAAAGACCAGTTAATGGCTGCTCTATCACTCGGGCTGCCTATGTGGAAGATCTTCCTGTATGTTGTTATCCCACAAGCATTAAGGATCGTTATACCTGCATGGTCAAACGAGCTTGCATCAATGGGTAAAAGTACAACAGCTCTAATAGTTATAGGTGTTAGAGAATTCCTGAATACAGGGATATCTATTACAGCTCAAACTTTTAGACCTCTTGAAACTTATGCTTTCATAACTATAACGTATTTCATCTGGATATACTCGATGTTGAAAGCCCTAGATATACTATACAACAAAGTAAAGATTCCAGGTTTAGAGCCCATCATATGAATTCTATGAAGAATCTTCTTTCTCAGATACATCAGATTGCTCTATCTTGCTTCTAGCTATAATACTAATTCTTCCTGCAATCTTCTCAGCGATCTCAATGAATGCTTTACTGGCTGGAGAATCTGGGTCTCTAATAATTACTGGTCTGCCAAGGTCGCCACTCTCTCTAACTTCTGGACATAAAGGTACCTCACCAAGATATGGGATCCCAAGTTCCCGGCATATCTTATATACGTTCCCAGACCCGAAAATCTCTATTCTAGAACCACAGTTTGGGCAGACAAAATAACTCATATTCTCTACTATGCCTACTACTTCAACGTTGAGCTTCTGGAACATTCTTAAAGCTTTCAATGCAATTCTCAAAGCTGCATCTTGAGGAGTAGTAACAATAACTACTCCTGTAAGAGGAATTGCTTGAGCAAGGCTAAGTGAAGCATCTCCAGTACCTGGTGGAAGGTCGACGATTAAGTAGTCTATATCAGCCCAATCTACTTGATTTAACATTTCTTCTATCGCTTTCCCTACTAGTGGCCCCCTCCATATTATTGGTGCTTCTTCTGGTGCGAGAAGCCCTATAGACATAACTTTAATACCCATATATGATAATGCAGGCTCAACTCTATCACCACCTACGTAGAAGGGTGGGCGTATTATATCAAGCATCTTAGGTATAGTTGGTCCATAGATATCTGCATCAAGCAATCCTACACTAGCTTTCCTCAATGCTAATGCTAAAGCTAAATTCACAGCTATAGTCGATTTCCCTACACCACCCTTACCACTAGCAATCGCAATTATATTCTTCACACCTGGTATACTCTTTTGACTTGGATAAGGAAGAACTCTAGAGGAAACCTTTATCTTAACCTCTTTAACACCATTTAACTTCTCAACAACTTCCCTAGCATTCTTCTCCAAGAGACTCCTAAGGGGACATGCAGGAGTTGTAAGCTCAAGAATAAAAGATACAACTCCATCTGCCTCAATCTTCAAATCCTTAACCATACCTAGACTCACAATATCTTTCCCAAGCTCCGGGTCCACAACAGCCTTCAATGCTTCTAAAACATCCCTCTCAGAAACCACTGTACATCATCAACCAAATACTTACACTCTAATAAATACATTATCTGGTAACAAATTTTTGTATAGAAGAAATGTCGTGTACCGTAAAAGGTAAACCGTAAACCATCTACACTTCTTTATAGGTTTACATATGCCTAATTCAACATATAATGAAATGAAGTTCCAAGTGTACGAAACACCAACCGATTTGTCTCTAGCTAAAAGGTCATCCCTGTTTTTCTGCCTACTTATCCTAAGCATTTTATATATTTGAAGTATCTGTTGATGGGTTTATATTGTTTAATCCTGTTTGTAATGGATTAATTTGGCTGGTTATAATCCACCAAGAAGCGGATTGCAATTTCTGCGGGATTAGGATGGGTAAAAGTTTAATCTTAGATGTTTTACCTTATACCTATGAGCATTCGGAACAGGAGAAGGAAAAATAATGAGGGTATGGTGAAGAGGAAGAAATCGGTAAATAAGAGTTCGATAGTTTCAAAGAGAGTAGATGAGAGGTTTTGGAGGCTTGCTATTGAGAGTGCAAGGAGGCAGCCTAGATTAGCTTTTTATTCTCCTATTGCAAGCGCTGTTTTAAATTATTGGAAGAATATTATTCCAAGATTTAGTATGAGTGATTTGCTTGCAAAGATTATTGAGAAGGAGATTGCATCTAGGTGGCCACAGTTATATGATAGAGCTAGGAAATCTCTTAGTGTGAAGAAGGGCGGGAAGTAGATATGAAGCCTATAGTCTATGTTACTAGGACTATTCCTGAAGTAGCATTAGCATTACTTAGACAGTATTGTGAAGTAATTTATCGAGATGAGGTTCCACCCCCAAGTAGAGAAGAGATACTGAGAAGTGTAGAGAATGTTGATGCAATTTATTGTACACTTAATGAAAGAATGGATAAAGAAATCATAGATACCTCACCTAGATTAAAAGTTATTGGGACTATGAGTGTAGGTGTAGACCATATAGACGTAGAATATGCAACAAGCAGGGGCATATACATTGTATACACACCTGGGGTCCTTACAGAGACGACAGCTGATCTAGCTTTTGCTTTAATGCTAGCAACTGCTAGAAGAGTCGTTGAAGGCGATAGGATGATTAGAGAAGGTAGGTGGAAGCTAGCTTGGGCTCCTACCATGATGCTTGGATACGATGTGCATGGTAAGAAGCTTGGGATAATAGGTCTGGGAAGGATAGGAGCAGCTGTAGCTAGGAGAGCTAAGGGCTTCAATATGAAGATCTACTATTACGATATTATGCGTAGAAGAGAACTAGAAGATGAGCTTGGAGTAGAATACATGGAGCTACCTCAACTCTTAAAAGAATCAGACTTTATCTCAATCCACGTCCCACTAACAGCTGAGACTAAACACTTAATTAGTGAGAAAGAACTTAGAATGATGAAGCCGACGGCTATCTTAATTAACACTTCCCGTGGACCTGTAGTTGATGAAAAAGCTTTAGTGAAAGCATTGAGAGAAGGATGGATTGCAGGAGCTGGGTTAGATGTCTTCGAGCTTGAGCCTCTCCCAGCTGATAGCCCATTAATAGAGCTTCCAAATGTTGTTCTTACACCACATATAGGTAGTGCATCATATGATACGAGGAATAGAATGGCAGAATATGCTGCTGAAGGGATAATCAAGGTTTTGAAAGGCGAGGAACCTGAGAACCTCTATAATCGGGAAGTAGTTAAAATAAGACCACTACATTCTGTTAAAATGATATAAGATGGTAGACTTGTTGAAATTAGCTGAAGAAGCTCTTACAGTAGTGAGAGATGTAGTTCAAGAATCTATAAAGTGTGGTTGGGGGCTTAAGCCTAAGAGTATAGGAGCATATGGAGATAGGTCTTATGCATTCGACTTGGTTGCAGAAAGAACGATAATGAACATAATTACCGATAAACTAAAAAGTGTAGCAGTAATCTCAGAAGAACTAGGGATAACAGGCTCGGGTAATCCTGACTACTACGTCTTAATAGACCCAGTTGATGGAAGTAGAAATGCTTATAGAGGTATACCGATCTATTCGACTACGCTAGTTATTTCTAAGAGTATGAGTTCTAGAGATATAATCGTAGGAGGCGTAGTAGATCACGTAAGTGGAGATATATACTTAGGTGAAAGAGACGGCTCAGTAGTAGCATCTGGGGGAAAACCTAAACTCACAAATGTGCGTTCACTGAAAGATTCATACTTAATTGTTAGTATGTGGTCTATTAGGGATGAGAGATACAGGAAGTGGACTGAAAAGATAATATGTAATTCTGGTTTCTCATCTTTTCTAGCATCAACAGCTTTAGAGATATGCTATATTATAGCTGGCCGGGTAGATGGATATGTCTGTCTAGGACCATACTTGAGACCATTTGATTTTCTTGCACCTATATTCTTATTAAAGCTAGCAGGAGGAACATATAAAATACTTACTGTAGACGGAGTAATTGATGAGGTAGACCTTTCAGCTGGTAGAAACTTTGGGGTTATAGCAGCACCTAATGAAGAATTAGCATCAGAGATACTTAATCTTAGAGAAGATCACTAAACTTAATTACTCCGCATGGTATGATGATCTTAGATGGATGAATGGTTACAGTTAGAACGTATATTGATGATGTAGATAGACTGAGGAAGAGTGGCTACCGGATTGTTGGTCGACACTCTGCTGTTAAGATATGCCACTGGACTAAGAATGTTCTTAGAGGTGGGAAACACTGCTATAAGAGCTGGTATGGTGTAGAGAGCCATAGATGTCTCCAGATGACTCCAAGCCTACAGTACTGTAACATGATGTGTATTTTTTGCTGGAGATTCCACACTATTAATAGAATTGCTCCATACGAGGGAGAATGGGATTATCCAGAAGAAATATTTGATAAACTTATCTTAGAACAGAGGCAGCTTCTTTCAGGATTTAAGGGGAATCCAGCTGTTGATAAAAAACTATTCAAGGAGGCTTTAGAACCAAATAATATTGCTATCTCCTTAGATGGTGAACCGACACTGTATCCATACTTGGCTGATTTAATCAAGCTCGCCCATAATCGTGGTATGACAACCTTCCTTGTAACTAATGCGACAATGCCTGAGAGATTGAAAAAATTAATCGATGAAGATGCTCAACCAACAAACCTCTACATTAGCCTATATGGTCCAGACCTTGAAACACATATTAGAACATGTAGACCTCTCATACGTAATAGCTGGGTTAGACTTAATGAGAGTTTACGTTTAATGCCTAGCTTTGATAAATCTAGGAAAGTAATAAGGCTGACTCTTGTTAAGGGATACAATATGAAGGATGTTGAGAAGTATGCTGAACTCATAAAAATTGCGAGACCAGATTATGTAGAATGTAAAGCATACATGCATGTAGGAGAAAGTCAGAAGAGGCTTCCAAGAGAAGCTATGCCAAGCATGAACGATATAGTAGATTTCTCTAGAAAACTATCTACATTAATAAATTATAAAATCGTCTCCAATGATGTTGCGAGCCGTGTATCATTATTAGCCGATGAATCTTCATTATACTATTTACTAGATTCCGATAGAATAGCTAGGAGAAACCATCCTACTCTTCTCTAAAGTATTTTTTCAATCTATCATATGTTTCATGAGGTAGTTCTGGCATTATTTTTGTCTGAGATATTATAGGCATGAAGTTTGTATCTCCAACCCATCTAGGAACTATATGGAGGTGTATATGGTCTTCTATACCAGCTCCCGCAGCTCTACCTATATTTACTCCAATATTCAATCCACTAGGTCTATACTCTCTCTTAAGTATCTTAACACTTAAGACTGTTAATCTCATCAACTCATTCAATTCTTCTTCACTCAACCCTTCTAACTCTCCAATATGCCTATATGGTGCAATCATCAAGTGCCCAGTGTTATATGGATACTTATTCAAGATAATGAAGCAGCTCCTACCTCTATACAGGATAAGATTTTCTCTATCCTTATTCTGCTGGACTCCTTTACAGAAGATGCAACTATTATCTCCTCTCTCTTCAAAACGTCTAATATACTTCATCCTCCAAGGTGCCCATAGAATCTTCATAACCCTTATAACCCTTTCATAAGCCAGTTAAATCTTTTTCTTTGAAGGTTTACCAGGGCCATAATATCTAGATTTAAGAATAAGCAGGTAGATATTACTTTTATGCCTTCTGAGATAAAGCAAGTAGATGTTTCCGGTAAACCTCTAGTTAAGAGAACTGCTGTTGCTAGAGGATTCATAAAACTCCGACGAGAAACTGTCGAAAGGATAAGGTTAGGGGGTATTGAAAAGGGGGACCCGTTACAGCTTGCTAGGTTAGCGGGAATAAATTCTGTTAAACTTACATCTCTACTTCTCCCTCTATGTCATCCATTAAGGCTTGACTATGTAGAAGTAAATCCGAAGATTAATGATCAAGGTGTAGAAGTTGAGGTTTTAGTTGAAGCTATGGAGAGAACCGGGGTTGAGATGGAAGCATTAACTGCAGTATGTATAGCTCTACTTAATATATGGGATGCAGTGAAAAAGTACGAAAAAACAGTTGACGGACAGTATCCAGATACTGTAATCACCGATATAAGAGTTGTTAGAAAAGTGAAGAATGATGCAGTCAGTTAAACCCTATGAAGAACATAGGCATAGAAGTCCTCGGAGACTAAGATTCATGCTATATACTGTTAGTTCTTCAAGGTATAGATTAAAGATTGAAAGAAAACCCTTCACAGATGAAACAATGGGTATAGCTATTAAACTGATTAATGAGAAGAATCATGAAATAATCGAAACCGATGTCATAGATGATGATATCGATATGATTAGAGAAATTCTCAAGAGCGCTGTTAAGAAGGAAGTAGATGTAATAGTCTTCATGGGGGGAACGGGGCTAGCTAGTAGAGATGTAACTATTGAGGCGGTTAAGCCATTACTTGATAAAGAAGCTGAAGGTTTCGGGGAGATATTTAGACTTGAGAGTTACAAAGAGATAGGTGCAGCTGCAGCTTTGACAAGAGCAATGGCAGGTGTTTATGCTGGGAAAGTTGTAATATGTCTTCCAGGGTCTCCTAGTGGGGTAGAGCTTGCATTAAAGATATTTCTTGATGAGCTTCCTCATTTCGTCTACTTAGCAAAATCATGAATCGTGGCTACCGATCTTACTGTTAAACTATGATTTTGTCTATTAACTACGTGGCTAAAATAGTGTTTTATTTTGCTTCTAAGGGTATTGCAACTCTTATTAATGATTCTTCCCCTCTCATTACATGATAGCTTGGAGATTTAACCTTATTATCTTTAATATAGACATGACCATGGGTTATTAGCTGCCTTGCTTGGTGTATACTTTTAGCATATCCGAGTTTGAATACTATTGTTTGAAGTCTTCTTTCTAAGATGTCTCTAACGTTTAATTTCAATATATCATCTGCAGTTGCATTCTCATCTACAAGCCCCATCTTATACAATCTTTGTATAAGCCTACTCTCTTCTTGAACCCTCTTCTCACCTGTGAGAACGAATAGAGACCTCGCTTGCGCTCTAATCTTTCTAAGTATAGTTTCCGCTCTCCAAAGTTCCCTCTTATTCCTTAGACCATATTCTCCGAGAAGCTGGAGCTCCATTGATAATCTATCCGACTTCCATGGATGACCAGGTGTTTCATACTGTTTTCTAGGTCTCTTCGGGTCTCCCATACTGGATAGAATAACATCTAGGCTTCCTTATTAACCGTTACATATTCTCTAGTTAAGCTATCCATTAGAATATTCTCATTGATATTTTCTCTTTATTCAGCATTTGCAAGCATACCCGTGAAATTACAGAATCATTAAATATCAATAGGCTAATGATACAATTACAGCATGGATGAACAGATTGAAAAGTATTTTAAATATACTTCACCAGATGAAGCATTGGAAAGAATTCTGAAGAATTCAAGGCTGTCCCCAAGGGTTATTGATGTTAGTGTTCATGAATCGTTAGGCTACGTTCTAGCCGAAGATATTGTTTCAACCATTCCTATACCGATAGACAATATTGCGCATTTTGATGGATACGCTGTTAGAAGCTCTGACACATTGAAAGCATCCACAATCAATCCATTAAGATTAAAAGTTGTAGGAAGAATAGATTCGATCAGAGAGCATAATCTAGACATTAAAGATGGAGAAACTGTTTATGTTGTAACGGGAGCTAAAATACCAAAGAATGCTGATGCTGTAATACCAGTTGAGAGGGTTAGGCTACTCGGAGAATATATAGAGATTCTAGAACCTGTTAAGAGAGGGGAACACGTAACATTTAGAGGAGCAGATATAGATGGTGGAGAGATTATTCAGAAGAAAGGAGATATTGTCAGACCTCAAACCATAAAGTATCTACTGGATACTGGAAGATATAGAGTTAAAGTTTACGATAAACCTAGAGTTGCATTAATAGGTATTGGGGATGAATTAACATCAAATATTGAGGAAGCTAATGGGAAAAAGCTTGAAACATCTTCGATAATGGTCTCTTACTATGTAAAAGAATTCGGTGGGGTTCCGATAAGATTTGAGGCAGTTCCAGATTCACCTAGCCAGATAATCAAGACTGTCAAGAACTCTCTTAGAGAAAACGATATATGTGTAACTATTGGAGGCGTCTCACTTGGAGTTAGAGATCTATGTTGGACGACATTATCTAAGCTACCTGAGAGTATGCCAATAGCTAGGGGATTAAAAGTGCAGCCAGGTCGAGCAACCAGCGTAGTTCTAATAGATGGAAAACCAGTAATAATGCTTCCAGGACACATTCAATCTACTATCTCTGGAACAATAAACATACTGGTTCCACTGATATCTTGTATGCAGGGTTTACCGATCAAAGATTTATTCCCAAGGGTGCGTGCAGAAATAGTTGAAGACTTAACTGTTAGAGAATACATTTCGTTTACAAGAATCCGTTTTGTTAAGCTAGCTAAGAATAGGGATGGATTTATCGCTAAACCTATTCTTGGAGATTCATCTATGATTGGACCACTAATATCATGTAATGGCTTCATAAAGATTCCTGAGAAAATAGAGAAGATTAGTAGAGGAAGTAAATTGGACGTGTATCTATTATCCTGGTCAGAACTACTCTATCTATTCTCAAAGTATAATGAGTGGACAGGTCCATCTTGAATTAAGATAAATATAGTAGCAAGATAGATTATGGAGTATGCCTTACATTAAGAAAGAGTATAGAGAGAAGTTAGACCCTATGATTGATGCTTTAATAGATGAGCTTAGGAAAGCTCCAATCGAAGAACTTGATGGACAAGTCAATTATGTTATCTTTAGACTCCTCCTCCACCTATATCCTCCTAGATACTTTAATTATAATAGAGCGATTGGTGTACTCTCTTGTGTAATCCAGGAATTCTATAGGAGGCATGTTGCACCATACGAAGACAAGAAAATATCTGAGACAGGTGATATCACATAGCTTTAGAGGTTTTAGATAACTGTCTATTATAAGGCTAGCCATTATAGTGCTTCATACATACTGAAAAAAGTAATCCTAGCTTCTAGAATGGATAGTTCAGGAAAAACAAATACTCACATCTAGGGTTTAGCAATCATATGGAAAAGCGCGCATAAAAAACTAAAGTGCTGAACGTTAGAGGCCTTTTCTGATTTATACCATCAATAGCTCTAGATGAACCATGCATACCGATGAGTCTGGTGAGACCTCAAAACGTTAAGCTACTAAACTTAATCTTAGGGTATTCTACTGGAAGCTGTAGTTTTTTCTTCTCCTCCTCTTTTGCTTCTTCTCCTTTTCTACTTTTTCAGCTAATTCCCCTAGGATTTCTTCAGGTTTTTCACCACTCTCTTTTAGTTTTTCAATTATATCTTCAAGGGTTACTACGGGTCCCTTTTTAACTTCTCTCTCTTTGATAGTTTCATCTATGCTTCTTCTACGTGGGGTCGGCTCTAGAGGTATAGGTATCTCAATTGGTATTTCTCTTGGTTTTCGAAGCCTCCTAATAATAGCGAGGGTGGTTAGAGAAGCTCCAGCTATAATCGTAATTGTGACCAGTTGGATTGATGTCTGTGAGAGAGGTATTGTTATATAGATTGGGCTTGAAGTCTTCATGTTTACATTCTTCACTATTTGATAGCCCATATAGCTGATGTATGCAATCATGTCTACTGGGGGTAAAGGACCAGCACTATCTATTGACCCGTTTTCATCTGTTCTACCTTCATACATTATTTTCCCATCAATTGTTTTAATGATTACTACTGCATCCCTAACTGGAAAACCTAGGTAATCATTAATCTTAAATGATAATCTATATATTCTTACCAATACTTCTAGGAGTTCGCTTGAGTCTTCAGTTACTTTGAATTCTCTTGTTGAGGTTACATCGTATTCTCTCCAAGTAGCATTCTCGATTACCCAGTATCCTATCTTCATCCACACTATACTTTGTGATGGCAGCTTCTTTATCTCGCCTGATTCATGCTTAACGATGAAATATACATCTTCTATTATTTCATTATTCAGCGATACTGCTTCTATCTTCATTTTCCTTTCTATGAAATAAGTAGCTTTAACTGTTAGAGGCTGCTTAACATTACTTAGAGTACACACATTATCTCTTACGGAGCTACATCCAACCCATTTATTGAAAACAATTCTTGTTGAATTATTTATCGATACCTGTATAGGAGCTATAATATTGTGTTCCTCGTCTTCCAGTATCCATGCTTCTTTCTCTATTCCAGCTTCATCTGGTGCATCAACAGTTATGAGATACTTCCTAATCCATAATGCTTTAATTATTATTGGTTGGTTCAAGCTTGAAACTTCTATCACTGGGTCTTGCCTTATAATACTTCCACTCCATTCTCTGAATAATGCCTTAACACCTTTCCCTAAATCTCTCTCAATAGGGGTTGCATTAATCTTCACGTTGCTTCCCTTCTCAACCCATCCTGACGTATTAACTTCTATCTTAATATCAGGTTCCGATGATTCCACTGAAACTAGGTAGTAGACCCTCCAGATAGCATGAGCTTTTATAGGGCTACTGACAATAACTTCTATGTCTTTGTTAGGTGAAGAGATATCATTTACCCATTTATCGAAGACTATTTTAGTATTGTTGTTCCAGTTAATCTCTTTTTCTAGTTGATTAAAGATTAGCTTGTCGCCGTCTCTTATCCATTCATCGAGAAGTATCGGCTTAACATAATCTGATTCAAGAACTACATGGTGGAGCTTCTTCCAAAAAGCTTTTATCGTTAATGGTGAATCTACTACTAGCTCAAAAGAATCTTTATCAACTTCGGAGTCTTCTCTATCCCCCCACCAATAATCTATAAAATATTTTTCAAGCAAGACCTTTGTTTCTCCATTATTTTCATATATTACAGGGTTTAGAGGCTTAATATGGACTGCTTGATTTTCATTAAACCATCCACTTTCTATAGATAATGGGTACTCCGAGATTATCTCTACATAGTATTGAGTTTGCCAGACTGCTTTGGCTCTTAACGGTCTAGTAATCTTGTCTATGTAAATGGTCGGGTTGCTTCCAGTTATGTCTCCAACCCATTTTAAGAAGATTTTTCTTATACCTTCTTCTGGATTCCAGCTTTCAAGCACTTTTATTAAGTATGAGCTATATCTAGGTCTCCATTCACTAACTATCTGGTATCCAATATCAAGGTCTACTAGATAATAGACTTTATACTTTGCAATATATTCTTGTTGAGTCTGTTCTCCTCCAACCGTAATCGTTATACTATTATCTTCGGTAACTAGTTCTAACCTTCCATTCCCTATATTCTTGTACCAGCCTTCGAAGACTATTTTTGTATCATTGTCGTATGTAATTTGAGGCTTAACAGTACAGCTTATATTTTCTCCTATTCTCGCTGAACCACTACACCAATCAATGATTATAGGTCCACCTAAACCAGTATCCATGTAGAAAATTACTTGTACAGTGTTTTCTTCTTGAGACTCCGTCGCCCCATTTAGAGTTAATACTAATAGTGAGATTGATATGATAGTTATTAGAAGAAGGCTCCGCTCAGTATTCATCTATCCTTACTGATAATGATTTGTTATTCCTATCTAAAAATCTTAATGACAGGCTATTTATAGCGTCCAACCTTCAAATGTTACTCTTAAATCTTCATGGAATATTAGGAGGGGGATTTTCTTTCTCCTAGCTTCTTCTATAATTTTTCGATCTACAGCTGCTAAAACCATTCCATGTTCTTGTGCAGCTTCAAGCAATTTAAGGTCTACGGGTAAATCCTTTAAACACTTTATCTTACCCATTCTTTCAGTCAGCTTTAAAGCTAGCTTAGCTAGATTTGATTTCTTTCCACTTCTGTTAGCAATTTTCTCCAACTCATCTATGATGTCTTCAAGTATGTATGGTTCAATTACTTCACCAATTGTATCTTCTGCAATTCTTATTAGGTCTCTTCCCTGCTCCACGATCATTATCAAGAGACTTGTATCAACTAGAACCTTCATATAATGTTTCATCCACGTTTATGCTTATCTATGTTATCTTACCATACCCGATTAATCTCCATCCAGCTCCGATTTTTCTAGATATTGAGACTTTGTCTCCTGGTTGTGCTACTATTGGTCTCATTAAATTTATCTCAATTCTATCTTTTGTTCTATATGCTACAACTCCTGTTGTTACAGCTGAGTAGACGTTTAACACTAATGGTTCTTTATCAGCTATTGGTGTAACCTCCATCTTATCTTTAACACCTACAACATACTTGAAGAGAGTATATTCTAGGGTTAAGTCATAGAGTGTCGGTGGTAGTGTTCCAGGTCTACCAGCTATATTTCCAGTCATCGCGTCCGCTTTAGTTAATGCTGGGTCAAGCTTCGTCTCTATACCTGTGAGACCACCACTCATAGCTTCTTCAACATCCCTCCCACCAGCTTTAATATTCACAACTTCTGTGTAGATTGATTCATATCTTGACCCTGGTTTATCTTCTAGAGGTATGCCAGGAGCTATCTCTATTTCATCACCTACTCTTATCTTTCCTTGAACTATTGAGCCTCCTATAACTCCACCTCTAATAATATTTCCAGGTGTTCCAGGGGGGTTAACATCAAATGAACGTAGTATAGGCATTCTAAATGGTTTTGAGAGGTCTCTAAATGGTGTTGGGATAAATTTCTGTATAGCCCAGAGGAGGAGTTCTACACCTACTTTATGCTGAGCTGAGATAGGTATTATGGGGCAATCTTCTAATTTACTCATCTTAAGGTATTCTCTTATTTCATGATAGTTTTGGAGAGCTCTCTCCCTAGATACTACGTCTATCTTATTCTGTGCAATTATCACTTTATCTATATCCATTATTGAGGCTGCTTGGAGATGCTCACTATCTTGTGGTTGGGGGAATGTATGTCTAGCATCTACTACGAATACTGCACCATCGAATAATGCTGCTCCCGAAAGCATAGTAACCATTAATGAATGATGACCAGGACAATCTATAAATGATATAGCTCTCTCGAAAACCGTTTCAGATCCACATATTGAACATTTTTCTTCAGTAGTATAATTGAATGGTTCCTCACATGTAGGGCATCTATAGATTGCTGCATCCGCATAACCTATCCTAATCGTAATACCTCTCCTAAGCTCTTCAGAATGTCTTGCAGGCCAGATTCCAGTAATTGCTTGAACGATCGTGCTCTTACCATTATCAACATGACCTAGAGTCCCAATATTAGCTTCAGGCTGCTTCGGTAGAATCTTCCCACTCATCTATACTAATCTTTATTAGTGTTCTTAATATAGCTTGAATCAATAATAATCTAGCTTTAGAATTCGATAAAA
This sequence comes from Candidatus Geocrenenecus arthurdayi, assembly GCA_023539395.1. Classification (GTDB taxonomy): domain Archaea; phylum Thermoproteota; class Nitrososphaeria_A; order Caldarchaeales; family Wolframiiraptoraceae; genus Geocrenenecus; species Geocrenenecus arthurdayi. Next base: position 20,416 of record JAKCEX010000004.1, on the reverse strand, counting down.
TAATCTATAATGTCTGTAGCTCATCATCCTTAAAGAATATCTTGTATTCTCTTTGGTATGATTCTATGCTATCTGAAGCATGTATAAGATTGTCTGTAAGTTCTATTGCTAAGTCCCCTCTAATTGTTCCAGGTTCTGCCTGAGCTGGGTCAGTTGCACCAATCATCTTTCTTGCTACTTCAATAGCTTTCCTACCTTCAATAACGATTGCTACAACTCTTCTACCTTCTAGTGTTTTTACAAGGTTTTCATAGAAGTCTCTGCCTTTATGTATGCTGTAAAGTTCTTCAGCCATCTCTCTACTCATTTTCAAGAACTTCATCTGTATGATCTTTAAACCCTTCTTCTCAATTCTAGATAGGATCTCTCCAACTAACCCTCTCTCCACACAGCTCGGCTTTAACATTATAAAGGTTCTCTCAGCTTCACTCATGTATTATAGTCTATGAAAACCAAAATATAGCCTTAGACTGGTAGATTTCTCTGCCTACACCACTCAATCAATGGACCTGTTAATACTTTATCGACTTTCTTCAGTTCACTGATATTTCTACAGCCTGTTAAATACATTGCTGTTCTCAACTCTAATATTATCTTTCTTAGATAGCTTAAGATTGATTCTACACTTTCTAATGCAGGCTTTAAGAGAGGTTTAGCTATTCCAACCATGTCTGCTCCTAGGGCTAAAGCTTTAGCAGCATCTAAGCCTGTTCTTATACCACCTGAACCTATAACTTCTATTTCAACTGTTGATGAGACTTCTATTATAGATGCAGCCGTAGGTATCCCCCATTCTAGAAAGACTTCGCCAAGCATTTTCTTCTCTAAGTCTCCTGCTTCTTCAGCTCTAATCTTCTCGATAAGCGTCCAGTTAGTTCCTCCTGCTCCAGCTACATCTATAACTTTAACACCTATTTTTTCTAAGCTTTTTGCAGATTCTCTGGATATACCACATCCAACTTCCTTGACAATAACTGGTACGCTTAATCTATTCACAGTCTTCTCTATAGATTTAATAATTCCTCTATATGTTGTAGTTCCACCTGGTTGGATTAATTCTTGTAAACTATTGAGATGTATTGCTAAAGCATTTGCTTCAATCATTTCTACAGCCTTTTCTGCAAGCTCGATGCCTTCCTCCATTAACTGAACAGCACCAATATTCCCAATTACGAAAATGCTAGGTGAAATATCTCGTACAATTCGGTAGGTTTCTTTAAGAGATTCATTCCGTATGCCTGCTCTCTGGCTTCCCACACCTAGAGGTATATTAAGTTGGAGAGCTACTTCTGCTAGATTCTTATTAATCTTGTATGCTTCGGGTATACCGCCTGTCATACCTTCAATAACCAATGGATAATTAAATGTTCTACTAAGAAAACTTGCTTCAAGCTTTATCTCATTAAAATCCACTTCAGGCAGAGGGTTATGTATTAATTCAACATACTCAAACCACGTAGTCTTCTTCTTAAATTCAACATCTCTCTCAGTACATATTCTAATATGATCCCGCTTTCTTGAAGATAGCTCCCCCACCATTTAAACCAAGGATATATCATGGAAAACAATGATAAATACTTGCGATATCATATTATATCTTGGTATGCCGAGGAGAAGCCCTGCAGTAGCTGGGATGTTTTATCCTTCATCAGCAGCTTCATTGAAGAAGCAGATTGAAGAATGCTTCCTTCATAGTATTGGACCAGGTAAGCTTCCATCAGGAAAGATAAACAAGAGGAGCCATCCTCTCGCGTTAATATCCCCCCATGCTGGATATGTTTATTCAGGTCCTGTAGCTGCTCACGGCTACTTAGAGTTAGATGGTAGGTCGAGACCTAGGACGGTGGTAGTGATAGGCCCGAATCATTATGGTATTGGAATGGATGTCTCTATATATCCAGATGGGGTATGGGTTACTCCATTAGGTGAGGTTAAGATTGATTCTCAGCTTGGAAGGGAGCTTACAGAATTATCTGATATCTTCTCTCTAGATGAATTATCACATGCTCGCGAACATTCAATTGAAGTTCAAATACCATTTCTTCAGTATGTCTTAGGAGATTTTAGTTTTCTACCTATATGTATGCTCGACCAAAGCATCGAGGTCTCCTTGGAGGTTGGGAGAGCTCTTGCAGAATTATTAAAAGAGAGAACAGGTATAATGCTCGTAGCTTCAACAGATTTCACTCATTACGAGCCTCACCAAGTAGCTGTTAAAAAAGACTCGATAGCTCTTGACAACATTAGAAAACTAGATGTTGAAACACTCTATAGAGTGTTAAGAGAAGTGGATATTTCAATGTGTGGTTATGGGCCTGTCTCAGCTGTTTTAGAAGCTTCTAGGAGGCTTGGAGCAAGTAAAGCAGAGTTATTGAAGTATGCTACAAGTGGGGATATAACAGGAGATAAATCATCAGTTGTAGGTTACGCATCCCTAAAAATAGAGTATCCATAGATGGAAAAGTAAAATACTTATTCGGATAGTTCAAACTCTACTGATATGTTTGCAGGTTCTTAGAATTTGAATGCAATCTTTAAGAATAGGATTTTTGATAAGAAAAGGTAAGAGAGATGAGTAAGCCTGCTAAGACTGAGCGTGTAGAAGAGCCTGTACCTGCTGTCGTTGAGCAGATAGTTGGTAGAACAGGTGCTACAGGCGAGATTACCCAAGTTAGAGTAAGAATACTTGAAGGTAGAGATGCAGGTAGAGTTATAACTAGAAATGTTAAAGGACCAGTTCGTCTTGGAGACATCCTCTTACTACTTGATACTGAGAGGGAAGCTGAGAAGATAAAGTAGTTCGGAGCGTATCTATATGCCTACTAGACACAGATGCTCATTCTGTGGGAGAGAATTCCTCCATGGTAAAGGCATGCTATATGTTAAGAGAGATGGCTCTCTCTTATGGTTTTGCTCAAGGAAATGTAGAGTAAGTATGGTGGAATTTAAGAGAGATCCTAGAAAGCTTAAGTGGACAGAATATTATGGAAAACAGAAGCGTTCATAATATATTGATGTAGATATTCTAGTCGTGTGCTTTAATGAATATTCTATCGTCTGCTGAGTCACACCTGCAGAATCCAAACCTCTCAAATTGAACAATTTCATCAACTTTTATGTCTACTATATTCTCTTCAGCATATCCTTCAACAATCTTTAAGCTTTCTGGGTTAATTTCTTCCTCATCCAAGTATAAGACGTCCGGGACCAATACTTTAACATTAAGACATTTGTGTGATGGAACCCACTGTATTATTGGGATATTCTGAGCTGGTCCTCCACTCACCCTAATGCCTGTTACCTCATATCTTGAGACATTAGTTATCTTAACATTAGTTAGGTATTTCAATCTTATGGTGTCTCCAGTTTTCATATTCTCAGCATCAAGGCTTGAAATATAGAATTCATCGGTATAACTTATCTTTCTCACTCCTAGAGACCTGTTAGTTGGATGGTAAGGTATAGTAATCTCTCCCGATTCTAATTGTTCAATCTTTAGTTTTATAGGGTTAGGTGTAAAGAAGAATCTACGAGCTACTGGGTCCAGAATCTTTCTATTCACAGAATATAGTAGGCTCCAGTCATACTCTCTTTTAGCATATGAGAAACCTGTTTGTGTTAACGTGAATTCTTTTATTGCTTCAGGTATTATCCCCCTCTTCTTCAGTCCTTCAATAGTTGGAAATCTTGGATCATCCCATCTATCTGCTAGACCAGCTTCCATCACTGCCCTAAGCTTCCTCTTTGAGACAGGTGTACCCTTAAACTCAAATCTAGAATATTCTATGTATGTTGGGTTACTCATCCCTACAAGATCCCTAATATAATTTTGTAGTTCATCTCTTAAAGCAAATTCGCTTGTACGTAAGATGTGTGTGATGCCGCATATCCCATCTTCTATTGAAACTGCGAAATCGTATAGAGGCCATACACGGTATCTAGCACCTACAAGGGGGTGGCTGTATTCAACTATTCTAAGGATTGCAGGGTCCCTCATAGTGGTATTTTTGCTCTTCATATCTCCAGCGAGTCTAAGTATTGCTTCACCTTCTCTGAACCGCCCACTAAGCATCATCCCCCAATATTTTAAGTTCTCATCTACATCTTGACTTCGATGCTCACATTCTTCACCTTTCTTTCTATAAGATTTTATTTTTTCATGGGGGCAGAAGCAGACGTATGCTTTCCCCAACTCTATTATCTTCTCAGCATAGTCATAGAATAACTCTATATCGTCACTATTGTTTTTCTCATAATCCCATTCAATCCCAAGCCATTTATATCCTCTCCTAAAACTTTCATAATATTCAAGCTTAACTTTTCTAGGGTCTGTATCTTCGAATCTTAACCACACTCTACCGTCATACATTCTAGCATAGAAATAGTTTAGTAACCCACTCATAGCATGACCAATATGCATGTAGCCGCTTGGCTCAGGTGGTAGACGCGTAACCACTCTACCTCTAACAGCATTAGGGAGAGGGGGAAGCTTCTTTTCTTCAATCTTCTTCTCATATAATAAGAGGTCAGGAGCTAGTTCTTCAAGTAAACTCTTCTGCTCGTTGATATCCATCGAGTTTACTTGGTTCACAATCTCTTCAACTAGAGGTAATAATTCTTTTACTCTCGTTCTTAGAGATGAGTCTTCCCTAAAAATCTTGGATAATACAGCATTTTGGAGAGCTTTTCCTCCATGGTCTAATGCATTCTTTAAAGCCCATTTTAATATTAGTTCTTCTATCTTCATCTTCTAGACTTCATAAACCTATTGCTAAAACTACTTGATGAACCTTCTCTATTCTACTTGGATACAGCTAGTCTTTGATGCATCAGTATTAAACGTAGGTTGGGAAGATACATAATCACCTTAGGATGTAGAGTTTATTTCTAGAACTTGTAACCTATCCTACGTAGAAACTTTCTCCTTTCTTCTATATCTTTCTCGTCTTCTATTCCCTTAGACTTATATCCATCTATTACAGCCATCACACCTCTACCTTGCTCTGTTTCAACAACTATGACTTGCAGTGGATTCGCCGTAGCTGCAAGTATCGTACAGACTTCTGGAACAAGTTTAATCTTATCCATCACGTTAATTGGATACATATTCCTCATGATTATTAAGAATGTATGCCCACATCCAATTCTTAAGAGTGTTTCAGCTGCAAGTCTTCTAAGTTCTTCATCTGTACCTTCATGCCTGATGAGGCATGGTCCACTAGCTTCTGCAAACGCTAACCCAAATTTTGCACCTGGTACTGAGTTTACGATTGCTTCATAAACATCTTCAACAGTCTTTATGAAATGAGTTATTCCGAAAATTATATTGCATCCTTCAGGGACTTTTACATCTACTATATCAATCTTTAGCCCGCTAATCATGTATCATAGATAGAATAAGAGATGAATAAATTTTTCATCTATAAATCGGACCTATAAATCGCCGCCTCATTATATACTTAGGAACCCTACCTACTAAGCTGAGAAGAATGGCATGATGTTCTCTCTTCAAACCACTATATTACTTAGATTGAGAGCATACTAAAGCTGTAGAGGCTTAACTGGAGCAACATATTTGTACAGGTGCTCCCCTATCTGTCATAGATAAATGGAGATGAAGGCATATGCCTAATCCAAGCTATGTTACTTTTAATCCACCGGAGGAGCTTATTAGAGCTACACTTGAAGTTGTGAAGATGGCTAGAGAATCAGGGAAGATAAGGAAGGGTGTGAATGAGGTCATTAAATCTATAGAGAGAGGTCAAGCAAAGTTTGTTATAATAGCTACGGATGTTGACCCACCAGAGATAGTTGCTTTCCTCCCCCTTCTATGTGATGAAAAGAAGATCCCTTATACATTTGTTTCAAGTAAGAAGGCTCTAGGAGAAGCAGCTGGAATAGCTGTATCAGCTAGTAGTGTTTCAATAATAGATCCTGGAGCTTCAAAAGACTTCCTTGAAGAAATTATTAAGAAAATTGGGGAGATTAGAGGGAAGAAGCTTTAGGTTTAGCCCAAAGATAAGTATAGAATCATCGTGTAGGAGTATCTACAAGATATGATAGCTTCATTTCCGCTAGCTCCCAGTTAGGATTCTCTGCTCTTTGCTAAGCTCTGAGGTTATTATTAGCTTAGCTCTAAATGGCTTGGCCTTCTTTATAACATTAAATCCACAGTATGGGCATCTAGTCTCAGCAACTCTTGAGAGTTTCTCTTTCTCAAAGACTCTCTTACACCAAACACATTGATAAAAAATCTTTCCTTCAACTTTACTACTGGTCATTTCTTCAGCTAGTTACTTGTTAATCTATAATTTTAATGTTAACAAAAGAAACCATAATTTACTAGGAATACCCAGATTAGACCCTTAATATCTAAGGGTATAGTTCGTAGGAGCATATTGTAGTATGAAGATATATCAGTGATTATCGTGATTTATTGTAGTGAAGGGATGACCTTCTTTAGAGAGTTTGCAGAATTATGTGAAAGGCTTAAGGAGACTACAGGTAGAAAGGATAAAGTTTCCCTCATAGTTAGATTCCTGAGAAATCTTGAACCATCAGAGGCTAAGTATGCTTCACGTTTACTTATAGGTAAGCCTCTTCCTGAAACTATAAGTGATGAACTAGACGTAGGTTATAGTACTCTAGCAGAGCTACATGAGTTACAGTCAACTCTTGTAGCTGAGCCTCTAACTATCGGAGAAGTCGCTGAGAAACTTCTTGAAGTAGCTAAGATTAAAGGTTATGGTTCTAGAGAAAAGAAGAAGAATATTCTCTCGGGGCTTGTTGCTAGGATGGATGAGATTGAACGTGAATGGTTTATGAAGATTCTTATTGGAGAAATGCAGCATGGAGTTAATGAGGGAGTATTAGTTGAGGCTCTAGGAGAAATGGCTAACACACCACTTGAATCTGTTTATCGTGCATACATGCTTCTCGGCGACATAGGTGAATTAACTGAACTGGTAAGAATATTTGGTGGCCAGACCATAGAATCAGTGAGGCTGGAAGTATATAGACCTGTAAGACCTATGTTAGCAGAACAATGCCAAGATCTAAGTGAACTCTTTAAAGAGTACCCTGGACCATACGCTGTAGAATATAAAGTAGATGGAGCAAGAGTCCAAATCCATGTTGGAAACAATGGTGTAAGAATATTTTCTAGAAGACTTAATGAAGTAACTGAGAGTATCCCCGATATAGTTGAGCAGGTAGGTAGGTGTATAAAGAAATGTATAGCTGTCTTGGATGGAGAGATAATAGCTGTAGATTCATCAGGTAGACCTTTACCTTTCCAGATTCTCCTAAGAAGATTTAGGAGGACGAGAAGTTTAGAGGAAGCGAAGCATATACCTTTAAGATTATATCTCTTTGATATACTCTACCTAGATGGCGAAGAATTGATAGACCTACCATATTCTGAACGATGGGATAAGTTAAAGAGCATAGCTTCTCCCGATATACTAATTCCTAGAAAGATAGTTTATTCAGAGAATGAGGTTAGAGAATTCTTAGATTCAGCTATTAAAGCTGGGCATGAAGGTGTAATGTTAAAGAAGCTTGATGGAAGATATAAGCCAGGTAGAAGAGAGAAGCTCTGGCTTAAGATTAAGCCTTCCGAAAACCTCGACCTAGTTATAGTTAAAGCTGACTATGGATATGGTAGAAGGACTGGATGGTTAAGCAACTACCACCTTGCAGCTTATGACCCAGAGACTGGAGGATTTGAGATCATTGGTAAAACATTTAAAGGGCTGACAGATGAAGAATTTGAATGGATTACGAAGAAACTTCTAGAATTAAAGATTGGTCAGGAAGGATACACAGTTAAGGTTAAACCTGAAATAGTCGTGGAAGTTGCTTATAATGAGATTCAGAAGAGCCGTAAGTACAGGTCTGGGTTAGCATTAAGATTCGCTAGGATAACTAAGATAAAGCTTGATAAAAAACCTCAAGAAGCAGATACCATACAAGAAGTTAAGCGAAGATACTTCAGACAGTTTAATAAGAACCCTCCACATATCTAGCTACTCCAAGAACAAGCCTATCTACACGGAGGTACACTCTACCCCTCCAGAATTCTCCTGGTAGAGGCTTAGTAAATCTAGCTCTAACTTTCCCCCTCGCACCATGCGTTCTTATAATCTTTCCCTCCACTCTAACGAAATTATCTCTATACTCAATCTCTCTACCAACAAGGAGAGAAGCAGTCTCTTTATCGTTTACTCCTGGAAAGTCTAGGATATAGTCCCTTTTCTTTTTGCTCCTACCGCTTCTTCTAAATCTCTCACTTAATACGTAACCTATTAACCAAGCCATCTTCAAGCACCTCCAACATCATTACCTTAGTATCTCTGTATGGTGCTCAGGGGCTGCTTGTCTTCGGAGACTGAGGTTCCTAAGCTGTATTTATAAGTTACCACGATCAATTAATATATTTGGAGAGTCCCATTCCTATATTCAAGAAGTTAGCCGTAGGAAGGTATCTTCGAGTATCACGTAAGGGTATAGTCTCAACAGATTACCCTGATATTCTATTCGTCTGTACTAGCTTAGAGTAATCTAGAAAGATTTATCCACTCAGTTTGAATCCTATTCGGGTATGAAGAGTTTCATTCTAGGTTTAGGTACTATGATGGCTTCTGTAACTCTTGGTTCTTTACTGGCATTCAGTAGTGAAGCATGGACTGCTGAACTTCCCTTACAGATGGGCTTGCTAAAGATGCTTCATGACATCTATTCTTTTCTCCTTACACCCCTCTCATCAGCATTGGGTGCACCATCTCTAGGCGGTGGAGTATACCTCGGGGTATGGCCTCTTATCATCTGGATTTTAAGCTCAGCGTTGATAGGGCTCTTGACCGGGGAACCTTATAGAGCTGCAAAAATAGTTTTTACATCAACTTTAATAATCTTCTCATTCTGGATATTTTCAAACTTTATGCTATATCCTCTCCATAGTGGTAATCTAGCATGGCTATCGGAAGTAGATAGGTTGATGTCCGACTTATTCTTGTATAGGTCTCTAGATATATTATTCTTCTTATCAGTACCCTCAATAGTCTCCGCTACGACTGCTTTCCTCATATTCTACATTGTATCATCGAGGAGTAAAGCTTCAGAAATAGAAGAAGAATACCCAGCCTGGTAAAAATAAAAAAGAAAAAATAGTGGGGCATTAAGAGGTATTTTATGCTCCAGTAACTTCCTCTGCTGCTGGAGCTTTGGGAGCTACTTTCTTTGGTCTCCTAGCTTTTTTTGCTGCTTTCTTCTTCGCAGCCTTCTTTTTCGCTGCTTTCTTTGCTCCCTTCTTCTTTGCAGCTTTCTTCTTTGACATGCTATAACACACCATCAGTAATTAGTATGTTTTTAGTTGTATAAAAATTTTCGGGTAAATTGATGGATGAAGCTTGGGGGTAGTCACAGGTAAATGATAATAACTAGTAAGAATGTAATAATCTATGATCTGTATGGCGGGAGAAGTAGATATCTCGGAGTTTAGACGTCTTGATTTGAGAATTGGACGGGTTATTGGAGCTGAGAGAGTTAAGGGCACAGATCGTCTCATAAAGTTGCAAGTAGATTTTGGTGGAGTGAGAAGACAGGCTATAGCTGGTCTTGGCCATATCTATGAGCCTGAATACTTCATCGGCAAGCTTTTCGCATTCGTCTTTAATCTCAAACCTAGAAAGATTAGAGGAGAATTATCTGAGTGCATGATCTTAGCAGCAACTGCAGCTGAAGAGAACATCGCTCCACTAGTCCCTGAGAAACCTGTCCCCGAAGGAACCCCAATAACTTAAAAGCTCAATCATAGAAATAGAAAAAAACTCCAATGTATTATTAGGATCTGGAGGATTAGGAGTGTTAAAGACGCTATACATTAGAGATGCCTTCAAATGTGGAGAAGATTCAGAAGTAGAATTAATCGGGTGGGTTAGGTCTAAGAGACGTCATGGAAAACTTGTATTCCTAGACTTAAGAGACTCGACAGGTATCATACAGATAGCAGTTAAGCAGGGAATAGCAGACAGTGAAACCTTTATGAAAGCATTAGACGTAGGCTTAGAATCAGCAGTAAAGGTTAGAGGTAAGATTAAGAGAGATGCAAGAGCTCCTGGAGGAGTAGAACTCCACTGCAATCATATAGAGGTTTTCGGACCTAGTTTAGATGGCTTTCCAATAAGGAAGGGTGTTGGATTAAAATTTCTACTAGATAATAGACACCTCCATTTAAGGAGCCCTAAAGTAGCGATGATCATGAAGATTAGAGCAAACCTCATGGATATAGCACGTAGATGGCTGAGAGAGAACGGGTTCATCGAGGTTAACTGCCCTACCTTCATAACAGCAGCAGTTGAGGGGGGTGCCACACTATTTAAATTAGACTACTTTGGTAGAACTGCTTATCTTACGCAGAGTGTTCAATTCTACCAGGAAGCTGCAATATATAGTCTAGAGAAAGTATATAGTCTTCAGCCTAGTTTCAGAGCTGAGCTTAGTAGGACGAGGAGACATTTAACAGAGTTTTGGCATCTAGAAGTAGAAATGGCTTACGCGGACCTCTATGATATAATGAAGGTCATAGAAGAATTGGTTTACGCTATTGTTAGTAATCTAAGTAAGGAGTCTGAAGTAGAGTTAAAAGCCTTGGATAAAGTCGTGAAGCCAGAGATGGCTGAGCCTCCATACCCAAGGATAAAGTATGCTGAAGCTTTACAAATACTTCAAAGTAAGAATGTAAATATTAACTGGGGAGATGATTTCGGAGCAGACGAAGAGAGGATTCTTTCTAAAGAATTTGAGAAACCCTTCTTTGTAACCCATTACCCCAAAGAGGCTAAAGCTTTCTACCACATGCCTGACCCTAACGATCCTTCTGTCTGCTTGAATACCGATCTCCTAGCTCCTGGAGGTTATGGTGAGATAGTAGGTGGAGGTCAGAGAATACATGACTACAATCTTCTCTTAGAGAGGATTCGAGAGAATGGTCTTAACGTTGAAGATTATAGATGGTACATTGACTTAAGAAAATATGGTAGCGTACCTCATAGCGGCTTCGGGCTGGGTATCGAGAGAATGCTTTGGTGGCTTCTACAACTTCCCCATATCCGCAGTGCATGCCTCTTTCCTAGAACACCAACAAGAGTCTATCCATGAGCGGAATCTACGAACCTTCAGAAGATACATTCCTTTTACTAGATGCAATAGAAAGCTTTAGAGGGAAAATTTTTAGAAGAGCATTAGAGGTTGGCTCAGGCAGCGGGCTTATAACAGTAGCTTTATCGAAGGTGTCCAGTGAAGTAGTTGCAGTAGATATTTCTAGCGAGGCTGTTAGAGAAACTTGGAGAAAGCTAAAATCATCACCTTATGCAGGCATCTCCCATACTATATTGGGGGACATGCTATCCATGTTTAGGGAAGACTATATATTCGACTTAATCGTCTGTAATCCTCCATATTTACCGAGAGAAGGCTTGGAAGATAAAACCATTGAAGGTGGATTTGACTTCGTGGAACGAGTAATTAGCGAATCCAAAACTAGGATTATAAGTGGCGGTATTCTACTTCTCCTTGTATCAACCCTCACTGGAGATCTAGATGAAATCCTATTGTATCTTAGAAGCGAAGGCTTCAACCCCTATATTAAGCTATCTAGGAAGCTATTTTTTGAAGAAATATCAATAATAGAAGCTGTCAAGAATTCATAGAAATCTCAAGAAGATAGGGGATAAGTTCATGAGTGAAGAAGTCTCGCTAAAGAGAGAAGTTGGTTGGTTTGGATCTTTCTCTCTTGGATATGCGGATGTTGGAGCAGACATATTCATCGCATTAGGATTAATCGCATTGTATGCTGCTGGAGCTACTCCGATAGTATTCTTAGTTACAGCATTCATATATATCTCTATAGGTTTAGTATATGCTGAGTTAGCTCCAACCTACCCATATGCTGGAGGAGTTCAAGTCTACGCAATGAAGGGGTTCAATGACCTAGTAGGATTTACTGCTGGATGGGCATTAATACTAGGCTATACAATTGATATCTCACTATTCGCTTTAGCTGCTGCGGGATACTTTTCCTATCTTCTTCCACAGTTTGCTAGTCTTCTAGCTTTAATGGGGCTTCCACCTCTTGGAGTAATCTCAGTAATCTTCATAGGGACTCTGATACTCATCAATTACTTAGGTATAAAGTATTCTGTAGAAGTCTCCATGGGGTTAGTAATCCTCGGTTTGATAATTCAAGGATTCGTCTTAATCCCAGGCTTCTTATTAGTTTTTGACTTCTCTAAACTATTAGAGCAACTACAGATACTCGGCTCCCCGAAGATTCAGAGTGAAGTAGCATACGTGGCAAGTGTACCCATTAATATTCAGAATCTACTATATTCATTAACACTTGCAATGGCTTCATTCGTAGGGATAGAATCAATAGCTCAGGCTGCTGAAGAAACTAGGCGTCCAGCGAGGCATATACCTAAGGCTGCTAAGCTCTCAATAATCGCCGTCCTCATATCTGTAATGGGGTTTTCAATATTATCCATAGGCTCAGTTGGATGGGAGAAAATATCAGGAGAATTAGAATACTCGATAGCTGGGCTGGTTAGAACTTACCCTATTATTGGAGGTTTTGGAGCAAAGCTTGTAGCTTTAGCAGGTTTCATCTTATGCTATGCTTCTTCAAATACCGGGGTTGTCGGAGTCTCAAGGTTAGTAGCATCAATGGGCCGATACAAGCTATTGCCAAGATGGTTCTATAAGATTCATCCAAGATTCAAGACGCCTACCAGAACTATAGTCTTGTTTGGTTTAATCGGCTTACTCCTAGCATCTTTTGGGAATATACCATTTGTGGCAGAACTCTATATCTTCGGAGCTCTAGTCAGCTATCTTATACTTATGCTGGCTTTCATAAAATTGAGAAACCTGAGAGAGGAAGTTTATAGACCATGGATGGTACCTGGTGAGGTATCTCTCAAAATAGGAGGAGGAACTTTTAAGATCCCTATAGTAGGGGTTATAGGATTTATCGGAGTGGCATCTCTACTAATTCTTACATTACTCTTTCATGCTAAGGGTAGGGTTCTTGGATCACTATGGCTTACTACAGGGATAGTAATGTATATGGTCTACAGAAGAAGGATTGGGCTTAAAGCTGCATCTTCTACCTCAGCTCAACAAATCCTACCGATATCTCACATATATGATGTCGGCATATTAGTTAGACCCGTTATAGAAAGAGCTGAAGCAATAATAGATACTGTGAGTAGAAGCTTAGACAAGAGGTTTAGGATAACCCTTATCAGTGTAGTGGATCCTGAGGAATTCAATCTCAATCTATCAGATATAACAGATAGAGCTCAGCTATATCAATTAAGAAGTGAAGCTTTAAGTGAACTTGAAGAAGTTGCTGAAAAACTTAGAAAAATAGGGTATAAAGCTGAAGCTATGGTGTTTATAGGCGACCTGGAAAAGATAATATCAATCCTAATAGATTCTGGGAGACTAGAATTTATTGCCTTGATTAGAAGAATAACCGAGAAAATAAAGATTGAAAAAACCCATGAAGACAAGCTATATAGAGTTATATCTAAGTATCATGGTAAAATCATGGTATTAAGGAGGATTTAGAGATGCGAAGAGGCGTACTAGCTATAATACACGTATTCGTAGATTCTTCAAAACTAGAAGACGTGGCAAGTGAGATTACTAAGCTTGAAGAAGCACTAGACGTTTATGAAGTTACGGGAGAATTTGATATAATCGCAATTGTAAGAGCAGATGATGTTGTCACCTTTAGGAAATTATTGAAGGATAAGGTTATGAAGATTGATGGAGTTAAGAGTACAGTGACGTCTATGGTTCTCTACACCCATAAAAGAGAAGGGAGAATAGTAGAAGAATGAGTAGGAAGACTCGATACAAGATACTTTTTGCAGTTAAAGACTACGTAAACTTTAAAGCTCTTACAGATTTACTAGAAACACTTACTAGAGATATAGAGATAGTTTTCCTCCATATAATAGAGTTCCCATTATCTACTCCACTCTATCCTGAGACGATATCAACACATATTGAAGAGACAAGAAATAAGCTTCAAAACCTGCTTGACTGGGCTAAAGCCCAGGGGATTAATGCTGACCTAAGAGTAACTGCTTCCAGAGATATAGTTGAAGCGATTATAAGTGAAGCCGAGAAGATTGACGCTGACATGATAGTTTTACAAAAAAGTTTAAAGAAAATTAAGAGGAAGATTAGGAGGTTAGTACGTCAAACAAATCTTGAGAAGGTTACTGATCTATCTAAGCGGATAGTTGTTCTGCTTCCCTCAGACTAGAATTCTTCTTCCTCTTCTTCCCAGCCTTCCTCTTCTTCCTCCTCCTCGAATTCTTCCTCGAACTCTTCCCACTCCTCCTCTTCTTCCTCCATCTTAAAGATTCTATCCTCCAACTCCATGACCGTTCAACTACACAAGCAAATAGAATATCTAATAAACATTTCTTTAACAATCCTACCTACTCCTAACATGTTATCGTTTTACCTAACCTACGCTAGGTATTCCTGAGGAGACAGAGAATTAATACCGAAATGAAGAAAGACATGACCATCATATTCTCTCACAACAATTTATAAAATGCAGCTAGGAATGGTGAAGATTTAGAGAAAACCATCTTCTGAATAGACAATTAAAACTTTTGATAATTTTCCAGCTTGATGAATGATGAAAGCTGTGAAATTAGTAGACGATTGCGTACCCCTATTAAAGGATGTGTTTACTGAGATATTCCCATATGGTCTCCCAGCCTCTTTTGTTTATTTTTAGCTTTTAACTCTCAGTTAGAGTTTTAAAGTATGATACAAGTAGGTTGTATGGTGAATTACATGGAGAAATTATTCTCTTGGCTTGGTAGAGTTGAAGTTGGCGATGGTTTACCTACTAGGATTATGGGAGTGATTAATGTTAGTCCAGAATCATTCTATAAGGAATCTGTAAAGATAAAATATGAAGAAATTGCTGAAACAGCATTGTATATGGAGAAAGTTGGTGCAGATATAATAGATGTGGGTGCTATGTCTACTGCACCTTACCTACGTGATACCTTGATAAGCGAGGAGGAGGAAGCGGAGAGGCTACGTTATGCAATTGAAGCTGTTAAATCATCAACGAGGCTTCCAGTATCAGCTGATACTCATAGACCTAAACCATTAATAGAAGCAATTAAAGCTGGTGCAGAGATAGTGAATGACGTCTCAGGATTATCAAATCCCATCATTGTAGATATGGTATCAGAACATGATCTATCATTGATAATCTGTGCACGTAGATTGGGTATATTGAGAAATCCAAGGGAGGCCATCCATAAAGCTTTACCTATCCTAGAGAACCTGATACAATATGCTGTTGACCACGGTGTTAAATTAGAGAAGATAGTTATCGACCCGGCCATCGGTTTTCATAGAGATACTGGGATAGAGTGGTGGAAGATAGATATTGAGCTAATACGTAACCTTAGAGAGTTTAGGAGACTGGGTAGACCGATAATGGTTGGAGTATCTAGAAAATCTTTCATAGGTGTTTTAACTAATAGGGAAAAACCTGAAGATAGGTTATTTGGATCAATTGCAATTGAAGCTCTATCGGTTTATCTAGGTGCTCATGTAGTAAGAACACATAATGTAAAGGAAACTCTAGATGCAGTTAAAGTAGCAGAAGCATTGAAGAAAGTGTAAAGTTTATGGTTTTCAGAGATTATGGTTTATTGTAGTTCTATGAATGAATTCACTGGAATACCTAGTTCATCCTCTAGCTTGGTATGCATCTTCTTTAAAGATATTACAGCGAATATTCCTGAAACATTTGCTTTAGCTTCTTTACAGAGATTTACTAGTGCTCTTATCGTAGCTCCAGTCCTAATTATATCATCTGTTAAGAATACGTATTCTCCCTTCTTTATAGCATTCCTAGATATGTATATGTATCGGTATGTTCCAGATTCAAAAACCTGCTTTATCTCTAAGAAGTCTCTAATACCAAGCTTCTTAGCTTTCCTAGCTACTGCAACTTCTTTACCAAGCATTGAAGCTATCTGATATGCAACTGGCACTCCATCTGTTTCGAGAGTTAGAACCTTATCTATTTTTACTGAATTTATCTTTTCATACTCTGATATTATAAGATGCTTGAGAAGTACTGGGTCATATATTATCATGCTACTATCTACTGCACCAAATTCATCAACTACTATCCTATTATTCACCTCCTTTATCAAGTATTCTCTCTTGAATATATTAAGGATTGAACGTGCTGTCTCAAGGCTTGGAATAACATGCCCATTAACATATCTACTCAAAGCTGTTGGGGGAATGTTTAGCATAGATGAAAGCTTATCGTAAGACATGATCCTCTTAAGAATCCTAAGAGCTTCAACCGAGTATAATCTATAATTCAATTCCTCAGCTTTCTTCATGAACTCAAATGGAATTATAGTTAAAGTTGCTATTAAAGAGTTCGTAAGCCTTTCTAACGCTTAATCCTATGTTGGTGTAGTTGGGGGTTACTCAAGCCTATTTGTTTTCAAGCTTCCACGGCTATGTGGTAGAGCTACTCTTTAAATACCTGTACAGGTTATTGCTCTACTTCTTCATGAATACCGGAAGTTCATCTAAATATAATAACTCACCTGTATACCATGGTCCTTCAATCCAGATTGCAGCTTTGCAGACTACTTCTCCTCCTGATTTTTTAACTAGCCTCTCTAATGCAGTGATAGTCCCACCTGTAGATACCACGTCATCTATTATGCAGACTCTCTTATTCCTTACTCTCTCTACATCTTCTTTCACAAATATTAAGACCTGACTACCCTTAGTAGTTATTGATGAGCACTCTTCTAATAGGTAATCTCTCATGTAAGCTTTAACGGATTTTCTAGCGATAACGATTTTCTTATGGCCAATCTTCTTAGCTACTTCATATGCAAAGGCTATTGCTTTGGCTTCAGGGGTAACTATTATTTCAGGGTTGAACACCTTAATCCTATCAGATAGTAAATCTGCAACGGTTTGGATGAATTCAATATCTCCTAGGATTAAATCTGCGTTTGAAGCAATCCAAATATCGTTTGAAACCTGTATTACAGGCAGCTCTCTCACTAATCCACCTATTTTTATGATGTATTTCTCTTGACCTACATACTCCAAGACTCTAGGATGCAATTTACCTCACCATGTAGAAACTATAATAGATCACAGAAATAACTACTAGAATGCACCCAACCATTATCAATATGTCATAAAATCTTAGAGGCTTGATCTTCCTTCTTGTCATTATATTTGGACGTAATTCTAACGCTAATACGAGTTTCTCAGCATTATCAATACTCTTTATAATCAGAGGGATTAATAATGGAATATAGTTTTTAATTCTCCTTATTAGAGAGCCTTTATCGAGCTCTAAGCCTCTAGATATATGGGCTTCTTTAATTGACTTGTAATCCTCTGCGATAATGTATAGGTTTCTAAAAGCTAAAGCGACGATTACTCCAAGTGAAGATGGTAGTTTGAGGGAAATCACGGATCTAATTATCTCCGTAGGCCTGACTAACAGTATAAAAGCTGTAGAAATAGTTATGATAGATAATAGTCTAAGCATCATAAATAAACCGAAGATAGGGTCTACTCCCCTAGTTGATGTATGAAATAGCGACCACTGGCTGAGAAACGTCCATAGAGGCCACGCCAGCAATATCAGTGGAACTATTATTTTCATTTTCCTAAAGACTAAAGTCGCTGATCGCAGTAAGATTAGGACTAAGACTGTAGATATAAGTACCGTCAATAGACTATAAATATCCTTGCAAAAGAATGGTAGAGAAAACCATGTAATGAATAGAGTTATCTTAGTCCTTGGATCTAGTTCGAGATTTATCTTGATAAACATTTCTCCCCACTCAGTATGGATAGAGGCTCTATCTCAGCCCCCTCAATTAATGAAGGATTACTTAAGAGCTGTAATGGGTTTCCCTCTGCATATATAGTTCCGTCTTTTAATATTGCCAATCGATCCGCAACAGAAAATACGAAGTCTGAGTCATGTGTCACGACTATGACTGTTCTCCCCATGTCCTTCAGTTTCTCAATAGCATCTTTTATTTGTTTTAATGTTTCTTCATCCTGACCCGTCGTGGGCTCATCTAGAATTACTATTTCTGGACTCATTGCGAGTACGCATGCTATGTATAATCTAAGCTTCTCACCCATGCTTAAAGAGTACGGGCTAGATTTCTTCTTATCCAACAAGTTAACCATACGCAATGCTTCTTCAACATTTTCTTCACTTCCTATAAGGTTTCTTACACCAAATGCTACTTCATCCCAGACGGTTTCTGAGACAAAATACTTCTCAGGGTCTTGGAAAACCATACCCACATATCTTGACATTTCAGCTGGGCTATACTTCTTAGTATCCATGTCTTTCACTATTACGCTACCTCTAAAAGGTTTCAGTAATCCATTTACATGCTTCATTAAAGTTGTCTTGCCCGAACCGTTTGGACCCATAACTGCGTATACTTCACCTTTCCTAATCCTCAATGATATGTTCTTTAAAACGTATTCCCTGCTGTACTTATAGTATACATTTCTGAACTCGATTATAAAGTCCTCTGTAGTGTTTAGCACGGTCTTCCTATTTTCAACAGTAGGATGATTGAGTTTTTGATTAACATTCTCTAGACAATCTTGGGCTAGGTAGATCCACCGGTCTATAACTTTCTCTAATCCTTTTAATCTTCTCCCAAGTATCACTACCCCTTTCCCTCTTTCTTTTAGCAACTCAATAGTTCTTGCTGTAATCTTTTTACTCTTCCAGTCGAGATTTGCTACTGGATCATCCATTACGATGTACTTCGGGTCTGAGAGTATTGCTGAAGCAATGACTAGTCTATGTTTTAAGCCTCCTGAAAGTTCGTGAACATAGTAGTCTCTATACTTCTCAAGTTCAAAGAATCTTAGAATCCATTCAAGTGTACTTTCATCATTATCTTTAATGCTTAGTTCCAAATCTTCTTCAACTGTTAATCCAAAGATCTGTAATTCATAATTCTGTAGAACTATGCTTATTGTTTTTGTTCTTTCTCTAATTGGTTTCCCTAAAAATTCTTCTCCATCAACTCTTATACTTCCAGATACTTCTCCAGGTATTCTGTTCGGTATGATTCCCGATAGACAGTATGCTAGGGTAGTTTTTCCCGATGCACTAGGACCGATTATAGCTAAAGCTTCACCTGGCTTAATCTCAAAAGAAACATTTCTCAGTATCCATTTAGAATCAAATCTACAATTCAAGTTTCTAACTTCTAGACAGCCTACAGCCTCCATCTAATTAAGTTCCTCCTTAGAAGTAGTGGAGTAACAGCGGCCACGACTAGCGGGGTACCTATTAGTATTGGCGGTAAGTCACTTAGTACGAGGAAAACTATGGCAGGTCCAAAAGGGGCCACGCCTACTAGGTCAAACCCTACTGCAACTATTGGAACCATTATCACGCCTGATAACAGGCTGAACAACGCGATCTTGAATAATCCTTTTCTAGACATTGAGTCCTTAGGTTTACATAATAGTCCAGGGATCAACCCTGTGAGACCTACGCCTATTAAGTCGAAAACTGGAGTAGCCGGGTTAAAGTATCCACCTATTAGCGCCCAGATAGTGTTACCTACGGCACCTGATACGAATCCTAAGATCGGGCCGTACAGTATCCCGAATACACATGGGAGAAATGCTAAAACCCGCCAATGGATTGCTCCTGGAATCAACGGTATTGGTGCTGTTAACAGGAAACCAACTCCCGTAACAGCCGATGTCACAGCCATATAGGCAACAGCTGTCACAGGGTCTGGTCTCTTATACTGAGAATATTCTTGAGTCATGTTAAAGAAAACTTTATTACTTTATATAAAGTTGTCTAGACATAAGCTTCCAAAATTGACACAATCGTGTATACTCGACAGTCTAAACTAGCTTTGATATCTTATTCTTTATCCCCTCGATTTCTCGGATCAAGTTCCTAACTATTTTTTCCACTTCTCCAAGGTATTCAAATGGGCTGAGTCTAGCAAGGTACTCAAATTCCTCTACGGGAAGGAGCTTCCCTAGTTCTTCAACTATTTCCTCTGGATTCTCTCTAATCACTCTATGAATTATTTCATAAGCTTGAGAATGACCGCGTTTTCTTAAATACACTTGATATGCTTCAGATAGGATTTCTGGATACTTCTCGACATCTGAAGACATTCTTTCTCTATTGACCTGCATTTTATCAAGAGAGGCTATCAGATTTTGGAGTCCCATGCATGTTAAGGATAGAGGTAGTCCATAGAATCTCTTTATTACAGAATCCGATAAGTCTCTATGA
>JAKCEX010000025.1 GCA_023539395.1 Candidatus Geocrenenecus arthurdayi | reverse complement strand
TGTTTACTTATTTTGTGAGTGTGTTGTGTTATGGGTAAGAAGGCAGCTCTTATTAGAGGTGATGGTGTAGGTCCAGAGTTGACTTTATGTGCTCTAAAAGTGTTAGATGCTGTTAATCCTGATGTAGAGTTTATACCTGTTGATGCAGGATACGAGTGGTGGCTTCAGCATGGGGGGTCATCTCTTATACCACCTGAGACATGGAAGATCCTTGAAGAAGTAAATGCTGTTCTTAAAGCTCCATGTACTACGCCAGCTGAACCAGGTGCTCCGAGAAGTGTAGCTGTAAGTATTAGGCAGAGATTTGATCTTTACGCAAACATTAGACCTATTAAGACTTTTAGAGGGCTTCCAAGCCCCTTCGGAGACCTCGACTTTGTATGTGTTAGAGAAGCAACAGAGGGGCTATATAGTGGTATAGAGCATAGGCTTACACCTGACGTTGCTATAGCTGTCAGGAAGATTACTAGGAGGCAGTCTGAGAGAGTTGCGAGAAAAGCTTTCTCAATCGCTAAGGAGAAGGGGTGGAGTAAGGTAATCGTTGTAACTAAGAGAAACATAATGAGAGAATGTGATGGAGTATTCATTGAGGCTGTAGATAGGGTTTCAAAAGAGTTTCCTGGAATAACCTACGAAGAATACTATATAGATAATATGGCTCAGCAGTTGGTTAAGAATCCTGATAGATTTAACTATAATGTAATACTTGGAACAAACCTGTTTATGGATGTTATAAGTGAAGAAGCATCAGGTCTAATTGCAAGCATAGGTATGATATATTCTGGAAATATTGGAGACAACTATGCAATGTTTGAACCTGCTCATGGTAGCGCTCCAAAATACAAAGGTCAAGATAAAGTAAACCCGACAGCTATGATCCTCTCAGCAGCATGGATGCTGGAATACCTTGGAGAGAAAGAAGAATCTAGAGCAATATTCCAAGCAGTTGAAGACGTCATAGCTGAAGGGAAAGTATTAACATATGATCTTAAGGGTAACGCTAAGTCATCGGAGATGGCGGCTGCAATAGCTGAGAGAGCAGCAAAACTACTTAGAAGATAGACTAGTAGGTCGTCTCTTCAATCTAGCTCCACACCTAGGGCATCTCCCACCTTTGAATACTCCTCCAACCCACTTGCAGCTAGGGCAGTAAGAGATCCATTTAATCTTCCTAGTTACCCCTCTATGTATTATTTTCTCTACGTTTACGTTGAAGATTAAAGCCATATTCTGGATAGAATAATCTGCAGAGACTATTACTGGATGGAAATTCTTATCTTTAAATTCTAAAGCTATGGCTAGAAGCTTTATATCTGCTTCTGATAATCCTACCTCACCTACCTCACTCATCTTCTTCCTAACTATCTCTACATACTTCTGAGATGGCTCGATTATCTTAGCTCCAGCTTCATTCTTCATTAATTCAGCTCTGTAAGGTGCAGCTCCACCAAACTTAACTTCTTCAATTACTTCTCTGCAGGTTACTTGTATACCTTCTATTGATGTAAAACCGAATAAGATAGCTGAAGTATCAAGAACGTAGACTCTCTTTCCAGTATCTATTGGATCTAACACTTAATCTGCACTCTTAAAATATTCCATTAGGAGAATATAACATTATCCTTTTCTTCTCTTCCATCTATTATGTAGAGGATCACTATGAAAGCTATGGCTTGAATCTCTTCTGGAGTCTTCTAGCGAAACTATCATACTCCCCAAACTTTATAAATAAAACATAGTCTTCAGATCTTCCAACATCTATCTTAACTTCTCTTCCGAATATCGACTGTATATGTCCATCGATCAGTACCTGTATATCAAAGTTTGATTGAAAAGTTACTGTAAAATTCTCAGAGATTGAGAGTACGACTGGTCTAGTATTGGTTAGTGGGCAGACTGGGACAAGTACTGCTGATTCTAGCAGGTTATCCACGGCTGGTCCACCTGCTGAAAATGCATATGCAGTTGACCCTAGAGGAGTGGAGATTATTAATGCATCACCTACCCCTGAATAGAGTATGTTGTTCCTTCTCTCAACCGTATACTCTATTACTTTACCTGGAACTACTGGCGAGATATATGCTTCATTAAGAGCATTCCCTATTTTCCTTCCCTCTACCTTGAATGAGAGCATTAATGCTTTTTCTACAATATATCTTCCTTCAAGAACTTCCATGACAGCTTCTATGGAATCCTCAGGTTCAACATTCATCAGGTATCCTCCTCTACCATAGTTTATTGTTAGCACTGGTATGCTTGGTCTAGGTAAGCGGCTAATACTCTTTAAGAGTGTTCCATCCCCTCCAAGCACGATTAGAGCTTCTATATCTGCTGGGATACCATTCTCTACAACTTCATCAAGCCTCATTACATCAGCTATAAAACCTCTCCTTTTTATCAATTCTTCAATCTCTCTTGCTTTCTCCGCTATTACAGTCTTCTTCAATGAATAGGTTATAAAATAACGTGAACCCATTCTTCTCCTAGAGTATCAACCTACACGTTATCTAATAAAGTCTATTAACTTGGGGATACTGTAATAGTCTATGGTAATAGTCTGCTCCATGGTGTAAGAGTGTTGCGGAGGCTTGCAGCATTATTTAGTGGTGGGAAAGACTCAACTTATGCTATCTACTGTACTGAGAAGATTGGTTATAATGTTGACCTACTCTTAACTATTTATCCAAGCTCCTCTGAATCCCTCTACTTCCATTACCCTAATGTTAAGTTAACGAGACTGCAAGCTGAAGCTATGAGGAAGAAACATATTGCTAAAGAAGCATTTAGTAATGAATTAGAAGCTCTTAGAGACCTCATTAAGAGAATTTCTCATGATATTGATGGGGTCGTTCTTGGAGTATCTTCAAGTAGTTTCCAAAAGAAGGCTGTAGAAAGCATTTGTAGAGAATATGGAGTGGAAGTGTTTACTCCTTTATGGGGGGTAGAACCAAGTAAGTTATTAAGAGAGATTATCAAGTCTAACTTCCAAGTAATGGTTACAGGGGTAGCAGCCTTGGGTCTTACGATGGAATGGCTTGGAAAGATTATTACAGAAGAAGATGTAGAGAAGCTAGAAGAAGTAAGTAAAAAGTATGGAGTAAATGTATGTGGTGAGGGAGGAGAGATGGAGACGATAGTATTAGATTGCCCACTCTTTAAAGAGAAAATACAAGTCTTAGATTATGAAGTTGACTGGAGAGGTGATAGAGGATTCCTCATAATTAGGAAAGCTGAGTTAAGAAGAAAGACTAACTCTCTCTAACATGAGTTATCATGTATCTCCCCATTACTTTCCAGTATTCTACGGTTGTTCCAGGTTCAAGCTTCGATCTTATAGTTTCATCTTGAGGTATAGCTACCTCAATAATCTCAAGTGTTTCATTATCCATTAAGCTAACGGTATCGGTTACCGAGACTACTTGACCGCTTCTCTTCTCTATTATCGGCACCTCGACCTTGGTATCAGCTGGTCCAACCATTGTTCTCTTAACACCATCGAATATGCCTATAGCGACTAATCGGACTTTAGCTGAACCATGTTTTCCAGGCTTGCTTTTCTCCAGCTCAACTATACGGCATGGCTCACCATCAATTACAATATTATGAC
Source organism: Candidatus Geocrenenecus arthurdayi (assembly GCA_023539395.1). Classification (GTDB taxonomy): domain Archaea; phylum Thermoproteota; class Nitrososphaeria_A; order Caldarchaeales; family Wolframiiraptoraceae; genus Geocrenenecus; species Geocrenenecus arthurdayi. The sequence continues at coordinate 15,741 of JAKCEX010000025.1, read as the reverse complement.
CTACTTTTAATGAACCAAGATCTACAGGCTTACTCATAGCTTTCACAATGATTACAGCAAGCCTTAATATAAGAATTTATTTATTCAAGTATATCTTCAAAGAAGTCCGGTCTACGAATCTGATTTTATTTCTTAACCCCCTGTTCTATCAAAGCTACGAGTGTAGATGCTCTATGATACAGAATCCTTGCTCTCTCTTCTAGTTCTCCCAGTAATATGTTTTTCTTTTTCGCTTCTTGAATTTCATCCATTAAATCTTCTAAGATTCTTAGAACAAAGTCTAACCTAGCTTCTCTCTTCAAGTATTCTTCGCAGACATTGAGTTCTTCTGTAATCTTAGTAATTATTTCTTCTCTATCCACGTATCTCTAAATAGTATCATGAGACCTCCATAATAAAAATTTATGGTTAAGAATAACTTAGGCAAGCTAAGTCAAAGGATCCGTACCTAGAGAAACTGAAATGATAGCTAGAATATGTTTGATAATCATCTTCTAACTCTGCTTCAGAGAATATTTAATTAAATATTGTGTTATGGTATTGAGGGGAGAGGAATGAATAACGTATTAAGTAGCTTGAAGAAGGTTCCGAAGGAGTACAAGAATAACCCTCTATGGAGTGTATTAGTGGAGCTCGTTAGATCCATGCCACTTTATGGTGAACATAAATCCTATATCAGGGAAGTAGTATTAATGGAGAATCCAGGTATATCTTTTGGGGAATTAGCAGCTCTACTTAGGATACCTATTGGAGAAGCGATGGTGATCTTGGACGAGCTTAGAATGTGGAGGGAAGATGTTGAAGAAGAGATTATGAAGAGTTTTCCAGAACCAAAGTATAAGTTGGTAGCTATAGGTGGGACATTTAATGAAATACACTATGGACATTTAATCTTAATCTATACGGCTTTAAAGTATGGTGAGAAAGTATTAATTGGTGTAACAGGAGATGAATTTGTTAAGATTCTAAGTAAAAGCCATCCAGTTAAACCCTATAATGAAAGAATTGGAAGACTTAGATCTATGCTCTCCTCTAGGAACTGGCTTAATAGATGTGAGATAGTCATGTTGAATGACCCATATGGTCCAACTATCGAAGAACCATCTATAGAAGCATTGGTTGTTAGCCCCATGACATATACTAGAGCTATGGAAATAAATGAGATTAGACTGAAGAAAGGATTAAAACCGCTAGAAGTCATCGTCTGCCCACTAGTAGTTGCAGATGATGGTAAACCAATCTCAAGCACAAGAATAATAAATAGAGAGATAGACCCTACAGGGAAAATCTTATAAACAAAGAACCGAATATTAGGCCTGAAGCAATAAATTTGTTATCAGCGGCATATTAAGAGTAAAATCTTTTAATAGAGTGCAAGACGAAATGCTTGGTCCCTTCGATTAAATGACTGTTACTAAATCATGTTGAGGATACTCGATCTCTAAATACTATAGTAAGCCTAAGAGGAAGAATATGAAGTATGTTATTATCCAGAGTATTGCAGCCACAGTCATAGATGTTTGATATGTCTTCATAAAGCATCTAGATATGAATAGTAGTGTTAGCCCCCAGCTTATAGGTGAGAACATTGAGAAGACCTGGATTACAGTAGATGGTCCAACATTAAGCCAGACAGCATTTAAGTATACATTATAATGTATTGTCGTCCACTTTCCAGTAGCTAGCTCTAATCTATCTAAAGTCTTTTCTACTCCTTCTTCAACCCACTTGATATTACTCATATTGAATACAGTCTTAGATTCTTGGATTAGCCTATCTATCTCTTCTATACTCTTAACTCTCCAATCTACTATCTTCATTTCTGGTGTAACTCTATAAGCTCTAAGATATCCTATACTGATTTCTGGTGAGCTAATAGTTACAATGCGCTGCTCTATGTATCCTGTGAAGGATCCATTGTATACTGTAACGTCTTGAAGCTCGGTATCTACTATTATGTATGGTGCTTTAGGTTGAGTAATCAGTATCGGGCTTACTACTGCTGTTGATATCAAAATAACTATGAAGGAGTTGAAGATGAATGTTAATAGAATGCTAGTTTTTGCATCTTCTCTCTTAATAAAGTATAATGCAAGCCTCGAAACAATAAATATTATTGCTATAGCCATCCCAGTATAGATAATTCTAGAGAGAAGTAGCTGGGAGAAAGTTGGGAAGGGTAGCTTAGCCTCCTCAAAACCGCTCAGCATAAACTTCGCCTCAACTTTCTCTTCTATGAAGAATGAAGATAGAAACGTTAATACTATAATCGATACAGCTACAAATACTATACCCGATATTAGCTTCTTTTTAAACTCGCTCCTACTAGATATAATAGATTCAACAAGTCTTCCAGGTATAATAAAGCTAAGAATATCCATCTATCCCCCTTCCAGGCAAGTCTTACAGAACATTACAGAGAAGAACTAAATAAAGCTTCATATAAGCTTTTTACATTCATCTCCAAGTAGCTACTTATACATCCTCCTAGTAAATGTGAAGACTATCATAGCTATAACCATTGATAATATTACGTTATAGATGAATACTTGATAGTATTCTTTTAATCCTTCAGCCTTAATGATGCTTGGTATTGGGGAAGCTTCAGTTGTATTAGTCTGGAGGATGGTTTCAGCGTATGCTCTTAGAGCTTCTTCTGTTACCGTAGAAGTAGCTAATGTAGTCACTATAGACTTATACCCTGCTCCCACAGTACTTGCTGTAAAACCTATGAAGATAGATGGCGTATAATATATTATGATTGAGAGAACGACCGCAAGTAAGACTATCTTCACCAGCTTCAACTCAGCCCACCATATAATAATCCATCCTATTGATAAGTCTAGAAACTAGATCACTTACACCAAAACCTAGAACAGTAAGATACAGGTAAAAAATACCGTAATCTACACTCCTACTAAATAGTTTAAGTTCTCCTCTCTCTAGGGTTATTCTTTGAAGAATGTTTATCTCTTGAGTTGATGAAGAACTCAATGTAGGTTTATCAGTATTGCTCTTTTTCACCATTCTCTACGCCTCCAAATCTTTACTGTCTCATACCATGAAATGATCATTGAAGCTGATGAAAATGTTAAAGCATAAACATCTAGGTTTGGGTAGTGGTTTAATACATAGAGTAGCGTGAGAGAAGTAAAAAATACTGCATAGAATAGGAAGCGGGGTAGAAATCTTCCACCAACTATTATAAACATCTTTAGTACTCCAACATCCACTTTCTCTGAAACACTATATCTCCCAAATTCATCTTTAACAACTATCTTCATATCTTTAAGCTTCTCAAGATGGTGATGAGCAATACTAGGGCTAGAGAAACCTAATTCTCTCTGAACTTCCCTAACACCAAGTGGCTTCCCTTTCCTTAACAAGAGTAGGTATACTTGTAGAGTTCTACCCCTCAAGTCGTAAAGCTCTTCCCTACTCATCCTAACCCTTAAAGAAATCAAATCAACTATTAATAAACATCCTCTAGGCTAAACTTAAACACTCTTCATTTTCGTTAAGGATAATATCCTACCCCTAGGCTGATAGGAGATCTTCTCTCCTGATAATCTTGAAAGCTTCTCTTATAATCTTCTCTACATGGGGTAGTCTCACTTCAACATCTTCATAATCGAATTTTCCTTCGTGGAATCCCCAGACATGTAAAGTCCATGCATGATCCCATGCATCATGAAACCATTCACCTATTCTTTCTGAGATTCTCAGCATAGCCTTCTCTAAGTCTGCTACTGTCCACCCCCCTTCTCCTCTACTTTTGATAAGATATCTGTTAAGCTGAAATATACTGTGAGAGCTTTTACACATTCTTCGGCAGCTTTGTATAGCTTCTCACTTGATTTTATAGGGTCTTTCTCTAGCATGGATTTTCCATCTATAAGATATTTCTCAGCAAGCTCTAATCTAGCCTCGACTATTATGTCTGGGTCTAACTTGATAGTCTTTCTTAAAGCTTCTATTATAAGGTCTTCTGGATCTAATCCTCTCTTCTTAATCTCTTCAATTATCTTCTTTGAAATCATTATCGAGCTACTCAAAGAATAAAACCTTTAACTTAAGCTATTATACCTCAATCTAATAAATTTATTAGAGAAACATGGTCTAGCCTCAGTGAGAGATAAACCTAGTAGTTTCCTCTTTTAATACTGGCTTAGAGATAACAGCATAAGCATTAATAGGTAATCGTGTTTGATGGTTATCATAGAAATGATGGTAGCGAAGATTATCGGCCTAGTAATTATACTCTTATCTATAGCGTTCGGGATATTTTATGTATTATGGTTTTTCGGTTTCCTCCCAATAGATTCAGAGCTTGCAGTAAGGATCCCAGTACTGTTAATTGTTCTCGGAGCATGTTTTGTAGCAGCATGGATTGGATACATAATGGTTACATCCCCAGGGCCTATATCTTCTAAACAAATTAAATAAGCATCAGCGACATCGATTGATCTTATCGTTAGTAATCAGTTTATTATTCTCCTGTAACTACTAGGCGGTAGTATATTGCTTCTCCAGCTGTTGGAGATTTCCTTCTAATCTCTATTATGTCTCCTGGTTTAGCTCCTATCTCTCTAACAACTGGGTCTGAGACTAGGATATATGGTAGCTGCTGGGGTTGGACACCATATCTAGCTAATACTTCTCTTGCTTCCTCTGGGCTCAATATTCTATGTTGTGGGACAAGCTCATGTTCAAGGATAGATATTCTACGAGGTTCAGGCTTCTTCAATATTCTTTCTTTTTTCTTCCCAGTCTTCGACATTCTAGACCACATTAGGAAGAATCGAAGCTGTTAATAAACTATATATATCATCTAATCTACTTTACGAAGCTATATAACGAATGATCAATGGATTACTTATTGATACTCTATGATGCTAGCTGCTTCTCCTACTGCTCTTCTCTATAATCTCTCTTACAATCTCATCTCTTGTTCTACCTTCAGTAGTTACTCCAAGACTTCTAGCAATCTCTATAATTTTCTCATCACTCTCATCTCTTAGAGATTTTTCTTCAGCTTCTCTCTCCAGCTCACCATAGAAGTCTCTAGAAGCCCTCTCAAACTCTCTCCTAGCTTTACCTAATGCTTCAGCAATCTTAGGAATCTTCTCGGGAGCCCATAAAATAAATATCATAATAATCAAAGCTATGAAAAGCCACTCAATACCTTCAATAGCCATACCAAGCTCCTCCAAAACATAATCAAATATTTCTATCAACTATCAAAAACAATCAACTTATAAGCTTAACCATGAAAAATCATAAAATCAGACATCAATAACTCAACATACTAACTAAACTTTAATAACATCAGCAACCCAAGCCTTGCATACAATCTTCATAGACGCCATGATTAAACATGTTAGAAACATAGTAGTAGGATTAAATGGAAAATTTATCATTACTAGTTTTGTTTGAGAGAACGGGCCCGGTGGGACTCGAACCCACGACCCCCGGCTTTCTCCGTCTCACTTATATAGGAGGCCGGCGCCATATCCGTGCTAGGCCACGGGCCCCGTATCCTAACGTTTCTGTCCCTATGTTTTTCTTAGTATTTAATAGTATTAAGTTTTTAGGTATGGTTTACTGGATTTTTCTAGTAATTTATTGTTTAGGTTATTAAGTAGGTTAGTCTTATGGTTTGTAGGTTTAGGGTTTATGGATGTTAGTGTTGTTTTTCCATCTAAGAATAGGGAGAAGTATGTTAGAAAAGCTGTACGTACAGCTTTTAAGGCTAGACATGTTAGGGAAGTTATAATTGTTGATGGTGGAAGCTCCGATAATACTGTAGATGTTGCTTTAAAAGAAGGTGCTAGAGTAATTATTCAAAGTAACTTGGTTTACCCTGGTAAAGGCGTAGCTATGAGGGATGGAGCATACCTTTCATCAGGAGACATAGTAGTCTTCGTAGATATTGATATCGCTAATCTTACACCGCAATTCATTGAAAAACTCTACACACCTATAATGAGAGGAGATGCGGAATTTGTTAAAGGATGTTTTGGAAGAGCTGCGGGAAGAGTTACAGAACTTGTAGCTAAACCCCTTCTTAGAATGTTTTACCCTGAGTTAGCTAGATTCAAGCAGCCCCTAAGTGGAGAGATTGCAGGGTTGAGGAGGGTCTTCTATCAAGTAGAGTTTGAGGATGGTTGGGGTGTAGATGTAGGTCTTCTAATAGACTTGTACAGGAAGGGTGTAAAAATTGTTGAAGAAGATTTAGGGTTTAAGGAGCATGAGATGAAGCCTCTCCATGCTCTTACAGATATGGCTTATCAAGTAGCCGAAGCAATATTGAAGAGAGCAATCAGAGATATGAAAATAGATGAAGTCTGGGCGAAAAAGTATATCTCAACTATAAACGAGATAGACCTAGGTGGAGCTGGATACGCGTGAGGTCTATAGTAATAGGTGGAGGCCATCTAGCATACTTTACAGTTAAAGCTCTAAGAGAAATAGATCCCAAGGGGAGGATAATAATTATTGAGTTTACTTCTGAGAAGATTGAAATGCTTAAGAAGACTTTCCCATACGTAGAAACAATGTTATCAAGTATAGATAAAGTAGAAGAATACATTACTGAAAATCAATCTTTAATAGACGTCCTTGTGTCTGCAACAGATTCAGATGCCCTAAACTTAAGATACGCTAAATACTCTATTAAGAACGAAGTGCCTATAGTAATCGCAATCTTAAACAACCCTCTCAATGAACCAATATTCCTGAAAGAAAACATAAAATACGTAATTAATCCCTACAAGACGATTACATCTAAGATAAAAGAGATTGTAAACAAGTTCAGAGTCAACATACTATATGAGTTCTCTAAGATCAACGCAGGAATATATGCTCTCAAGATTGAGGATGCTGAAACTTTACGAAAGGTTCAGAGTTTTATCTTAAAGAATGACTTACCCTTCTTTATAGTATCTATCGACGATAAGCTGAGAGCTGGCCCCATAGAAAATATACAAGTCGGTGATATAGTATGTGTTTCTTGTCTAGATAAAGATATTAGGAGCATCCTAGAGAAGATTAAGGAGGGTGTAGGTTGACTCCAGAAGAATATTCTCTCATAATAAGAATAGTATTTGCACTGCTCTCAATAGTCTTAGCAATGTTTCTAGGTTTAAGATTGAGAAAGATTATAATAAAGAATCTAAGTAAGTTCGGACATGCTTTTGCCTCAAGGTTTGCTGAGATTTTAAGATACTTTCTCATCATTCTAGGTGTGGTCATAGCATTCAGTATACTAAGCTTAGATGTAGTTGTATTGACAGGTATATCCATTGGAATATTCATAATCTTATTGATAAGTATGAGGGATGTATTTTCAAATTATGCGGGAGAAATCTATTTAAGAGTAAGAAGACCATTCAATGAAGGAGACTTCATAAAGATTGGAAGGATTTCTGGGAGAGTATTATCTATAAATAGTCAGGATGTAGAGCTTGTATCTATTAAGGGAGAGCGGATAATAATCCCAAATCAATTCTTCCTTAAATATCCAATAGTAAATAAATCATCAACAATGCCAACATCAATAGAATTAAAGATAATCTTTAAAGAATCTACGCTTGAGAAAGCTGAAGAAACCGTGATGGAAGCATTAAACGAAATTAGACCAGAACTTTTTGAAGACCCTAGAATAATCTCGATCAACAAGACAGACGGTAGAACAGAGGTTAACCTACTACTCCACATTGTAAACCAGCGGAAGGTAAAATGGGTAATAAACAAACTCTCTAGAGAGTTCCATAGAAAAGGAATAGAGATTGAAATCGAATAAGGCTTTAGTATTAGACCTTGATGGAACACTCACAAAAGGTGGAGAAGATAGACTATCTAGAGAATTGAGAAGAATGCTCTTACAATTTAAGAAAGATGGATGGATACTGATACTCGCAACTGGAAGAGATAGAAGATATCTTGAATCTAGAGAGGATCTAAGAAACATATTTGATGGATGGGTTTGTGAATCAGGGATTTCAATCTGGATTTTCTCAACAGGAGAGTATAGAGTTCTAGTTGATGAAAGATGGCGTTTATTCATTAATGAAGTAAAGAGACTTGGATGTATTATCCCTAAAGAGAATACAGTGAATTTATCATGTAGTGAGTGTATAGAAAGTATTAGATTGATTGCTTCTAGACTTGGGGTAAAATACAAGGTTCTAAATAATAAAGGCTCGCTATTACTTCTACCTGAGAATATTGATAAATTTGTTGGATTGAATGAATTATTGAGATTGATGAGGTTTAAAGGATTCGTAGCTGCGATAGGTGATTCGGAGATAGATGTTGAGATGCTTAGGAATGCTGATTTTAAGGCTGCGCCCTCAAATGCAGATCAAGCTGTTAAAGAAGTAGTTGATTACCTATCTCCGAGAGAAGATGGTGAAGGAGTAATCGATATGCTGAAGCTTCTTAAACATAGATTTGTAGGAGATTGTTAAAGGTTTTGAGTAGTTTAGATAAATTTTTTAAGAGTAAGCTCATCTAAATCATAATTATTGATCTTTTTCTCATTTTTTAGTCGTTTAGTAACTTCTTTTAAAACGGCGTTATATTATCCAACCGTGAAAAATATGGCTAAGAAATATGAACTTCCACCACTTCCATACAACTATAATGCTTTAGAGCCAATTATAATTGAAGAGATAATGCGTCTGCATCACCAGAAACATCATCAAGCATACGTTAATGGAGCAAATGCTGCACTAGAAAGATTAGAGAAGAATAGAAGGGGAGAGAACCCAGAGAATATCAGAGGCATACTTAGAGATCTCAGCTTTAACTTGAGTGGACATAGGCTCCATACAGTTTTCTGGAATAACATGGCCCCACCAGGTAGAGGTGGAGGGAAACCTGGAGGAAGAATAGCGGACCAGATTGAGAAAGATTTCGGAGGATTTGAATTATTTATGAAGCAATTTAGTGATGCAGCAAAGAATGTTGAAGCAGTTGGGTGGGCTATACTAACATATGACCCAGAGATAGATTCATTAATAATATATCAAGTAGAGAAGCAGAACTTTATGCATCCTCCAAGTTTGCCTCTCTTACTAACACTAGACGTGTGGGAGCATGCCTACTACCTGCAGTACAAGAATGATAGGTCAAGCTACGTTGACAACTGGTGGAAAGTAGTAAACTGGGATGACGTAGAGAAAAGATTCAGTAAAGCTAAGAGTTAAAACAAACATCTCTAAACTTTATTTTTATTGGAATCTTCTGGGAAGCATGTCTAGCAAACCCTAGAAGATAAAATTTTTCTAAGCCCATTTACTCCCCCATTTTCTTAAGCTCTCGAATACAGGCTTCAGATCCTTACCTTTCTGAGTCAAACTATATTTAACGGAGAATGGTTGAAGCTTAATGATCTCTCTTTTTACAAATTTATTTCTCTGCAGAGTTTTAAGGGTTCGTGAAAGTGTTTTAGCATTAAGTCTAGGAATACTTCTGATGATCTCGTTAAACCCCTTGGGTCCATCTAGAAGTACATAAATGACAGCAAGCATCCATACAGACTTAATAATCTTTAAGGATTCAATGACTGGGCAGAATTCTCTATTAATCTTCTTCATTTTTCCCAGTCTTTTGTAGTAGATGCTTACTTATATAGTTGCATTTGTACACTAGATAGCGAAAGGTGAGTAAAGGATGCCCTGTTGGGATTCTTGTCAGGATATACCGATCTAGCTTCATTAGCTGTTCGAGTAGTTATCGGTGTATTAATGATAATTCATGGAATGCCTAAGCTTGCTGGTCCTTCAAGAACCCAGATGCGTGAAGGAATGAAACGGGTAGGGGTTCCAACGATATTATTCGATCTTGTAGGTCTGCTAGAGTTTGTGGGTGGACTTTTCCTACTCCTAGGATTTCTTACGAGAATTGTCTCAGCGCTATTCATTTTGGAGATGGTAGGCACTATCGTTCTGTATAATACAGTTCTATGGAAAACTCCTATGCCGCGTGGAGCGCTTGAAGAAGCATTTAAGAGAACACATGGGTATCTTTCTGGGTGGGAGCTTGATACAACGATTCTCGCATGCATGATTGTAACACTTATTCTAGGTGGTGGAGCATTATCTCTAGATGGATTATTAGGGTTATAAAATGAAAATAACTAAAACCCTTGGAGGTAGTAGATGTCTAAGATTTTCCCTCTAAATTTTAGTTCTCAGAAGACTTTGAAGAATACAACGAAGGGGGGACGTACTGGTCAAGCTCATACTATAGAAGTCTGGTTTGGAGTAGATAAGAAAGGTAGAATATTCGTATCTTCAGTAAAAGATAGGGATTGGGTTAAGAATATCTTAGTCAACCCAGAAGTCTTAGTTACAATAAAAGATGTTAGAGTTAGGATGAAAGGAGTTGAAGTTAAATCAATTGAAGAAAATGAGTTTACCAAGAAGCTATGGAAGAAAAAATATGGTTTAATGGCTATGATTATGAAGATGCCTAGGAAAGATGGAGTAAGCTTCAAGCTTAAAGAGTTAGAATACAATGATTAACGTCTGGGACCTAGCATACCTGACAGGGCTAACACCATGGGAGAGTGACACGCCTCCTAGTGAGCTTACTGAGCTAATAGAGAAAAATATTATAAAACCATGCAGAGTCATAGACATTGGATGTGGAACAGGTACAACTGTAGTATATCTTGCTGAGAAAGGATTCGAAGCACATGGTTTAGACATATCTACTGTAGCTATCTCAAAAGCTAGAAAGAAAGCTTCCAGTAGAATGGTTAAATGTACATTCTACAATATAGACTTCAGAGAAACAAGCATCGTCAGGAGAATCGGTGAATTCGAACTAGCCATAGATGTTGGATGCTTCCATAGTTTACATCCAGGTATAGATAGAATAAAATACCTTAATTCACTGAATACTATATTGAAGAAAGATGGAAAATATCTTCTATGGTGTTTTAAGAAGAATAGTTTAGGAGGTTTCGGTCCACCAGGAGTAGAAGAAGATGAAGTAGAGAATCTATTCAAAGATAATTTCAAGATTATCGAGAAACATGTAATAGACACCCCCTTTAGAATACTCTTCTTCTACTTCATGCAGAAGATAAAATAGTTTAAAACCCATAATTGATATCTAATTAATTCTAGCTGGTTCATCAATTTTATGTCTAATAATCAAGATGAAGAAGCCTGATAGATAATATTTAATTAGGTCTTGTTATAAATTTCTAGTGTTAGAGGGCTTGTAGATGAAGATTAACATTGAGAATTTTAAAAGCATAGAGAAGCTAGCTCTAGACCTAGCTCCATTAACAATATTAATAGGACCACCAGCTGGAGGAAAATCAAACATACTGGACGCAATAATGCTTACAGGATACTTTAACAGAATAAGACTAGTTGAGAAAGAATATGCATCATATATTGGACTGGAACCAATAAAATATGTAATAAGATTCGAAAAATCGAAAGAGTTATTTTACAGATATGACCCAACTAGGCTGATAAAAATTGAGTATTTAGATGGTGATGAAGTTTTTTCATATCAGATTTACTTTGAAGGTGGAACTCTAAGGCAAAGAATTCAAACCCCAAGATACATTCCGACATATTTGTCATGGAATATGCTTGAATATGGAGAGAAAATGCTTGGTAGATTAGTAAAGGAGCTAGAGAGGCTCCGTCTTTTTGATGCAAGGTTATATAGTTATGATAGATTTTCTTTATCTTCTAGAGAGTGTGAATCGGATTTTACTTGTGGGTTTTATGCTCGTCTCCAAGGACTACATGCTAAGGATTATCCATTTAATGTACTTAGTGAATTTGCTTGGAATGCTCTAAGTATTTGTAGGCAAGCTGGCGACTTAATAGATAACTTAAATTCTCTCTTACAACAGTACGTTGGTGAGAGATTTCAGTTAAGTATTACTAGGTATGGTGTAGTATTGCTTGATAATTATATTGATGTTGAGCTTACCTCTGTTTCTGATGCTGTTTTTAGAGCATTATATTACCTCCTAGGTTTAAGGTCTGCTAAAACCTATACGAAACTCTACGGTCTTGAAGGAAGAATGTTTCTTCTATTTGAGGAACCTGAAGCACACATATTCCCATACTTCTTGAATCTACTTGTAGATGCCATAGAAGATGCTGTTAGCTTAATGAATATCGTTATTGCTACACATAACCCTATACTTGTTTCTCTTCTATGGGATAGAGTCCCCGACTTAAAGATTTACTATGTTTATAGAGAGCGGGCAGGAGGAACAAAAGCAGTTGAGATCGATAAAGAGAAGTTTGCTCAAGAGCTTAAGCTAGTAGATGATCTGATGTTCATGACCGCTCAAGAAATTCTAGATAAGTATGCTATAAGGAGTGAAGAAGTTGAACATTAAAATTTTCTCAGAATCTTATGCTAACAAGTGGTTCTCGGAGAAGCTTAGGGAGACATTAAGCTCATCATTCAAGATTGTTATAGACCATACACCAAGGTATGGCAGGGATCGAGTAATAAAAGAACTTCAAAATCAAGCTTCAAACCCTAATCTTGATAGTATAATTGCAGTAATCGACTATGAGCGAGGACAAAGAAGTTACGTAGAAAGATTCTTCACTGAGAACATTGATAAATTTGAAAACATCAACATAAGATATGCAAAATTTAAGGGTAAAAACTACATAGGCATAATCTTCGACCCTAATTTTGAGGAAGCAATCTTATGTAAGATTAATAAAAATTATCATTTGAATTATAGAACATTAACAATAATAAAGTCGCCCTCAGCTCAAGAGTTTTTGGATAGATTTTCAGATGATGAGAGAATACGTGGGTACCTCATGTTTACTAAGGAAAAGCTTGTATCTCTTCTCTGATAATCTATCTACCAAAATTATGTTATTCATTTAATTGTATTTAGTACTTCTAGGATTATAGTAGCAACTATTGCTCCTATTATTGTTGCTATTAAGTTTACTGTGTGGGTATTGATGTATTTTACACCTTCTATTATTTCTGCAGTTGATCCACAGTGGGTGGATGATTCTGTATTTTTACTGCATACTCTACATCTATACTTTGCTTGGACTGTGGCCCCAAGTATGCTGTCAATAGTCATTCCAACAAGCCCTGATGAATATATTATTATTGCAGCTTCATAGAATGTGAGTCTTTTATCTATTGTAGAGCTTATAAGTGTAAGGGTAGTCATGCCTATTAATCCACCCATATACCCTAGGTAAGTTACTGCTCCAGGTGTACCTGGCTTAACCTTCTTCATGTTTATTATTAGTCTAGGCATTCTAGGGTAGAGTAAGCCTATCTCTGTTGCTAGAGTATCTGCGAATGCAGATGATAATGCTCCAAGGTATGCTGCAAAGAGTATTTTCTGTTCTGCTGATAATCCAGATGCAACTGCTGTTGCGGTAGCAGTTAATCCATTTGCAAGAACATTTCTCCAACCTCTTACTCCGTCTTCCTTATTCTCTACTTCTTTTACTCTTCTTACTCTAATCTTTGTGAAAGCTACTGAGACTAGGTAGAATGTGAGTAATGCGAGGAAGTATACTCTTCCACCGAAGACGTATATTATGTATCCGACTATAAATGATGTAACTACTCCTCCACGATCAATAAACCTAAATTTCATGGATATTAGGAAGATTATAGCTAGTATTGTTAAGGCTTCGAGATGGATGTACGGGTTGAGGTAGCTCAACTCAATTCACTTCTTCAAGTATCTTCTTAATCTTATCTACATCATCTATCTTATATCTTATTTGAGTTTTCTTATCTAAATCTCTTATGCTGATTTCGCTTGATTCTTCTTCAGATTTACCGATTATCAGCAGGTACTTGAAATTATTCTTTACAGCGTATTCTAGTGCAGATGTTATCTTCCTCTCTAGTATATCGACTTCTAGCGGGATATTTCTACTCCTCAAGATGTTTAACACTTTTGCAACATATTTCTTATCTACGCCATGTAGGTATGCTAGAAATATTTTAGGTCTTTTAGGGGTAATCTTAATATTCTTCTTCTCCATCATGTACTGCATTATCCTCGTGATTCCTATAGCACATCCAACTGCAGGTGTTGGTTTTCCACCGAATAACTCTACAAGCTTATCGTATCTTCCACCTCCATTAAGTGAAACATCTACATCTGGTAATAATTGTTCAAATATGAAACCTGTATAGTATTCTAAACCTCTAGCCATCCCAGGCATAACATGTATTGGTGAGTCTACACCGCTTGTAATTGCTAACTCCACTATCTCAAGTAGGTTCTCGAAAGATTTTATAGCATTATCCCATGGAGAGAGTACATCCTTGATTTTTTTGAGAGCTTCTCGGTCCACTGAATCTCTCTTCCACGTAATAAGTGGAGATTCAATAATCTCCCTGATAGATTTTATTGCTTCATCTCCCACATTTAAGCTATCCATAATATTATATGCTTCTCCAATCTTCTTCCTATCGATATATGTTAGAATTCTATCCTGCATCTTTTCATCTACTCTATATGATTCTAGTATACTTCTAAGTATTCCTACATGGCCAACTTTAAAATACTGTTCTTCTAATCCTATCTTCTTGAATACTTGATGGCTTACTTGTAGTATCTCTGCATCTGATAATGGGTTGCTCGATCCAAAGATCTCGAATCCACCCTGCCAGAATCTACGTCTCCTACCCCATTGTGGTTCATCATACCTGTAGCAGTCGGCTATGTATCCTAATCTAATCGGTGGAGAAGCTGCTTTCAACTTAGTAGATACTAGCCTAGCTATAGATGCAGTTACTTCAGGTCTGATAACACATCTTCTACCAGCTTTATCATAGAAATCAAACATTCTCTCTCTAATCTCTTCTCCTGACTTAACTTCGAATAACTCATAATATTCTATTGTAGGTGTTTCTACTTCTAAATAGCCATACTCACTGTAAACCTGCCTGATAATATCTACTATATGCTGTTTTAACGCGTATTCATCAGGGAGGAGGTCATCCATCCCTCTAGGAGGCTCCAGCAGCATCCCTAGAAAGCTATCTAGATTAATTAATAATTCTTTGCATAGCTTTTCTAAGAAAGGTATGCATATTGTTAAGGGGTCTTACTAATACCTGTATCTTATTGAATAGCTAGGCTCCGCTTAGAATTTCCCGTATTTTAAGTAGTAGATTGATTGTATGATATTTATCCTACTGCTTAGTTCTTCTAGCTCAACCCAGTCTCCGTAGCTCATCCTCCACCCAATTGAATCCACGAACTCTTCGACTTGCTGAGCATTCTTTGCTCCAGGTATAGGTACTACAACTGGGCTGGACATTATCAACCAGTTTAAAGCAATCTGTACAGGCTTCTTTCCATATTTCTCACCCAGCTCTCTAAGCTTAACTATGAGAGGCCATATTCTTGAGAAATTATCTGGATGGAATATTGGCTCTCCAGCTCTAACATCTTCAAATCTTGGAAGATTCTCAGGAGTATATTTTCCAGTTAATGCTCCTTTAGCTATTGGGCTCCAAGCTTGTACAGTCATATTACATGCTTCAGCATACGGTATTAATTCTTCTTCAGCCCACCTCTCCAGTAGATTATATCTTATCTGTAAGACTTCAATATCTGTTGAAGCTAAACTACTTCTAAAACTTTCAACAAGCTCTACTGGGAAATCGCTTAACCCTAGATAACTTACTAAGCCCATCTTAACTAGTTTCTCCATTGCTCTAGCATACTTATATGTT
>JAKCEX010000075.1 GCA_023539395.1 Candidatus Geocrenenecus arthurdayi | reverse complement strand
GTTATAGCTTAGCTATCCTATCAACTCTTCTACACAATTCATTTCAATAATTATTACCAACAAAATCTATAGATAACGAATTGTCAAAAAATTGATAATGAATTCTAGCTTAGATATATTTGCGGGGGGTGGGATTTGAACCCACGAACCCCTATGGGAGCGGGTTTTTCCTCTCTTAGATTGTTTTGATCTTGAGCCCGCCGCCGTTGACCAGGCTTGGCTACCCCCGCGTCCCCATGGTGTATATTGTTTTGTGGTCTTGTTTTTAGGGTTTTAGGAGTGTTCCTACTTGTTCTCCTTTTATAGCTTTTTTAATGTTTTCAGGGTTTCTACCGTTTAGGTATATTGTTGTTATACGGCTTCTAGAGATTATCCTTAATCCTAGTAAGTCTGCAAGCTTGTATCCTCCAGCTTCATGAGGGTATTCTATAATCTTCTCTATAAGCTCGTTAACAGAGATTTCTCTTAAAAGCTTTGCATTAGGGTTCTTCTTTGGATCCTCAGTATATATTCCATCTACATCTGTAGCTATTATTAGTTTTTCTGCATTTATTGTTTCTGCAACTAATGCTGAGACAGCAATAGTTGACTGACCTGGCTGGAGACCTCCCATAACAACTATCTTTCTACTTGTAGAGTATGCTCTAACTTGCTCGAGGTTTTCAGGTATGATTGGATATGCTAATTCACCTAGAAGGCTTGATATTATCATAGCGTTTATCCTAGTTATCTTTATTCCTATTTCATCACATAATCCTTCATTTAGCCCAAGCATACGTGCTGATTCAACATATCTTCTAGCAGGTTTCCCTCCACCTACTACTATAACCCATCTTCCACCATCATAGGTTTCTCTAAAGATATTACAGTATTCCTTAAGGAGGTTGATGTTTAATTCATCGTTAAGTATTACGTGCCCGCTAATTTTAAAAACTATATTCAATTCTAGCCAATTATAGACTGGGTTTGCTGGATTAAAGTATTATCGTGCTTATTTTAGGGTCCCTTCTCTGTTATTTCTCTAACTATTCCAGCTGCAATAGTCATTCCACTATCTCTTATAGCGAATCTACCAAGCTCTGGGAAGTCAGCATATGTTTCTAGAGCTACGGGTGTTAAAGGTCGAAGCTTTACTCTTGCAGCATCACCTGTCTTCAAGAAGCTTGGATTCTTCTCTACCACTTGACCAGTCCTTGGATCTATCTTCTCGATAAGCTCAACGAATTTTACAGCTGTCTGAGCTGTATGTATATGCATTACAGGCGTATATCCTGCGGCTATAGCTGTTGGATGATATATTATAATCATCTGTGCTATGAATTCTTTAGCTACAGAGCATGGGTTATCTAGGTGGCTTGTAACCATACCTCTACCTATCTGAGACTTATCTACACCTTTTAATGCAAAGCCTATGTTATCTCCAGGGATCGCCTGCTGTAAGGGTTGATGATGCATCTCAATAGATTTTACTTCACCTTTTACACCTGCAGGCATAATGATTACGGTATCACCTGGTCTAAGCACACCAGTCTCAACGCGTCCAACAGGTACTGTTCCAACACCTCTTATTGAGTATACTGCTTGGATAGGTAGGCGTAGAGGTTTATCAATAGGTTTCGGAGGTTCTTGGAATGTATCTAGTGCTTCAATTAGTGTTGGACCATCATACCACTTCATCTTATCGCTTCTCTCAATTAGATTATCTCCAACCCATCCTGAGATAGGTATGAAGCTTATCTTAGAAACGTCAAATCCAATTCTCTTCAACAAGTCTGTGACTCCCTGCTTAACCTCTTCATAACGCTCCTTGGAGTAGTTTACAGTAAGGTCATCCATCTTATTTATCAATACTATTAGCTGCTTTATCCCAAGCATGAATAGTAGGAAAGCATGCTCTCTCGTTTGACCTCCAGGAGATATCCCTACTTCATATTCGCCCTTCTTAGCTGAGACTACTAGTATAGCACAGTCTGCTTGGCTAGCCCCTGTGATCATATTCTTTACGAAGTCTCTATGTCCAGGAGCATCGATCAGCGTAAAATAGAATTTCTTTGTCTCAAAACTCTGGAATGCAAGATCTATTGTTAATCCACGTTCCCTTTCTTCCTTAATCCTATCGAGAATCCAAGCATACTTGAACGTTTCTTTCCCAAGCTTTCTAGCTTCTTCCTCATATTGTTGAATCATACGCTGGTCTACAACTCCAAGTTTTGTCAAGAAGTGACCCATAGTAGTTGATTTACCATGGTCAACGTGACCCACTACTATTAGGTTTAAGTGTGGTTTAGATGACATTATGGAACACCTATTACCTATCTTTCAAGAACACTAAGATACTTGGGATTATATAAATTTACAGTAGAGGAAGAAAGAGGAAGAGGAAGATGCATAGAGGTAATCTAGCCTTTTTCTTGAGGGTTCAGTCGCTCATTATTTAAACTTGTTGTTAAGTATCCTCTGAGGTGATTGATCAACATTGAGTATTTTGTAGATGTGTTTTAGCGGGATGCGTAAGCCATTCTCTCTAGTTCGACCTTCTTTCTAATAGCGTAGCTTTTACTATCATTCTCAGCAGCCATGATTATCTCGTCTGCTAAAGCTTCTTCAACTTTTTTCTTACTTCTAAATGATGCTTCTCTAGCTGCTTGAGCAATATATCTTAAAGCTAAGTCTAGCCTCCTCTGGGGGGATATATCAACAGCTTTAAGATATAGTATCCCTCCATAGATTAGTTTTGTAACATCTTCTCGGGGTGCAGAATTTTCAAGAGCTCTTACTAAGACTTCAAGTGGATTTCTACCAGTTCTCAGATATATTATCTCAAATGCATTTTTAACAATCTTTAATCCTTTAGTCTTCTTCCCACCATTTCTCCCAGGTCTCATAAACATATTTGCAAGTCTCTCAACAATATTTACTTCAGCTTTCCCAAATCTTCTATGCTCATGCCTTCCACCAGAGTGAGGTATTAGAGTAGGCTTTAGGCTGATATACCTCTTTAACCCAGGGTCTCTTACCTCAACGCCTTCAATACTCCATTTACCGAATATCCTAAATTTATCAATTAATTCTTCAGACATTTATTTCCATTATTCATTCCAATAGGTTATTCTTAAAGCTTCCGAGACGATTATACAGTTCTATTCACCGCATCAGCCATTATTAGAGTATTATCAGTTCTAACAAACTTAATAATCTTCTCTCTCATACCCATACATCACCTTATCTATATTTGTCAGAGACGTCTAAGACTACAATCTTCCTACCACCATGAACATAGTACCATGCCAAGTCTCCGAACTTCATCATACCATCAAAGTCTCC
>JAKCEX010000074.1 GCA_023539395.1 Candidatus Geocrenenecus arthurdayi | reverse complement strand
GGCCACATGATACTGGAGCCATACTGGATAGAAAAGGATAAACTAAGAGAAGCTATTGAAATCGCAGGCAATAAAATCAAGCCAAGTATTGAGAATCTATGAATCTGACCTCCAAAGTATCATGTTCTATTAGTCGCTGATAACAGAATTTTAGAATGATCCAATTATTAACTTCTCTTCAGAATACTTGTACACTTTGATAGAATACCTTAACACTCTTCCTGAGAACTCTATAATCTCTTTTAGAGTTTAGGAATAATCCGTCAATATGATGCTCCTCTAATTCTTCCTAAGTTTCTGATATAGCCGTCGTCCTATATCTGCTTTCAATACTACTTATAGAATTTACAATTACTCTCTAAAATAATTTATTAACAGATGGAAAAGCTTTTCTTTTAAGGTTCTCGAGAAAAGTTTAAGAGAGAACTTTATAAAAGAGATGTAGAATTCATGTATAGAGGCGTATAGTATTTGATTGTTACACAGGAGGAGGTTACTTCTAGGTTTTTTAGGATTGGTGCAGGTGGAGCTGTTGCAGGAGCTATACATATTCTCACTTTGCTGCTTGGATGGTATATCGAGACAGACGGAGGTGTTATCCTAACACTTACTGGATACGATTTTATTGAATCTTTCCTATTTTCTATCATTGGTGGTTTAATGGCTGGCTTCAGTCTACTTACTGCATACTTTGTTAAGAGGTTAGGTGCTATTAAAGCAGTAATCGGAGGGTTAACAACTATTGGAGGACTACTAGCACTGTCTTCTCCAGTATATGTTTATGTATTCAAGATTCTTGAAGTAAACCTTAGAGGCTACCCAGACTTAGGTTTCTTCGCAGCAATATTTACTGGAATCATAGAGCTCGGTATAGGCGCTCTTATACTGTTAACACCTTTAAAGAAGGAAATAGTTTATCCTGTAGAAGCAACGACTGCTACCGTATATCCTCCACCACCCGTTGAGCCAAGCGCATCATTTCCACCCACTGGAAGGAGGGCTGCTACAGCTACTGTAGCCCATATAGATATTGCTGAAGATGTTGAAGAAGGAGTATGTACAATATGTTATTATCCATTAACTAGTGAGAATGCTGTTAAGTGTAGTGCATGCGGAGCACTCTTCCATAGAGATTGCATAGATGCTTGGGTTAACTTAAATCACTTCTGCCCAAGCTGTAGAGCAGCAATATATGGTTGAAAGAAGTAATCGTCTAATCCATTTTTAAACCTATGTTGAAAATAGTAATTCTAGAATTTAAGTAAGTTTATATGAACCAGTATTATGCTTAACATCTAGGTAGGTTAGTTTAAGTAGAACTTCAGGTACCAATCAAACTATGAAGAAGCTATGAGGCTTGCATTAGAGAGGCTCCTTCTATCCTGCCTCAGAGATATATAGTGATGCTCCAGCAGGATTCTGGAATCATGGTTCTCTAGGAGTATCTCTTAAGAGGAAGTTTACCAATTATGGAGGAGAGAACTTGTTAGAAGAGATAATATGATTGAGATTGACGGAGCTCAAGTTCTCTCTAGAAACGTTTTTGTAGCTTCAGGGCACTTAAAAAGCTTTGTAGATCCAATTGCAAAATGTCTAAGATGCTAACTCAGTCTATAGAATAGATAAATTAATTGAAGAAACAATAGGCTTACATATACCTGAAAGGGCTCAACTTAGATAAGATTAAGGAGATAGTTAAAGAAAATAATATTAAATGCTCTATATGTAGCGGAGAGCTAGATTATTTTCATACTTTAACATGATGTTTAAAATTGAAGTAGGAGCCACATGTGTGGATGCATACATTAGACCTGAGACACGTCAAAAAGCTGATTTATAAAAAAGTAATGTCAGAATTGATAAATACCCAATCTTTCTATTAGGTATTTCTTAATCTGTGAAGTCTCAACCCTATTCTGCTCCATAGTGTCCCTATCTCTTATAGTAACAGTCTGGTTTTTTAAAGTGTCGAAGTCAATAGTTATACAATATGGTGTTCCAATAATGTCTTGTCTTCTGTATCTCCGACCTATACTCCCCGAATCATCATAAAATGCATCAAAATCAAGCCTCAATAATTCATAGATGTCTTTTGCCATTCTTACTAACATGTCATTTTTAATCAATGGAAAGACCGCTACTGTTATTGGTGCAAGAGCTGGATGTAGTCTTAAAACTGTTCTTTCATTTTCTTTAATGAGGTTAAGGTCAAGCAGGGATAGAATACTTCTATCAACACCCATAGATAACTCAAAGACATGGGGCACTAATCTAGAAGTATTATCGGGTACATACATTTCTTCACCGCTTACCTTCATATGAGCTGTTAAGTCATAGTCTCCTCTATCGTTGCAGGCTACTAACTCAATCCAACCCATACTCATTTCTACCTCCAAATCCCAAGCTCTTCTTGCATAAAATGCTTTTTCATCATCACTCAGTTCTCGGAATCTGATTTTCTCAGGTGGTATGTTGAGTTTAATATAGAACTCATATATTAAAGTTAAGTAATATGCTTGAAGCCAGTTTGAGATGTATCCCTGTTCAACTGCTTCTTCACATGATAACATAATTCTTTGATTATTGATGTATAACGGAATTCTTTTATCCTTTACTTTTTTATACTTCTCTATATCATTAACGGTTTTTGGGTTATAGAACACTTCAACTTCTAGTTGTGTAAATTCTCTAAGACGTAAGAGTGATTGACGTGGTGAGATTTCATTTCTAAAACTTTTCCCGATTTGTGCTACTGGAAGAGGTAGTTTACGTCTAGCATAAACGTATAAACGTGGGAAGGAGATATAGATATTCTGTGCTGTTTCAGGTCTCAAGTATACTTCATCACCATTTACACCAACCGTGGTTTTAAACATCATGTTAAACAACCTCAGATTACCAAGTTCGCCATTACATGATGGACATTTAACATTTTGTAGTAGTCTTATTATCTCTTGGGGTGGTGTGCGCTCTGGGACAGGTATACCTGCTTGTTCTTCTATGAGTTTATCAGCTCTAAAGATAGAGCCGCAGTTGTTACAAGAACATAGGGGGTCTGTAAAGAAATTTAAATGTCCAGATGCGAGGAATACGTCGCGTGGAAGGATTTGGGAACCATCTATAAGAATCATTTCATCTTTCCTAACTAATTCTTTCATCGCCATTTGTAGAAATTTCTGTTTAAGAAGTGTACCTAAAGGCCCATACTCCCAAAACCCACTAGGTGCTGTCTTGTAGATCTCTGCTGTGGGATAAAAGAATCCATACTGTAGGCAATACCTATTCAGTTCTTCTATTGTTCTCATTCTCAAAGTATAGGAATTATACACTATATAAGAATATTTGTTTGAAGACATTTGTATTTTCTAACTGAAGA
>JAKCEX010000003.1 GCA_023539395.1 Candidatus Geocrenenecus arthurdayi | reverse complement strand
TATATCTCATCATAGTCCTTGAGTTCGGTGAGTTCATTGACTTCAAAGAAGATATCTTTTTCTGGGTCATAGCATAGATGCATCTTCGAGCCTCTATTCTTCTTAGACCTCCATTTAGTATCAACGAAGACTCTCCTAACCATCTTCTATAACACCTCCTTCTACTTTTCCACTAATTCCTCGAAGAATCCTGCTAGGTCTCTTGCCAGCTGCTTGAGAGCCTTCTCCATCCTAGTATTCCTGAGGTATCTGAAGGCTATTATGTCTAGTGGGTTTAGCGGGTTTCCGGTAAACGCAAATATTTGCATCCACTCTTCCCAGTCTATCATTATCAATGGTAGTCTCCTACCATTAATGCTCCTCCACTTCCTCTCCACCTTGCTGAATACGTTTCTGAATACTTTTACGACCTCCTCAGCAGTCTTTGGATCCTCGAATATCCATCCAACGAATACTTTTGCCGGCCACCTGAATGAATAAACCTTGGCTAAAGTCTTAGACATGGCTAGCCATCCCCTAGTATAATACTCCGTTAAATATTCTAGGGCTCCTAGAATGTTCTCAAATTCATTCTCCCACTCATTTTCAACACGTCAACGAACATACTTATAAGCTCTGGACCATTATTGTAAATCACATGTCTCTTTGCTTCTAACATAGCCTTAACACTTTTCTCAACACTTTGCTGAGCATAGAAGACAGCTTGAGGATAATCCTCATATCTCAAAGCTTTCCTTGCTATCTCAAGATCTTTTTGAGACTCTCTATAGTATTTTTCAGCAAATTTATCGAAGATAGATATAATCCTTAGGTTTCGTGTATTATCCTAGTTAAAAGGATTATGTTTCTTTCGTGAAGTTCGCTAGACATCCTAATCTTTAGTGATACATCATTAAGAATTGTTAAGGCATTTTTAGAGTGGATGGTTAAGAATATACGAAAGAGCTCATTAAGGGATCCTGAGGGTAGGCTGGTGAGAATGGAGTATTTTGTTGGTACTTCGGGATGGTTTTACTCATGGAACCAAGATGGAAGCCTTGATTGGTTTGTTAGATATTCTGGTCTAAATGCTGTTGAATTAATTATGAGCTTCTACCGTTACCCATATCCAACTATGGTGCGTTCATGGGCTTCAAAGGGTAAAACTCTTAAATGGGCTATCAAAGTTAATAGACTCATAACCCATGTATTCAAATTCAATGAAAAAGCTTACCAGTTATGGAAGAAATTTTATTCTCTATTCTCGCCGCTTGACAGCTACATAGACTTCTACTTATTCCAGCTTCCACCATCTATGACACCTAGAGCAATACAGACTATAGAAGACTTCGTAAAAAGGACAGGTCTCAACAAGAGATTTGCTCTCGAAGTTAGAAACATGAAATGGTATAACGAAAACTATGTTAAATGGGCTTCAAAGCTTAATATAACCTGGGTTAGCATCGACTCTCCAGATTTCCCTACTGATATATTCAATACAAACGGTATAGTTTATGAAAGAATGCATGGTAGAACAGCATGGTACTCGCATTATTATACAGACCAGGAATTGAAAGATGTAGCAGAGAGAATTAAAGAGGCAAGTCCAGAGAAAGTTTACGTATTCTTCAACAATAATCATGATATGTTAGAAAATGCAAGAAGAATGCTGCAGATACTTTCAGTCTGAAAAAAAGGCTTTTCTCAACATAATCTTAAATGATGTAGAAATCATTCTTATCACTATACAAAGCTAGTGAGGCATATAGCTAATGAAGATTCTGAGCTTTGAATCCATGATTTAGTGTTCATAAATAAGTCTAGTCTTAAAGCATCACTAGCTTTATTCGGCTTAGAATATTCCTACTTTGCACAATGATAAACTTAATTAAACATTAGGCGTCTTCAATAGTAAGGTGTCTGCTTGTAATGGAGGAGTATGTATGGATTTCGAACTAACTGAAGAGCAGAAAGCAATTGCTGAATCAGCAAGAGAGATAGCACGTGATTTCCCACCAGAATACTGGAGGGAGAAAGAAGAGAAAGAAGAATTTGCAGAAGAATTCTTTAAAGCAATCTCAGAAGCAGGATTTTTTGGAATAGTTATCCCAGAAGAATATGGTGGATCAGGCTATGGGTTAACAGAGCTTCTAATAGCTATAGAAGAGCTTTCAGCAAATGGTTGTGGAATGGGTGGAGCATGGTATCTCATCCTAACGGAAGTACTTGGCGGATTAACAATAGCTAGACATGGAACTAAAGAGCAGAAGGAGAAGTACTTGCCGAAGATTGCCAAGGGCCAGATTGAATTTTGTATGGCTTTAACAGAGCCAGATGCTGGAACAAATACTCTTGCAATAAAAACGTTTGCAAGAAGAGAAGGTGATGAATGGATAATAAACGGAAATAAGATATTCATAAGTGGTATTGACAGAGCAAGAGGAATGCTACTCATTGCTAGAACTACTCCACTTGAAAAAGCACCTAAGAAGACCTTTGGTTTAAGTCTATTCCTCGTAGACCTCCCAAACGAATCTGTTAAGGCTAGCCCTATCCCAAAACATGGAATAAATTATTCTAAGAGTTGTGAAGTAAGTATAAGCGAATTACGTGTACCATCGGACTCCCTAATCCCTCCAGTAGATGAAGGATGGTATATACTATTAGATACACTTAACCCAGAGAGAATGAGCTTTACATCTGCAGCTATAGGAATCTCAAAACTAGCCATAAAGAAAGCGGTAGAATACTCGAAACATAGAAGAGTTTTCGCAGATCCTATTGGAAGCTATCAAGGATTACAATTCCCATTAGCTGAAGCATATGCTATGCTGGAATGCGCTAGATTAATGAATTTTAAAGCAGCTTGGCTTTTCGATCATAAAGCCGACTATAGATCTGTAGGTGAAACAGCAAATATCGCTAAGACTGTTGCTGTGGAAGCTGGGATAAAAGCAGTCTACTGGGCAATGCAGACTTTTGGTGGATATGGATATGCTAAAGAATATGATGTTGAAGGTTGTGATTGTAGTTGTCAGGTAGAGTTGCTATTGTTGATGTTGCACAAACTAAGCACGGTGCACCTTATATAAGAAATCTGACTGTCTCCGACCTTGTCTACATAGTTGTTAAAGAATTATTGGAGAAGACAGGAATATCTATTGAAGACCTAGAAACAATAATTACTTCTTCATCTGATTTCTGGCAGGGTTCAGGATGTTCCAATGTATTCTATTTTGATGCTGCTGGAGCATATTTAAAGGATTCACCTAAGGTTGAAGAAGATTCTGCGTTAGGCTTCGTTTACGCATTTATGAGGATACTTTCAGGTCATTTTGATAAAGCTCTTATTGTAGCTGTAACAAAGTGTTCGGAAGCACCTAGTATAAGCGATATAACTAGTTTAAACTCAGACCCATTCTACCAGAGACCAGTTGGCATTGAAGAAGTTACAGCTGCAGGTCTCCAAGCGCAACAATATGTATCTAGATATAAGTTATCAGATGAGATAAGAGCTGAAATAGCTGTCAAGAATTATAGAAACGCTATCAATAACCCTTATGCACATAGGAGGATGAATCTAACAATAGATGAAGTACTTGGATCAGAGATTCTAGCATACCCCCTTAGGAGGCTTGAAGTAGCTGATGGGTCTGATGGTGCTGTAGCAGTTCTTATTTCATCTGAAGAAGCTGCAAGAAAACTTACAGATACACCCGTATGGATTAGAGGAGTAGGATGGAGTGTAGACCACTACTTCCTTGGAGATAGAGACTTACTAGAAGTTGTTTCATTAAGAGAAGCATCCGAGAGAGCTTACAAGATGAGCGGCATAAGATATCCTAGGAAACAGATAGATTTAGCAGAAGTATGTGAAACCTCAACTGTTCAAGAATTATTATGGTATGAAGGTTTAGGGTTCTGTAACAGAGGAGAAGGTTGGAAGCTAATAGCTGATGGTGTTACGGGGATGTATGGAGAGTTACCAGTAAATCCTTCGGGTGGAGTATTAGCAACTAACCCATATGTTGCTAGAGGCTTGATAAGAGTAGCTGAAGCTACTCTCCAATTGAAGGGAGAAGCTGGTAGAAGACAAGTGCCTGATGCTGAAACCGCCATTGCACATAGTACTCATGGGGCTGCAGGTAGTCACCATACCGTCATCGTATTGGGTAGGTGAAAAAATGAGGAAGGTAGCAATTGTAGGCGTGGGTCAAACGAGATGTGGTAGGAGAGATGATGTAAGCTTCCCAGAACTAGTACATGAAGCTGTAAAAGAAGCTCTAGAAGATGCTAGGTTAGATATAAAAGATATAGAAGCATTCATAACTGGTTCTATGCCTGCACCTATGTCAGGTATAAATGCTCCTCACCTATACTGGGCTGATGCTGTTGGAGCGTATCGAAAACCTATCATAAGAGTGGCGACATGCGGAACTACAGGAGGATCCATCGCTCACACTGGATACTATCATGTAGCATCGGGATTATTCGATGTAGTTATGGTTGTAGGAGCAGAGAAGATGTATGAGGGAGACCCTCAGGGGGTCATGACTACGATATGGGATTATAGGTATGAGAGACCATTCCTAGCTGGTGCTCCTGGAGTATTTGCAATGCAGGCAATGGAGTATATTCACCGATATAATTTCACTCTTGAGGAAGTTGCAGAAGCTGCTGCACTCCTATCCGTTAAACATCACTTAGCTGCATTAGATAACCCATACGCACATATTAAACAAGAGATAACAGTAGAAGATGTATTGAGATCACGCATAGTTGCGTATCCCATAAGACTGCTAGATATATGTCCTATATCAGATGGTGCTTGTGCAGTCATCCTAGCTTCTGAAGATAAAGCAAGAAAGATTACAGATACACCTGTATGGATTAAGGGTTTAGGTTACTGTGGTGATGAACAATTATTAGCAGATAAAGACTTGGTTTGGTGGCTTTCAGCGGTTAAAGCAGCTCAGAAAGCTTACAAGATGGCTGGTATAGAGAACCCTGTAAAACAGATAGATGTAGCTGAAGTATACAATCCATTCACATACCAGGAACTAACATTCTATGAATGCTTCGGCTTCTGCAGTAGGGGTGAAGCAGTAAAACTAGTAAAAGAAGGCTTCTTCAACAAGGATGGACAGCTACCAACCGACCCCTCTGGGGGCGTTCTATGTACTAACCCGATAGGTGCTACTGGGTTACAGCGTATCGCAGAGGCAGCTCTCCAAGTAATGGGGAGAGCAGGTAAGAGGCAGATACCTGCTGTTGAGACAGCATTTGCACATGCAATGGGTGGGTCGTATTCCTTAAATAGCGTATTTATACTTAGTAGGAGTAAGTAGGGAGGGTTCTTTAGTTGGGCGAAGAAATAGAGCCTAGGATAATTGAAGGTGCATTGAGTCTACCCTATAGATGGGCTACTGGACCAGTTGGAGCAAGATTCCTTGAAGGATTAAAGAATAAGAAAATATTAGGTACTCGCTGCCCAAAATGTAGAAGAGTGCTTGTACCAGCTAGAAAGTTCTGTCCAAGATGCTTCGTAGATACTGATGAATGGGTTGAGGTTGGAGATAAGGGGATTCTGAGAACATTCACCATAATAAACTTCAGCTTTGTAGGCCAGGTTAGAAAGCCACCATACATAGTAGGGATAATAGAATTAGATGGAGCAGATGTAGGCTTCACACACTTCATAGGAGGCGTCGACCTTACTGATATTGAGAAAGCAGCTAGAGAACTTAGACCTGGTATGAGGGTTCAAGCAGTATGGCGTGAAGAGAGGAAAGGTGATATACTAGATATTGAATATTTTAAACCAGTAAGAGAGTAAGGAAGATCAAGCTAACTCTAAATACAATCTTGAGAGTAACTTAGCACAAATTATCTGGAGTTTTGCAGGTTAACTCAAAGGCTCCTACGATTAAGCTTACTTAATTACTTACTTAATGTGATAAATATTTATCCTATTAGGTTAATTGAGAATGGCGGATTGGTGAAAGTAGATAAGGTACGCCCTGATCTTTATAGGATTGAAACACCTCTACCCAGGAATCCCCTCAAATATGTTAATTCGTATGTAATAAAAAGTTCTAAACCCTTGATAATAGATACTAGCTTTAATTTAGATGTATGTTATCTAGAATTCATTAGAGCTTTGAGAGAGATTGGGGTCGATTTTAGGAGAGCAGATTATTTTATTACCCATCTTCATGCAGACCATCTCGGACTCGCAGGTAGATTGACGAAAGAAGTCTTCATGAGTAGTATAGATTCTGAGATTGCATCAAAGATAATAGATGATATTAGCATGTGGAAGAAGGTTATAGAATACTTCGTCATGAATGGTTTACCACAAGAAGATGCAGAGAAGATCATAAGCCTTCATCCAGCTATAAGATATCTAAGTAAAGTTGATTTCCATAACGTAGACGATAGGGAAACCTTAGAGTATGGAGATTACTCTCTCCAAGCGGTCTTAACGCCTGGACATACACCTGGACATATGTGTTTGTACGATGAAGATAAAAAGATAATTTTCTCAGGAGACCACATACTATTCGATATAACACCTAACATCACATACTGGGAGGGGCGTGAAGCTCTTGAAGAGTATCTTAAAAGTTTAGACAAAATCTACCAACTCGATATAGAAGTTACCTTACCGGGGCATAGAAGCTTTAAAGGAGATATCAGAAGAAGAATCTTTGAGATTAAAGAACATCATACTAAGAGGCTTAGAGAAGTAATTAATTCTTTAAAGAATGGGATGAAGACAGCTTGGCAGATAGCACCTTCCATAACGTGGGAATTGAAGTATGATAAGTGGGATGACATACCAGTTATTCAGAAATGGTTTATTATTGGTGAAACTATAGCCCACCTCCAATACCTAGAAAAGAAGAAAATCATTGCTAGAGAAATTATAGATGGTCTTGTTTACTATAGTTTAACCTAGATTCTCTACGTGTATTTATCTTCTTCATGGTATGACTACCACTTTCCTTACCTCCTTGGAATAATAATCCCAGCTGGATCGATTTCTCTCATAACTTTCAATTCTTCTATCGTAGGTGGGTCTAGAACTTCAACCTTCTCAGGAACGATTATTTTAAAAGAAGAATTCTCTTGGACATCTTTCAGAGTTGTATTGGGGTATAATGCTAGCAACATCATCTCTTTTGTTTCAGGATGGAATCCGTAAACTCCTATCTGAGTAACTACCCTATATGGACCCGTATTGATTGGGAGACCAGTTCTCTCTCTGCTACCTGGTCCATTTAGGTATCCAGGAGTAGTTACATAGTCTACTCTATCTACGAACCTCAGTTTATCTTGCCTCATTATCGTAATAGTCTTCCATGATAATGAACCTACATCATTTGCCCCCCCACTCCCAGGCAATCTGACTTTGGGTCTCCTCCAATCACCTATCACAGTTGTGTTTATGTTTCCGTATCTATCAATCTGTGCTGCTCCTAGAAATCCATAGTCTATGTATCCTCGTTGTGCAAGAGACATTACGTAATCCATACTAGTAGCCATGATTGCTCTATCTATCGTGTACGAGCTTCCTACCGATACTGTTAACCTGTCTAGTAATGGGTCTATACCTCCTGCCTCAAAGATTATGAGGAGGTTTGGGCAGTACAATCTTTTGGCTACTATTGAAGCAATTATAGGCATGCCTGTCCCTACAAATACTATCTTCTTATCCTCTAGTATCCTCGCAGCAGCAGCAACCATCATCTCTACTGGACTATAAGTAGTAAGCATACCTTCACTCCACCCATGGATAGATAGGCTCAGTCCTCTTCTTCTCTAAATCCATTAAGTACTTCAATTTCCTATATCCGCCTATCCTTTCTAAATACCCCCAGAAGTCTTCTACTCCATAGATATATTTTTGTAGATATTGGAGGGTGCCCTCTCTCGTCTTAGTTAATGATAGGTATTCAGCAAAATGTTCTTCATCAAAGGCATAGATGTATGGCATGTTTCCAGGATGAGACCCGAAGGGTTGTTCTACGACTGCATCTACAAGGAAGAACGGTATAGTTGTTTGGTATGGTTGCCTCCTAATCTCTTCTGTAGGAACTACCTCCTCAGTAGTTATTATTAGTCTTTTAGCAGCTCTTGCCAACTCAAAATCCATAATTGTATGACCTAGTATCTGTGCATTCCCATATATGTCTGCTCTATGGACATGGATTACAGCTACATCTGGATAGCATGCTGGAATAAGAACAATAGGTTTATTACTGAAGGGATCCCTGATAATCTTACTACTACTCTTCTTAAACGTGTCTGTTCCAGCAATCACTCTAGCCGGTAAGAATGGTAAACCCATAGCTGCTGCTTTAAATCTCCATTCAAAAGCAGCATTACTCCACTCAGAAACAACTTCAACTTCTCCTGTTTCAACAGCCCTCCTACCTGCAGGTGACAAGCCTCTCAATTCGTGTCCAAACGCATATGCTACTTCAACTCTACTAACACACCCTGCTGCGATAAGAAGATCAATATCATGAACCGCTGTTTTAGCTGCATAGATTAAGTTTTTAACATTCTGTCTTATAATCTCATGTATGATAACTATGGAAACTCTGACGTGACCGAAACCTCCAAAAGCTACATAAGAACTATCTTTGATGAATTTCTGCACGGCCTCACTTGGAGACATTAATTTACTAATATACTCTCTTTGCTTATTTTTCCTTACCCATTCTCTTGCTTCATCAGGATCCATCCAGCCTAGTAAAGGTGCTTCACCTTCATCAAGGATATAGGGATTATTACTCAGAAAGGGTCACCCAACTAATTGTTTTACAGATGATATTTCAAGCTTATGCTTCCATAATACTTAAGCCTCTAAGCTGGAGATTCTTGTGGTGAATGTTATCAGCTTATGGATAAAGTCTCTAGTTCTATTCCTCCCCCTCCTAGCAAAATATTTTGCTAGAAGGGAGGGATTCCTCGATGATTTCTGCTGCAATCTCGCTCTCTTCACTTCATAAACCTTATGAATGTGGAATAGTTTTCTTAAGTCTAACATGACATGAGCTTTCCGATATCTTCAACTATCTCCTCAAGCTGTAGAGTTTCCCGGCGAAATACGATACTATTATTATCAGATCTCCCACAAGCTCCTCCTTCAAAGTCCCGCTACGTGGTTTATCGCTTCGGATACATCTTCAACTCATTCCTATTAAAAACTATCTACTTTGAAACTGTTGTCTACGGCGTAGACTTGTCGTTAATCAGCTCTTTCGATCATTATGGAGGTTGCACCACCCGTACCGTGGCAAAGAGCTGCTACGCCCCTGAAGCAATTATAGTGCTCCATGGCATTGATTAACGTAGTTATTATCCTTGCTCCACTTGCACCTAACGGGTGCCCCAAAGCAATTGCACCTCCAAAAACATTCAACCTGCTCCTACTAACCCCTAGCATATCTTCAAACAATGCTGTTGATACCGCGAAAGCTTCATTATTTTCAAATAAGTCTATATCATCAAGTGTTAACCCTGCTTTAGTTAACAGCTTTCTCACAGCATGGATTGGTGCTTCTGGGAAACGCCATGAATCTGTTGCTGCCCAGCTATATCCAACTATCTTTGCTCTAACCCTTAGGTTATATTTCCCGATGGCTTCTTCACTTGCTAGTAATATAGCAGATGCGCCATCACTAATTTGGCTTGAAGTAGCTGCAGTATGTATCCCACCTTGAAAGATGGGAGGCAGCTTGGATATCTTCTCAAGAGAAGTATCTGGTCTGATTCCTTCATCAATCTCCAAGATTACTTTATCATCTAATATTATAGGGATGATTTCTTTCTTGAAATACCCAGACCTTGTTGCACTGTATGCTCTCATATGACTTTCATAAGCAATCTCTTCCAGTCTCTCACGATTATACCCTCTCTCAGCAGCAACCATGTCTGCTTCTTGTAACATAACCATACCATTGAAAGGGTCTCTAAGACCTTCATAGACTAGCGAATCTAATATTTTCAGGTCTCCAGTATAATCTATTTTAACCCCCCATCTATATTGGTATGGTATTATGAATGGAGACCTACTCATACTCTCCATTCCACCTGCAATTATTAAATCAGCATCTCCAGACTTGATGAGTGATGCTCCATTGATAACCGCCATCATCCCTGAAGCACAAACCGTGTCTACATTAAATGCATCTACGCTATTTGGGACTCCGGCTATAATGCTTGCTTGACGTGCAGTATTCTGTCCAGTCCCATCACGGATAACTTGACCCATTATAACTATATCTAAAATACTTGGATCAAGATTATTCCTTTCAAGTATTTTCCTAATTACAAGAGCTCCTAACTCAACAGCTGAAAACCTTGTTAATGACCCCCCAAATTTTCCTATGGGAGTCCTAATAGCATCAACAATATAGACTTCTCTCATGAAGAAATCTCCTAAATATCTATAACTATGAATCTTTTAATGAATATTACTGAAAATTATGTATCCTGTTCTCTACTAATCTTCGTCTCATCCTTTAAACTAGAATAAATCTATTACAATTGTTTTAGCCACTCCATCTTTTAATGATGATAATGAATTAAGTTGGTAATCCTTAAGTCTAAGTAGATTGACTAGTTTCACGAATTACACCTACCAAAGAGTATTTAAATATCTCTGAATATGTATTCAAGCATAGAGATGGATAAGCTGGAAACCGCTAAGATTCTTGTTGATGACGTTATGACTAGGAGTTTGATTACTGTTACCGTGGGGAGTAGTGTCGAAGAAGCTGTCAAGAAGATGATTGAATACGATGTTGAATGCCTTCCAGTAATTGACTCGGAAGGTATTTTGCATGGTTTAATTACCTTTAGAGATATTGTTACGAAGGCTGTATTAAGTCAGGTGAACATACAGCAGCTTAAAGTTGAAGATATAATGACTAAGAACCCTATAACATGTAGCCCCACATCCACGGTCTTAGAAGTCGTAAAAATTATGAAGAATAAACATCTCAGAAGAGTTCCAGTAGTAGACTCTAGCAATAGATTACTAGGACTAATTACAGATTTTGATTTAGCATTACTAGGCTGGGAAGTAAAATAAACTATTAACAACATGTAATGTATAGTCTCAATTAAAATTAACTAGACTAGATAAGATGTATCTTGATAAGTTGTAGTATGCGTTTAAATGGATTAGAGACTAAGCCTTAAAATCTCTAATGTAACAACTGCTAGAATAGGGTGGTCATCTTTTTCACCTAGCACAACAGGTGCATGGCTTCTCCCTGCAGTAGAATTATGTAGCATTCTGAAACTTTCCTCTTTATTACAGTTCCATCAGCTAATATGAATTCACGTTCCCTAACTAGGTTCAATCCTATCTTTCCACAGACGTCTTCGAGAAGAACACTAGATGTGGCCCCACTATCTATTAAGAGTCGAACTTCTTCACTAAGCGGACCTCTGACTCATCCATCAATATAGGTTATCCTTATGAGGTGCACCAACTAGACGCTATCCACAATTAATATATTATCAACTTTACTATTCTTAAGAACACAGGATACATTATGAAAAACCATAACAGTAATTAAAACAGAACCATTAAGCTGAGTATTCGGTTGCTCTATGTATTGATGAGTTTAAGTATGTAAGCGTAGTCTTGGTTTAGAGAACATGTCAAGTTTAAGTCTTAGAGGGCATGCTTCAATCTCCAGTATTCATATTACAAAAAGTCTTGATCTTCTCAACCATCTCTCTCGGTAGAGGGACAGCTTGACCCTCTCTAATATTTGCTGAAACTATTACAACATGCCCTTCCGCAGCCTTCTTACCACTTGTTAGATTATTGATAGTAAAGTGGTATTTTATTGATTTTTCTCTAATTTCATCTATCCATAATGTTACTTCTATTAAATCATTAAACCTGCAGGGTGATAAATACCTACAGAATGCCTCAATTCTTGGAAACCATATATCATAACTAGAAAATGATTGGAAATCCATGCCGAGGGAATTATAGAATTCTTCTTCAGCTCTCTCAAAATATCTAAAATAATTTGAGAAATGTACCACTTTAGCAGCATCCGTCTCAACCCATGAAACTCTAAAACGAACGCTGAAAGATTTCATAAAGACCGAACTATACCTCTACAAAGTCATTATAAGCCTTTATCTATCCTAAATAAGAGAAAATGGTAGTTAATGATACTGATTCCTCGCTACACATCTTCTAATTCTCTAATAAACGTGGAGGAAACTCTATTAAATACATTTGCCATCATATTCTTGATTCGACTAGAAGGTGACATGTGGGGATGAGTGAAGTACTTAAGAAGATTACCATGTTTAGAGCATATCTACATCAATCTCTAGATAAAGAAGTGGAGGTGATTACAGCTAGAGGTGAGCCGATATATGGAAAACTAGTCGGCTATAGCTTAGACTCTGATCCTCCAGTAATAATCATTGAGAACATGAGAGAACGATACTTCATAAACCTTAGACATGTTGAAAGCATTAGAAGTACAATTCAATAAATAATCTCTCTTACCATAGTTTGTTTTACCTTATTGAATCAACGATTCTCTATATCCACTCGACTACTTATTACCAAGAATCAAAAATTTTAGAGGTCTTCCTGAGAGACCCACTTTATAAGCTTCTCTGCAATGCTTCTCGATTAAATAGATATGAGTGTAATATGAATGACTACATAGGATCTTCTATCAATTAAGCTTATCTATTTCATTCTTGTTAGTAAATCGTAGATGAAGGTCCTTGTCTTAGGAGGAGCTGGTGATATCGGTTCTGCGATTGCAGAGATACTCTGCTCACTTAATGTTGATGAAGTAGTCCTTGGCGATGTAAATCAAGCCAAAGCTGAAGAAGTATCTAAAACTCTCAGGTCCAAGGGATATGAAGTATACGCATCTAAAGTTGATGCTCTAAAAATTGATTCATTAAGAGAAGCTTCGAAAGGAGTTGATGTAGTTGTTAATGCTGTTGGTCCATTCTATAAGTATGGGTTTAATATTACGAAGAATTTAATTGATGCTGACCTAAACTTCGTTGATGTATGTGATGATTATGATGCAGCCGAGAAGATATTAGGTCTTAATGAATTAGCAGTTAAGAAAAAGTTATCTGGTATCACGGGTCTCGGATGGACACCAGGTTTATCGAATATCCTCGCTTTAGAAGCTTCGCGTAGAATAGGAGAACTAGATTATGTCCATATTTACTGGGTTGGCTCTGCAGCTGATTCAAGAGGGCTAGCTGTAGTAATGCATCTATTCCATGCACTCATAGGTAGAGTTCCCATGTATCTAGGAGGAGAATACGCATATGTAGATGCGGGAAGCGGTGGAGTAAACGTAGAGTTTCCAAAACCTATTGGAGCCATTAAATTATATTATACTGGTCATCCAGAACCTATTACGATACCTAGATTCATCAAAGTGAAAAATGATGTAACTGTGCATGGTGGGCTTATACCCTCATGGCAGAATGGTTTCGCTAAGTTCTTACTGAAAATCTTAAAAATAGATTCAGATGCTAAGATTGAGAATTTATCAAGGTGGATTCATAGGATTGAAGATATCTTTAGAGCTGGAGGTTTACAGCTTAGTGCTGTAAGGGTTGATGCAGAAGGAAAAGACAGGAAGATATCATTCATATCCATGGATAGGATGAGAAAGCTGACAGGGTTACCAGCAGCTTTAGGAGCAGTAAAACTCTCTAGAGGAGAATTAGATTTTATTGGAGTTAAACCCCCCGAAGCAGTAATTAGAGACTCGAAGCTCTTTATAGACGAGCTCTCTAAACATGGTATAAGTATTAATTGTTCAGAATTTAGTCTTTCATAATCCATAAACGTTCTCTTCTAGTAAATCTTTTTCTCGCATATTCAATGAGACCTCTGATCCTCTCACTTGATCTAACAATTATTCCTTCTGTAAGTGCGGAGAGAATTAAAGGATTCATCCTATTTAACATTGATTCAACTTCTTCATAAGTATAAATGAATACGTCTATTCTTGGGATTCCTAACTCAAACGTGATCCTAAATCTATCAAGTATATTTATTTTCTTAACATCATCACTTACTACCAATATATCTAAGTCGCTCCACTCTCCTCCCCCTCTTCTACTCCATGACCCAAAAACTATTACTCCTTCTATCTCAAACATTCTGCTTATCTTATCAACAATTTCTTCTATATTTCTAGTCCAGTTTTCTTTAAGCATTCTCTCACCCAATTAATTATTCTCCTAGCAGATTCTAATGCTTTCATAGCTGTTACCTCATCATAATACATGCCTGGATATCCAGAATCGAAAGCATTAGGGTATCTAGATGGGATGTAATGCCTATCTAGTTCACGTCCCGCGATATATAGTTCCTCATCTACTCTTTCAAGATCTCTTACATAGTCTAGTAATTCAGTTATGCTATGGCCCCAGCTACTCCTACCATAAACATATAAGAGGGATTTAACAGCTTTCTCAGCAGCTTGCTGAGACTGGAAACAACTCCATTCATAATTCTTAAACCTAAAGCTATCCTCAGCTGCTTTCAAATCTCTTA
This sequence comes from Candidatus Geocrenenecus arthurdayi, assembly GCA_023539395.1. Taxonomy (GTDB): domain Archaea; phylum Thermoproteota; class Nitrososphaeria_A; order Caldarchaeales; family Wolframiiraptoraceae; genus Geocrenenecus; species Geocrenenecus arthurdayi. The sequence goes on along the minus strand of JAKCEX010000003.1, from coordinate 56,179 downwards.
AAGACTGCGCAGCCCACCTCTTCGCTTCTTCAAAACGTTCCAAGACCTACTACCTATCCTTGGCTAAAGCTTATTTAAGCCTTTAAATTTTATGAGGATGAGATTCTATTTGAAAAGGAGCAATTAATTAAGAGAGTTTAGGGACTATGGAGAACATAGTTGCTAGATAGGATATTCTATAAATCTGCTGGAATCGTAAAGAACCTCTCTTCGTATTGATTGGAGAAAAAGCTGTAGAAGACGCAATTCTTTCCGTAAGGATAGCGAAGGAATGGAAGAAAGCTTGAGAAGAACATGGTTAACATGGACAAATACTTGTATCTTGCCAGACCACGGTTTAAAATTTCTAGATTAAAGCCTCTCACTTCACATGAGTAACTGGTCTAATAATCTTTATATCCTCTTTCAATCCTGCATTAGAAGCTACGATGAAAGAATATATGTAAGCGTTTAAGTACTTGTCGTGGGGTTTAAACTGGTTTCTAGAGCTAAGGATTGGATGAGGCAGGCATTAAGAGATTTACAGCATGCAGAGTTATCTTTAGAGTTCGGAAGTTATGAGTGGGCGTGTTTTGCTGCTCAGCAAGCTGCTGAGAAAGCTGTTAAAGCCCTCTACGAGAGTAGAAATATGGAGGTTTGGGGTCATTCAGTGTCAAGAATGCTTGAAAATCTTGAAGATGAGCTTAAACCTGATTCGAGCCTTATTGAGAAAGCAAAAGAACTGGATAGAAACTATATACTAACACGCTATCCTAACTTCCATGTTGAAGGTGCTCCAATGGATTACTATACTAAGAATGATGCGATAAGGGCGATACAATATGCAAGGGAAATTATTGAATTCTGTAGAAGTAAAGGTGTTCAAGCTTAACATCGAATATGTTATGGAGAGAGTTAGAAGCTATGCTGAAGAATTAGTTAGTAAGAGGATAGCAGAGACGGTAATACTATTCGGGTCTCTTGCTAAAGGAACTTATTCACCTTTCTCCGATATTGATGTATTGATTCTAGTAGAAGATGCTCCACCCAACCCCCTCGATAGGATAAGTAAATATATAGACCCGAAGCTTCCCCTAGATATTGAACCAAGGGTTCTAACAATTAATGAATTCTTCAATATTATTAAGGAAGAGAGAAGATTTGGAAGAGAAATACTGGAGAACGGGATAGTCCTCGCGGGAAAAAGAGAAATTCTTGAGGAAGCTAGAAAACTCTACTCCACCATCAAGAATAAGTGATAAGAAAGTATGCAGAGCCACGGATTAGAGAATATATGAGTGCTTAACTTTACTTCATACAATCTCGAAAGGGGAACTGAGACAATTCTTTTATAGTTTTTCAATTTGAGTTTCAAATTTTAGACAGTTAAGAAATTTAATAGATCTAGACTTTGAAATTTTAACTTTCTAGATTAATTCTCAAACTTCATTTAAGAGATTCGTAATCTATTTAATATTTATCTTTAGGCTACATTCTAAATTGAATGGTTTAGATGGGAGTTAATGAATTCCATGTTCTCAAGAAGCTGTTGGATGAGAATAGTGTAGAGTATACGGTTCATGAGCATGAGCCTGTTTATACTTCTGAGCAAGCTGCTAAAGTTAGAGGAGTAGAATTAAAAACTGGGGTTAAAGCTCTCGTCCTAAAAACGTCTAGTGGAGAATTTATCCTAGGCTTAGTATCGGCTGATAGAAAGATAGATTTAGAAAGACTTGCAAAGATTATAGGGGTTAAGAAGCTCAAGCTTGCATCACCAAACGAAGTATTAGAGAAAACTGGATGCGAGGTTGGGTCAGTACATCCTTTCGGGAATCTTTATGGTCTTAAAACATATCTTGACAGGTCTATTCTAGACAATACATGGGTTAACTTTAATGCAGGTCTACATACAGTCTCTATACATATGAAGTCAGAAGATATGCTAAGACTAATCAAGCCAGTAATTGGAGATTTCTCAAAAGAAGGATGAAAACTAATCCTAAATGATTCAACATGCCTAACGAACATAAATACTATAAGAATATCATGATAACAATATGAATAGTTTAGCGTTCGCCTACTCTTCTCAGCTAGCTAATGTTGCGGATTTATGTAGTCTACAGTTATCTAATCGGAACTCGTATTCTATGCTTTTTCTTCAGCTCATCATATGCTAACCTATCTTCTGTATCCCTTAGTAGTCTTGAGATTTTTCCTTTCTGATTCAGGCTCAACATGTATCGTTAAGTTTACATCTGGGAGTTCCTTCTTTATCTCTTCTTCTAGATGGTCTGCAATATCATGCGCTTCTTTTACAGTCATAGTATCGCTAACTACTAAATGTAGCTCTGAGAATATCATGTTTCCGCTCCTACGGGTTTTAAGCTCATGATATTCTGAGAATAGATTTCTATGACTTTCAAGTATCTCACGTATCTTCTTATCAGCTTCTCTCGATGCGGGGTCCATTAGATAGTTTGATGATTTTATAATTAGGTCGAGCCCTATCCTCGTAATGAATGCTGCTACACCTATCGCGAGAAGTGAATCAATAAATAAGTATCCTGTAAAGTATACTATTGCTAAACCAACCCAAATAGCTATAGAGGATAAGACATCTGAGAAGAGATGTTTAGCATCTCCTTCAAAAGCAGGTGAATTTCTCATCTTTGATTCTTTTAAAAGCATATACGCGATTCCAGAGTTTACTACAGCTGCTATGATAGATACTGAGATTGCAGTATCTAGAGAATGTAGCTCGGCTGGGCTGAATAACCTGTTAAAAGCAGTGTGTAAGAGGAGTATCGAGATTATTATTATGAGTATGCCCTCAATCAATCTAGATATTTCTTCAATCTTTTGATGACCATATTGGTGGCTTTCATCTGGAGGCTTTCCTGAAATATATATTGAAAAAAGCATTATGCTGGATGCAGCTATGTTTATCACCGATTCTAGAGCATCAGACAATAAAGCAACTGAGTTTGAGATAAGAAATGAGATAAACTTTATACCAAAGACTAGCAGCCCACCTAAAACAGCAATTACGCCAATTGTAATCTTTTTCACTATCCTCAAATACGATGGAAAAGAACTTTCTCTTAAAGATTTATGTAATTAAGCTGAATGGTTTATCTTAAAAATGCCACAGAAGAAAGCACTTGATATTATATTGGCAGAAGGGTCTGATAATCATCATAGAATGGCCACAAGTTAACTACTCAGTGTTAAGTATGTTCGGAAGATCAATAAGTATGAATGATAGAATTATGGATGAAACTGTATGACTGATGAGAAGAAGATTACATACGTCTCAATGTTATCTGATGAGGATACTCATGCTGAGTATGAGAAAGCATTGAGAGAAGTTGAGAGTAAATATTTCGGGAGACATTACCCAATGTATATTGGAGATAGAGAAGTCTTCTCAGAATATGGAGAGTTTGAAGATAAAAGCCCAATAGATACATCTATTATAATTGGGTATTTTCAGAAGGGAGCTAGAGAACATATTAGAGAAGCGATCACTAAAGCTTACGAGAATTTTCCTAGATGGGCTAATCTAGATTGGAGGGAGAGGGTCAAGATAATACAGAATGCATCTAAGCTAATTAATGAGAGAAAGTATGAGATAGCCGCTATCATAACTTATGAAGTCGGTAAGAATAGAATGGAAGCCTTAGCAGAATGCTATGAAGCTATTGATGCTCTAAGATACTATGCGAGAATTATGGAGGAAAATAATGGGTATGAAAAAGAACTTGGTCCCGGTGGACCTGGAGAGAAATGTAGAATGATCTGTAAACCTTATGGTGCATGGGTTGTAATCTCACCATTTAATTTCCCATTCATGTTAGCTAATGGGATGATCCAAGGAGCATTAATAACTGGGAACACAGTTGTCTTCAAGCCTACAAGTGAAGCACCCTTATCTGGGTTAATACTATATAGAATCTTTATAGATGCTGGAGTACCTCCAGGTGTATTGAATTATGTGACTGGGCCGGGAGATATTTTTGAAGATGAAGTAGTTACAAATGAGAAGATTGCAGGTATTGCTTTTACTGGTTCTAGGGATGTTGGAATGCGCCTCTATAGAAGGTTCACTTCATCTCAACCGTATCCTAAACCGATAATCCTAGAGATGGGTAGCAAGAATCCAGTAATAATTACAAGCAAAGCAGATATAGAGAAAGCTATTCAAGGAGTTATAAGAGCAGCGTTTGGATATTGTGGGCAGAAATGCTCAGCTACTTCAAGAATATACGTTCACAGGGATATTGCAGAAGAATTCACTAAGAGGCTAATTGAAGAAACTAAGAAGATAAAAGTAGGAGATCCACGTAGACGAGATGTCTTCATGGGACCTGTCATAAATAGGAAGGCATTCGACAGTTTCATAAATTATGTTGAAGTAGCTAAGAGAGATGGTGGAAGAATACTCTATGGGGGTCATGTACTAAGAGACGGAGAGCTTGCTAGAGGATTCTACGTTGAACCAACAATTATAACTGGTCTAGACAGAGACCATGAATTATTCAAGAAAGAATTATTCGTTCCCATACTACTAGTAGATATATTCAGCACTCTAGAAGAGGCATTAAGAGAAGCTAATAGAACAGATTACGGTCTTACAGCTGGTATATTCTCTGAAGACCCTGCTGAGATAGACTATTTCTTGAAGAATATTGAATTCGGCGTTACATACGTGAATAGGAGAGGGGGTGCAACCACAGGAGCATGGCCAGGTGCACAGACTTTCGTAGGCTGGAAAGCAAGCGGGTCTACAGGTAAGGGAGTAGGTGGACCCAATTACCTATTAAGTTTCATGAGAGAGCAGAGTGTAACCATAGTTCAAGAACGTTAAATTAGTAGTCTAAGATTAGATGAAACTTAATAAACTAACGAATCTTAACAATTATTGAAGGTTTAGTGTGAGTGGCTTAAAACATGAAGCATTTCAAGTGGAGGATAGATTTATGGACTGGTAATACCATTGAAGTTGCAGGTATATCATTAGGCTTCATACTAATGTTTTATATAAATTTCCTATCTGATTATCCACTGAAAGTTTTACTCCTAATTATCTCATGGTTGTGCTTCTGGTACTTCCCTCATTGTCTAGCTCATTATATTGCTGGTAGAATTCTAGGGATTAAGTTCCAATACTATTTTGTAGGCACGTCTAGCCTCATAAAAATGGGGCTACCTCTAGTCACACCTATAATAAGGGCTATACCCGTCCTAGGAATAAAGATTGATAAAGCATCTACTTTGAACATATCTAGGTATAGGATGGCCATAATGTATTCTTCAGGAGTTCTAGCATCTATGTTATGCCCATTGATACCGTTCATATACTCATTAATCTACCTAGATTATCTTGCTAAATCCTTTACTGGAGTCTTAACATTCAGTAACATAATCTTCACAATATACTTTAGCTTTAAGGTAGGGGATTTCTCTAAAGCAATGAAAGCTCTACGTCAGACTAAATAATCTTGGTGAAAAGAATTATGTCTCTCAAGCTGCTTCATCTAATTAAGTTCATTAGATATTTTCTTCTAGGATAGGAATCTATAATTACTTATGAATAAGACAAAATGTAAACCGTTCTTCCAAACCTAGTCTTCAATCAGGCCTATTGGAAATATTCTTTTTAACTACCTATTAAATGAAGTCTAGTAGAGTAGGTGGAAGACGTTGGAGACCGAGTGGGGTAAGCTAATACCTAAGCCTAGATCATCTTTTCTACTAGTACAATGTAATGAATGTGGGCATAGGCAGATGGTCTTCGACCATGCGAAAACCGAAGTCGCATGCCAAGTATGTGGATCAATTCTTGCCAAACCAACGGGGGGAAAGGCAGAGATCCTAGGCAGGGTGATTGAACGTTATGGCTGAATTCATTGAGAAAGAAATACCTTCAATAGGAGAAGTAGTTGTAGGAATAGTAAAAGAGATAGAGAGATTTGGAGCACATGTAGAGCTGATAGACTATCCAGGATGGGAAGGATTCGTCCATATTTCTGAAATCTCTCTCAAATGGGTAAGAAACATAAGAGATTATCTGAGAGAAGGTCAGAAAGAAGTCTTTAAGATACTGAGAACAAACCCTCACCTCCGTCAAGTTGATCTTTCATTAAGAAGAGTTGAGAAGACGGAGAGGGAGCAGAAGATACTAGAATTGAAGAGGAAACAGAAGGTACAACGTGTTTTAAATCTTTTATCTGAAAAAACGGGTATAAGTAAGGATGAGTTAAAGAAGGGTATTATCGAGCCAACCCAGCAGAGGGGATTAGAACTCTACGATGTATTCCTAGATATAATTGAGAGCGAGTCTCCGCCTGAGTGGCTTAAGCTTGAAGACAGTCTCTTCAATCAGTTGGTTGAGCTAGTAAAACAGGAGATTAAAATGAAGAAAGTATCTTTAAAGAAAGACTTAATACTAACATGTAAAAGGGGGGATGGAGTTGAATATATTCGTAAAGCTATTGAAGAAAGTTTAAAAATAGCTCAAAAAGGCGAGACTGTAAACATAACAACTAAGGGTTCCCCTAGATACTTACTAAGAGTTGAAGCAGATACTGAAGAAAGAGCAAGACAACTACTTAGAGAAGTAGCAGATAAATGTATTAGCATTATCAAGGAATTCGGTGGAGAAGGAGAATTGGTAGAAGAGTCTTGAAGTCACTCATAAATAAATGTCTACAGTGTGGAAGATATACTCTTAAGAAAGATTCCTGCCCCTATTGTGGTGGAAGAGTAGCTTCAGCTCACCCTATTAATATATCTCTAGAGGGTAGGCATCTTGAGCTTATCCTCATGGCTAGAAGAAAGAGATTTAATAGTGAAGAATCAAAACGATAACTACTTACAATCTTTCCTACAAGGTTCTCTACGAGTTCTTCAACCTTATCTCATGAAATTTTAAGATACTTTAACCCCTAATCCTATAATATCCACATAAATAATATGTTAGAGATAAATTCTTTATACTCTAGACTGAAAGTAGAGTATACCAACCGTTAGATATAATAGGATAGATGCTGGGAATATAGGTGTTAGCTTGTAGACCTTAATGTATGTTGCTGTGGATGCATATTCATCGTAACCATAAGATGTATGAGTATGGAGCGATGATAGAAGTCGTATAGGTGGTTCAATTAGAATGTTTAAAGTAGGGTTGATGGATAATGCTCATTTATAATTCTGAGGGGAAGGTGGTTCAAGGATTTTCGAGAGGAGATTCGCAAAATTGTTAGGTATACTCTGAAAAGTAAAGGGGTTGTTCAGGGATAAAGACTAGAAAGAGAAGCTTAAATAGTTTAAAGATGAGTTCAGTAATAATAAAAATTTCAAGAAGGAGCATTACCTTATCTACGGGATATTTAATAATAGGGATAAATCTTTAGTAAGGTGAGAGGATGGTTCGTCAGACTAATAGATGGAAGTTTACGGAGCTTGAAGATGCAAAGATAATTTTAAATGATGAAGGAGAGAGAGCAGACTTAAGAGGGTCAAGCCTCCTTGAGTCATCTCCTAGCCCTGGTGCAGCAGGATACATAGCTTTAACACATTTAATTGAATTTCTCCATCCAGTTAAGATAGGTGAGGTAAAGTCTCCACACTTCCCTCAAGTGAGTATAGTTAACGATGAAGGATTAGCAAGTCAACCAAAAATAGAATTATACTTTTATGACAAGGATATTAAGCTTGTTATAATGTTGAGGAACTTCCCAATAGAGAGTAGTGAAGGAAGCTATCTAGTTGCGAAGAAACTCTACGAATTCTTTAAAGCTAGAGGTATTAAAGCATACTACCTATTATCGAGCTCAAGAATCTTCGGTGAATCTAATGTGTATATAGCTTCGACGAGCATGGATAATGCTAAAAGCCTACTCGAAGCAGGAGCTAGGCTTTCCCCAAACCTAGATACATTGCCTATCGATAGGTTTGGAGCATATATGCTTTCATTCTTTGCAAGAAATGGTGACTTAACATTCCTCCTCATATCTGAAGTCTACTCATATCTACCTGACCCAGCTGCTGCAAAACGTTTACTAGAAGTATTGTCTAGAGCATTAAAGTTTAAGATCGATATGGAGAAGCTCGATATAGAAATTCAGAAACAGAAAAAACTTATCGAAGAATTCCAGAAGGGATTTGGACAGATACTCCCAGAAAGAGGAGAGCAACCTAGTAGAGAACCCTACTATATAGGTTAAATAATCCATTCTCCCCCTCTTTAAAGCATGCTAATCTACTATTTCATATATGTACACGTATGCATAGCTGGAATATGGTTCAGATGATTGATAGACTAGTCTAAAATGATTTAAAGTTGAAGGTTGGTAAACGTGGCCTGTAACCCCAGCTGAGATTTGTTGTGGTTTATATGGTATTAGTTTGCCTAGAAGAGTATTCTGCCAGAACTTCTCAGTAGGTCTTCCATTCTCATCCAAGTATTCAGATTCTGTAAAATTGTATCCAACTTGCTTCGCAATCCTAAGCATCCAGATCCATTTAGCTTCATCTCCATACCCAAGTAGCATTGGAACATTCCCAGCAGCTGTAGTGTAACTTGTATGGGTTATGAAGATCAAGACATGAGTGGCTTTAAACTTCCTGAATACGGTATAGGCTGTTTCTTCATCAGACATGAATGCATAAGCTACTTCACCTATCTGGGTAGTGTTCAGGGTTGCGTTATCAACTATACTAGTATGGTTTCCTAATACAGTTATCCAGTACCCATAATCCCACCATGAGGCAACTACAGCGTTAGGTGGAAGATTATCCCTCATCCAGCTGAGAGTCTTAAGCCAGTCTGGAATACTCATCCTAATCGGCATACTAGAAGATACAACTGTTGGCGGGCTGTATCCAACGTCTATAGGAGATATTGAGTATCCAACGCCGTAAGTAGATGGAATGAGACTGAATATTAGTAAGCCACAGATAAGGGTTGGTGTCACAACGTAATACTCTATACCTATAGGTCTCATTCTCTCTTTTCTATGATAAGTTATACTAATGTTTCTTGCAAGCCCTCTTAGGATTTCCGATAAACCAAACCCTGCAACAATAGTTATCGCAGGAGCAGCAAGGATAGTTAATCTCACCATTGTTGAAGCAAAATAAACAACGAGTACAGTTAAGAGTATCATGAATATATCAACATCTTCTCTTCTCTTAGCTAGATAATATATCCCAGCTGGAACCAAGAACAATTTAAACCCAGCATCAGAGAATATCGTTGCCCAAGTAGATACTTGATTTTCAGCAACAGATATTACTATTGGGAGTACAGATCTTAACGATGGAACAACAATACTGAGGAATTTTAATCCAGGCAGTCCAAGGCTACCAATCGAGACTAATGAAATAAATCCAACTATACTTACAAATAATACATAGTGGGGGAGATTCATAAATCTATGAGGCTTAATTCTAGATAACTCAAAAGATAATAGATAGATGAAGACGAAGATAGAGATAACCATTGTCGCTTCTTTTAGAAAGCCTATGCCGAGCTTCGGAACCATCACAGCTATTAATCCATATAGGAGAGCAGTAATAGAGTACGCAACTAAGAGTTTTCTTCTATATCTACCTATGAAAGCTAGTACTGCAGTAAATATGGGTATGAAGGCTATTGGAAATCTAGAAGCCCCCCAAGTTGCTGTAACATACCCCAGTGAAGATCCAGCTACTACCGAGTATATTATTAGAGTCTTCCACGTTCTATCTTTCTTAGTTGCTAGAATATACGATAGGAACCCAAGCATCATAAATGGTATGCTTACACTCTCATCATCAAACCATCCTAGATGTGTTCTCTGAATACTTGCAGTACTCAAAGCTATCAGGAATGCGGTTATGAAGCCTGCAGGCTTCCCTCCAACTTCTCTACCTAGAAAGAATGCAATCAATGTTGTAATTACGCCCATTATAGTAGGTAAGAAGACGGCTAGCTCTAGCGGGTCAATATTAAACCCTATACCATGTAGTAGATGATATATGAATGCAGCTAGGAATGGTACTCCGGGAAAAGCTGTTCGCCCGATATCTCTACCATAAGGATACCATGAATCATAATCATGCCACTTAAAGAAATCTATAAAGCCTGACCAACCTCTATCAACAATATACTTCATCTCCTTATACTGCATCCATGGATCAAACTCACTTAGATAGAGCCCCCACCTTAGAGGTAGGATTCTAACAAAGAATGCTATAGTAAGTATTAGAAGCAAGATCATGACTTCAAAGAAGATTATCCTATCAGAGAAGATCCCTCTAACAAATTTTACGAATTTACTCTTCTTTATCCTCTCCATTCTAGAACAGTCTGGTTAATGGTCTATTTAAAATTTCTTATGCCTTAGCATCTGAAGAATTTATCTAGCACTTATCCAACACTCATACTTAGTGATGAAGCTTAAGAATCTGAGAAGATGATGAAGGATCAACCATCTGATAAACAAACTTTTAAGTTTCTCAAACAACAATGTTAAAGCCACTAGTAAAAGCATCTCTAATTAGTAGAGTTATGCATCTAGTTATTTCTTGATCGCTCTACTTTGTAAGTAAAGTGTCAAGAGAGCTAAACAGAATAGTAGAGCTAGAAGAATATATGTTAATTTCACTCTTATCTCACCTGTTTAGTTTCTGATCGACGTAGTCTTATGAGAATTATCAGTAAAATAGTAAATGTAGCAGCTGTTAGTGCTAGCATGATGGTGTATGTTTCAAATGGAAGATATTCATGTATAGTAATTGTAATTATTTCAGTAATTGTCGATGATATTGTCTTTACGATTGTTATGCTTTGAGTTCGAAGAATTGTAGAGAACTCTGTAATAGTCTGAGTTACGGTAACATATTCTCTAATAGTTCTAGTAGATGTCTCAGTAACTGGTATACCAGTGTATATATAGACTGTCTCAGTGATAGTCTCTTCTAGGTTATTCTCTTTAATCTTTTGCATAGAGTTAGCTGTCACACCCATAATCAAGAAGAATAATAATAGGTAGAGAATAATCGTAGATGCTTTAACCTTCAATATCTTCATCACCCTGCATAGCAGCCTTCACTCTGATCCTCCACATCTTATGGTAAATATATGCAATGTAGGAGACGATAATAATTGAGGTTAATTGGAAGAATTGAAGCATCGGGCTATCAATTGATGGTGTAAGAACCCATATTATCTTAACTATTCTGTCTCCACGAAGTTCTTCTACCCCAGTGGAATTTAATGCTCGCCACCTAAATCCAAGTAGACCTAGTAACCCATCTGCAGGATATTCTTGAGGTTCAACTCTCCAAGTGACTTGAGCACCTTCTGGATATACCCCTCCACCTATGAATACCCCTCTTTCTGTGCTTCCCCTAAGCTGGAAGTATCTAACTACTTTATACTCCATACGTATGGTTAATGGTTTCTCTACGTAGAATGATTTTAATCCAGGGGTAGTGTATTCTATACTTCCTGCATATCCTTTAACAAATAATATTGACATCATTTGATTATCTATTTTCTCAGGGAAATAGCATGTTAAAGGTGTCTTCTCTAAAACCCATATTTCAGTAAAGTCTTCTCCTACATTCCATTCGGTCAAGTCAGGTGGACCTATGCATGAAGGATACATCTTATCTAGCAAGGGTATCGGGTATACTCTCACTAAGAAGTATCTATCTATATGTATCTCAACATTACCAGGTGAATCGGCTTCCAGAATAATCGTTTCCTCATCTTTTACGAATTCATAGTTTAAGTCTGATTTGAGACTTCTAAGCTCTATTCTCTCACCTATGGTTCTCGGAGATAGTATGGTGCTTAGTTGTATTTTATACTGTGAGCCTATTGGTATCCATTTTTCTCCCAATATTTTTTCGATCTTGGAATAGATAACAACCACATTTATCTTTACTTCAACATCATAGTATAGTTCAATAAAGCCAGCTTCATCAACAATCACACTGGCTGAGTCATTATGTGTCTCAAGTTTAAGATTTGAATTGAAACCAGCTGGAACAAATCTATAATCATTTAAGACGTATCTTCTATAAGGTATCTTAACTACTTCTCCATCCTCCACCCAATATTCTCCTGAAGACGCATCAACATAGCTTAGAAGGTCTTGCACAAAATATTGTTTACTAGATAGAGTTGGCGGGAGCCTCACCTTCGATACGATACTCAGTTTATTGTATTCTATGTACTTGTAGGTTATAATGTGGGGGGCATATATCTCTAGTATCTGAGTATCATTGACTATCCTCCCATCAACACTTATCCATGATAATACATACTTTTTAGAACTAGATTGGAGTATTTTTGGAGCTGAAATTGGGAAGACGTTTCCCCTCTTTATCCATTCATCTTTTTTAAGTATTTTTAAGATATCATCATTGGGTTCTACTTTAGTAGATACTAGATAGAAGGTAGAATAACTGAACTGGATTTTTATTGTCCAGCCTGGCTCAATATATATCTCTCTTAAATTGCTTTCAGCAACATACTTCGTATTATTTGCTAGCATTATCTCATCTTCGGCTACTACTAATATTGTAGATGGTTGATGGATTGATAAGTCTACTTCATACTCCCTATTACTGGAGACTTTTCTCTCAATTATCGATCCATGTGAGAGGATTAGTATCTGGACGTCTACTTCAACATTAGAAGGTAACCCCTTAGTAACTATCTTAAGAACTGTAGGTATGGTTGTTACTGTAACTATGCAAGCTTTCAGGTCTGAAATAATCCATGTACCATTACTGGGATTAAAGTATTCGATTATAGATGTTATCGTAATGTCTCTAGGCTCGTTTGGAGTAGTTATCTGCCTATAAACTGGTATAGACCCATTTCCATACAGTTGAAACTCTATCATTGTTTCAACTTGATTATCTAAAAGGATCTTCACTCTTATTCGAGTCTCACTTTCTATAACATACTTGAAGGATAGGTTAAGTGGAATCTTCTCACCTATTACTGTAGTTAATGGGCAAGTATAATTAGTAAAGTATAGCTTCGGAGGTATGAACTCTTGCATTACAGTTAGTGTAATGTTTTCTTCTTCCAGTAATGTTTTACCCATCCAAAGACCTATCTTTATAATGTAGTCTCCAATAGGAGCGTTATTAGGTATCTTTAAGGTTAGGTTAGAGAGGAAAGGTGTTTTTGCTTCTTGTACAGAGAACGAGTAATTTAGCCATTCAGGTTTTTCTAAGATAGTTAATTTAACACGTTGATTCTTGACTTCTTCACCTACATATATTCTAACAGTACTTTCTCCTCCAGGTACAATCTTAACTACTTTGGGTTCAATTCTCATCCACTTTACTGAATAACATGTAGTAACGAGAGAGAATAAGATGAGCAAAGCTACCAATATAGAGAACATCAATCTTGTTCTCATAGTCTTATTGCTTCTCTCAATTCACTATCTAGGACTCTGTTAAAGTCTATCTGAGTATAGGAGAAAACTTCAAGTATTTTCTCTACTAGTATCTTCTTAACACTCTCCATATCAATCTTTCTTCCAAGGATCTTCTCCATCGAAGTCATAACACTCGGATCTAAACCACATGGATTAATTAACTTAAAGTATTCTAAGTTTGTGTTAACATTCAATGCAAAACCATGGTAAGTTACCCACCATTTCAAGGCTAACCCTATAGATGCTATCTTCATATTACCAACCCATACCCCTGGGTAACCTTCCATCCTACCAGCTTCTATATTGAATTCTTTAAGAGTTCTTATCAAAGCTTCTTCAATACTCCAAACGAAATCTCTTATCGACTTATTGACCAAGTTTAAATCTACAATAAAGTATCCTACAAGTTGTCCAGGTCCATGATACGTTGCTTCCCCACCCCTCTCTACATGGTAGACTGGGACACCTTCAACTTCTAGTTTAACTTCTTTCATTCTTCTCCCAAGAGTTATAACATGGGGATGTTCAAGTATGAGAAGTGTATCTGGGATCTTCCCGCTTATTCTTTCTTCAACTAATAATAATTGTAGATTATGAGCTTTTTCATACTCTATTAATCCGATGTCTAGTACCCGTAGTATTCTCAAGCCTACTTCACCAGCATATGGATTGGTTTAAAGATTACTGCTTCGGAGACTTCACTATATAGTTCACTATATGTTGGATGTGGATGTATAGTATCAGCTAACTCTTCAACTGTTAACCTATTCTTAACTGCTAAAGCTGCTTCTCCAATAATTTCTGTAGCTCTACTTCCAACTATCTGTACACCTAGAACTATTCCTGATACTTCATCTGAGATAATCTTAATGAAGCCTTCAGTTTCTTCTTCTGCAATAGCTCTTCCAAGTGATGAATAGGGGAACCTTGTAACCTTAACCTTGAAGTTCCTCTTTTCTGCTTCATCCTTAGTTAATCCTACAATCGCTATCTCAGGGTCTGTAAATATTGCAGAAGGTACAGCAATATGGTCGAATACCTTCTTCTTACCACATATATTGTCTGCAGCGACTATGCCCTGCTTAGAAGCTTTATGAGCTAAGAATGGCGGTCCAGTTACATCTCCTACAGCATACACTTTCTCTAAGCTAGTCCTACAATACTCATCTATCTTTACAAACCCTTTATCATTCAATTCTATACCAATTCCATCTATTCCTAGATCTTTTACTGAAGGTCTCTTACCAACTGCAACGAGAGCATAATCTGCGGTATTTTCAATTGTTTCAGTAGGAGTTTCTATTGTAGCTCTTACTTTATCATTTCTAACTTCTGCGGATACTACACGGGATGAAAGATATACGTCTACACCAATCTGTTTCAACTTCCTCTCGATAAGTTTAGCTATATCTTTATCCATTCCAGGGAGTAGCTGGTCCATTATCTCAACTATCGTTACTTTACTACCTATTTTTGCATAGACTGTTCCTAACTCTAACCCAATTGCTCCTCCACCAACTATTAATAAGCTTGAAGGAATCTCAGACAACTCTAATGCTTCTCTAGCACCTATGATTCTTCTTCCATCATATGGGATTGATTGTAGAGATACTGGTAGAGCACCTGAAGCAATTACAATGTTTTCCCCATAGACATATCTGGAGAGACCGCTTTTCTCTTCTATCTTAATCTCTAAGTTATGTTTAATCTGGGCTTTTCCATTGTATATTTTTACATTATATCCTTTTAAGAGAAATTCAACCCCATCTCTAATCTTACTGACAAGTTTCCTCCTCTTATCTTGTAGTGCACTCCAGTCAAATTCCCCATTCTTTAATAAACCTGACCTAGAAAGTTTATAGAAGTTTTTAACATTCTCTATCAGTATCTTTGAAGGTATACATCCATAGTTTAAGCATTCTCCACCCAAGGATTCTCTCTCAATCAAAGCCGTCTTCTTACCATGTTGGGAAAGTCTTATCGCAGCAACATATCCTCCAGGTCCCCCACCTATTACTACTGCATCAAACTTCTCAGAAAACATATTTTCAACCCACCCTACACATGCTTCTCTATTAAAGCTCTTAGATAAAATTCTCCTGCGAGGTATGAGCTTCTCACAAGGGGGCCTGAGGCCACGTATAGAAATCCTAAGTTCTCGCCTATTCTTCTAAGTTCTTCAAATCTCTCAGGTGGAATATATTCTTTGACTGGGAGATGTCTCTTAGTAGGTCTAAGATATTGTCCAAGTGTAAGAAAGTCTACTCCAACTTTCCTTAAATCAATCATTGACTGGACCACCTCCTCTACTGTTTCTCCTAAGCCGAGCATTATAGAAGATTTTGTATATATTTCTGGGTTTAGTTCTTTTATGGTCTTTAAGGTTTTTAGAGATTTCTCATATCCAGCTCTAGCATCTCTAACTAGTGGTGTAAGCCTCTTTACTGTCTCTATGTTATGACCTATAACATCTGGTTTTGAATCTACGACTATTTCCAACGCTTTAACATTATTATTGAAGTCGGGGATAAGCAATTCTATCAAGGTGTTTTTACTTCTCTTCCTTATTTCTCTTACAGTCTCAGCATATATTGACGCACCACCATCTTCTAGGTCGTCTCTGGTTACCGAGGTTATAACAACGTATCGTAACCCTAGTTCTTGGATTGCTTCTGCAACTCTCTTAGGCTCTTCTAAGTCTACTATACCTCCTGGTTTTCCAGATTTAACTGCACAGAATCTACATGACCTAGTACATGTATCTCCTAGTATCATTATCGTTGCATTGAGATGCCTCCAGCATTCAGAAATGTTAGGGCATAAAGCTTCTTCACATACTGTATGCAGCTTGTGCTTTCTCATAACAGCGTTAACCATACCATATTCTTGGCCAGCTGGGAGCCTAACCCTAATCCAGCTTGGTTTACGTAGGTAATCCATCTCCATCATTGTAGGATTTTTAACAATATAAAATATTTCCACAACTACTAATTCATGAATTTCCTAGAATCTTAGGATAGAGAATAGTTAAGAGCTGACTATACTATTAGTTCTATAAGGTGCTTTAGTATTTGATTGAGATTAGATGGCATGGAAGAGGTGGGCAGGGAGTAGTAACGGTTGGAGACATCCTTGCCCGGGCAGTTATTCTAGAAGGAAGATATGCTCAACATTTTCCAGAATTTGGACCTGAGAGGTCTGGTGCACCGGTGAAAGCATTTACAAGAATAGCTGATGAACCTATAGAGATACATTCAGGTGTTTATAACCCCGATATAGTAGTGGTCATTGATCCGGGCATGTCTCGAGATTTCAAGTTATATTCTGAAGGATTAAAGGAGGATGGGATGTTATTCTTGAATCTCGGAGATAATATTTCAGGTGTAGATAAGTCTACTCTACCTCTTAGAGTGAAGGTATATGGTCTCAATGCTAAGAAGATTTCAGTTGAAGAAGCAGGTAGACCGATATTCAATATCCCGATGCTGGGTGGTTTAGTTAAAGTATTAAGGATGCCTAGCTTAGATATTATTGAGGAAGTATTGAGTAAGAGATTTTCAGGAGAACTAGTTGAAGCGAATATCAGAATTCTAAGGAGAGCATATAATGAGGTGAAGCTTATTGACTGAAATAGATGTAGAAAAGATAGTTAAAGGTGAGTTTTCATGGAAGACTCTACCCCCAGCAGCTATGGTTAAAGTTCCCACCTCTCTAGAGTATAAGACTGGAGTTTGGAGGATTGAAAAACCCATTATAGACCAGTCTAAATGTACAAAGTGTCTTCTCTGTTGGATATATTGTCCAGACATGGCTGTCAAGAGGATAGATAGTGGAAGTGTAGAGATAGATTATGAATTCTGTAAAGGCTGTGGGATATGCGCTGAAGTCTGCCCACCCAAAGCAATAAAAATGGTGGAGGAGTAAGATATGAGTGAACTAAAACAAGTAAGAAAGATAGCTTTAACAGGTGATGAAGCAGTAGCATATGCTGCTAAACAAGCTGATGTTGACGTTATTGCTGCTTACCCAATAACCCCTCAGACAATAATAGTTGAGAGGCTAAGTAAATACGTCGCAGATGGTGAGTTAAACGCTGCCTTCATACAGGCTGAGAGTGAGCATTCAGCTATATCTATATGCCTCGGTGCTGCACTTGCTGGAGCTAGAACTTTTACCTCAACTGCCAGCCAGGGGCTTGCATTGATGCATGAAGTACTACATATAGCTTCTTCTATGCGTGCACCCATAGTTATGGCTATAGCTAATCGTGCGCTCAATTCTCCTCTAAACATACATTGCGACCACTCAGATATAATGAATGCAAGAGATACTGGATGGGTTCACTTATTTGCAAATAATGTTCAGCAAGCCTACGACCTTACAATAATGGCCTTTAAGATTGCTGAGGATCCTGAACTCCTCCTACCAGTCTCTGTAAACTTGGATGGATTCATTTTAACACATAGTGTTGAACCTCTAGAAGTATTATCAGATGAAGATGTACAAAGTTACATCCCCCATATACCATACCCGTATAGAATAGATTTTGATAGACCACTAGCATATGGAGTAATGGCTCTACCAGATACATACATGGAATTTAGAAGACAATTATATGAAGTAATTATCAAAGCTCCTAAAGTATTTAGGAAAGCATCTGAGTCTTTCTCAAAGATATCTGGAAGATTATATAACCTGATAGCTCCATACTTTCTAGAAGATGCTGAGATCATAGTTTTAGCATTGGGGTCGACAGTTGAGACTTTAAGATATGTTGCTAGGAAATTTAGAGGAAGGAATGTGAAGATCGGTGTAGTTGGGTTAACCATGTATAGACCTTTCCCTGAGAAAGAAATTGCAGACACTTTAGCGAATGCTAAATGTGTAGCAGTAATGGATAGGGCATACTCATATGGAGGGGTTGGGGGACCATTATATACAGATATACTCTCAACTCTGTATAAGAATGGTATCAGAACAATGATTGCAGACTTCATCTATGGACTCGGTGGAAGAGACTTTAAGCTTACAGATGCTGAAGAGCTATTCAGCAAACTGGTGAAGTCGGTAGAAGTGGGTAGATTTGACCAAGACATCTATTGGTGGGGGGTGAGGGAATAGTATGGAGTCAGCTCAGAAATATTTTAAGACGATAAGAGATGTACCTATTGAAGATTATTTTGCACCAGGTCATAGGCTATGTGCAGGATGTGGTGCATCACTAGCTATGAAGCTTGCTATGAAGGCTATTAGGATGCCTACTGTAGTCGTTAATGCTACTGGATGTGTTGAGGTTTCAACATCTCTGTTTCCATATGTTAGCTGGAGGCTTCCATGGGTTCATGTTGCATTCGAGAATACAGCTGCTGTTGCAAGCGGTATAATTGAAGCCTTTAGAATACTGGAGAAGAAGGAGCGTGGAAAGATGCATGATGTTATAGCTATAGCCGGGGATGGTGGAACATTCGATATAGGATTACAAGCACTTTCAGGAGCTCTTGAGAGAAATCACAAGATGCTATACATATGCTATGATAATGAAGCCTACATGAATACTGGCATACAGAGGTCTGGAGCAACACCAACAGGTGCAGCAACAACGACCAGCCCGGCAGGTAAAGTAATACCTGGAAAACAGGAGAGGAAGAAAGACTTAATTGGTATAGTTGTAGCTCATAGAATACCTTATGCTGCAACTGCTTCAATATCTCATCCACTTGATTTCATTAATAAGGTTAGGAGAGCTCTAGAGATAGATGGGCCTACGTTCATCCATGTCTTAACCCCCTGTACTCTAGGGTGGAGGTATCCACCATCTCAAACTATAAAGATAGCAAGATTAGCTGTTGAAACAAGATACTTCCCAATAATCGAAGTAGAAAACGGAAAAGTCAGAATAAACATTAAAGTAACTAAGCCCAGACCTCTTGAAGAATTCTTAGAAGTTCAAGGAAGATTCAGACACCTCTTTGAACCAGAGAATAAACATATTCTTGAGATACTTAAGCAACAGGTAGAAGAAAACTGGAATAGACTCTTAAAACTTGAGGAAATAGGACTATACGCTTAACTTCAACATCATCTTCTTTTTACTTTAATCTAGGCGTCTAGACAATGTTAATGCCGGTAGCAGTTTGAATCCTATGTAGGATGGAACTGGTTAACTTATCCTCTAACCTAGACCTTATAACGCTTAAAGATACAAGTATATCGTTTATCCTCTTAATTACTCTTTGAGGATAAGGTATAGACTTAAACTCTATGTATAGCTTCTCTAAGTCTCTGGGCGTTAAAGATTTGTTGTAGAATGTGTAAAGGATTGCTGATAATTGATTCAAGCTAGACTTATAGCATGTATCATGTGAAGAGTAATTGTATAAGCATTTACTACAATTAGACGCTAATAATTCCCTCATAGGCCCCCGACTACTTATTCTTACATGTTTTGCAACTCTAACATAGTTTTCCTTTTTTAATCTTGATAATGCTTTATACAGTGTACTAATACTAACTCCTTCCCTAACAATTCTCCTAGAGAGCTCTTCAACTGTCAATTCACCATGAATACATAAGTAATCAACAATTTTCTGCAATAAGACTGAAGGTATCTTAGACAATTGCTCGTCTAATTTTGACAAGAGCTGTTCTAAGAGCTTACTGTATTCCTGCTTAGAATTCATGTTAAGCTTGCTTAAGCATTTATCTAACTCGATACCGAATTCTCTGAATAATGTAGATTTAAGAGATTCTAGGTCGGATGTTTTTAGAAACGAATTTATCAGAGCCCACAGGAGATAGACTTCTTCATTCTTCCATGAGATTCTAATAATCCATAAAAATTTTGTTAATGCATCGATCATAGACAGTCTCTCAATGACGTACAGATCTTCACGCAACTTCTTCGCGTAATTCTTATACGATAATTCTTCAAGTAAACTTATGCTCCTACTATTCTTTGCTACGATTACAAGGTCTTGACCATCGGTTTTCTCAATAATAGATAGTGGCGGCGAGTTGACGAAGATATCTTCAGTAAATTCGCTCGGCGTGAGCTGCTTCATTAAATGAAGTAATTCTTCGCTGACCATCTGTTCCCCAGGAAAATATTGGAAAATCGCAAATATTAGATTTTCCTTAAATAAGGCCCCAACAAAATGTATGTCGTAAGTATTCGGTTGGGGGTTCTAGATGTCTTTAAAACTTGTAAGAGAACCCATAAATAAGCATTTACAGAAAGTCCCTCTAGGAATTATCCATGTAATCCCTGAAAGATGTAAGGAATGTGGATTCTGTATTGATTTATGCCCTAAAGACGTACTGACGGTTGGTGAAGAGAGGAATATAAAAGGTTATCGGTGGCCAAAGATAGCAGATGGTAAAGCAACGGAATGTATTGCTTGTAAGATGTGTGAATGGATATGCCCCGAGTTCGCTATATTCGTAGTGGAGGTTGACAGGAGGGAGCATGTTTAATGTCTGGAGAACTCAAACTACTCAAACCTGGAATACACTTTATGATGGGAAACATTGCTTGTGCTGAGGCAGCATTAATAGCTGGATGTGAATTCTATGCTGGATACCCGATAACCCCATCCAATGAGATTGCTGAGCATATGAGTAGGAGAATGCCTCAGCTTGGAAGACACTTCATACAGATGGAAGATGAGATAGCTAGTATAGTAGCAGTATGTGGAGCTTCTGCTGCAGGTGTTAAAGCTATGACAGCTACATCTGGTCCTGGCTTCTCCCTTATGATGGAGACGATAGGCCTATCTGCGATGCTTGAGCTTCCATGCGTTATAGTCGATGTTCAGAGAGCTGGTCCAAGCACAGGTATACCAACTTTTGTTGGGCAGGGTGATGTAATGCAGGCTAGATGGGGCTCACATGGAGATTATGAACTAGTGGTTTACTCACCCTCAACAGTTCAAGAATTCTTCGACTTAACAATAGAAGCTTTCAATACATCTGAATGGTTACGTATACCCGTGATAGTATTGTCCGATGAAGTAGTAGGACACATGTATGGAAGACTACAGGTTCCAGAATATGATAAAATAAAAATCATTAACAGGAAGCGATATAGTGGACCTAGAGAAGAATATCTTCCCTATAGTTCTGAAACACTTGTACCTCTTTTCGTAGCAGCTGGAGATGGCTTCAGAATACATATGACAGGTTTAACACATGATGAAAGAGGATATCCATCGCTGGAGATTGAAGACTCCCACAAGCTTGTGGAGAGGCTTGTTATGAAAGTTAGGAAGAATGCTAAGAATCTGTGGAAATATGAAACATTGTATCTAGATGATGCAGATGTTGTAGTTGTAACCTTTGGTATAACAGCGAGGTCTACGGAGGAAGCAGTGAGGAGAGCAAGGAATGAAGGTTTAAAGGTTGGAATGATAAAATTGCTTACTCTATGGCCTTTCCCGGAAGACCCAGTTAAGGTTGCTAGCCAGTATGCTAGGAGAATACTCGTAGCGGAGATTAACATGGGTCAACTGATCCATCCTGTAAGAGAAGTTGCAGAATGCCCAGTAGCTGGAATAAACTATCCAGTAGGTTACGTGCCCCCACCAGAGTATATTCTTGATGGTATCAGAGCGGCGGTGTAAGATGCATGAGTCAGAAACAAATTTTAAAGGAAAAGATAGTTGAGGAATCACCGAGAGACGATTTAATAAGAAGAGAGAGATTCCCCCACATATGGTGTCCAGGATGTGGTCTCGGAACCGTATTGAAATGTTACGTAGAAGCAATTGCAGCATCTAATATCCCTATAGATAAGCATGTAATTGTCTCTGGTATAGGTTGTACAGGTAGGATTGCTGGTTATGTTAGATTAGACTCCTACCATGTAACTCATGGGAGGCCGATAGCATTCGCCGAGGGAATGAAGATCGTTAGACCCGACCTTGAAGTAACAGTAATATCTGGGGATGGAGATTTAGTAACAATAGGTGGAAACCACTTCATACATGCTGTCAGAAGAAATGTAGATATAAACGTCTTCCTAGTTAACAACTTCATATATGGTATGACTGGAAACCAGATGGGATCAACTACGCCTTTAGGAGCTAAAAGCTCAACAAGCCCATACGGCTGCCCGGAATTCCCATTTAACCTGCCTTTGTTAGCAGCAGCTCTAGGAGCACCATTCGTTGCGAGATGGACTACCCTGCATGTTCGACAGCTTGCTGACGCTATGAAGAGAGCTTTACAAGTTAAAGGATTCGCATTTATTGAGATAATCTCTCCATGCCCAGTCGGCTTCGGCTCCTACAATGACTTAAGAGAAGGTAGAGACTTCATCAAGCTATTCCTAGAAAACTGTATAGTAGACCATTCAGCTGACCTCAATAAGGTAGGTATAACTCTCAGACCAGGTGAACCAATAATCCTAGGAAACTTTGTCGACCGTGAAGTACCTACATATCATGAACTAGAATTGGAAGTTTTTAGGAAAGCGGGGTGGTTGAAGTGAGATGGGATATAAGATGGGCAGGTTTCGGGGGTCAAGGAGTAATTAGGGCTGGAGAGATCTTGGGTAGCGCTGCTGTTAAGCAGGGGCTTGATTCTGCTTTGAGACCGATGTATGGACCTGAGAAGACTGGAGGATGGTCTCGGGCGGATGTCGTAATCTCTGACCAGCCTATAATATTTCCTCTAATAGTTAGACCCGATATTCTCATTGCAATGTCTCAGGATGGTATGAATAGGGATGGTTCATCATTAAAGAAAGATGGGATGCTTCTCATAGATGGAGAATTGGTAAAAGACATTAAATGTTATCCCAGTAAGGTCTACTCAGTAGATGCTACGAATATAGCGGATAGCCTAGGTAGAAGGATAGTTGCAAACATAGTAATGCTTGGAGCATTCGTTAAAGCATTCAGGATAGTTAATGAAGACATACTCTTACAGACAATTATTGAAACCTTCCCGAAAGCGGCTGAATTAAATAAGACAGCCTTCAAGCTTGGTATGGAAAATGTCAAGGAGGTGAAGATATAGATGTCTGATGAAGTCTTAGTTATAGGCGGGGGGATAGCTGGAATACAGTGCTCCCTAGACCTTGCTAATGCTGGCGTAAAAGTAGTACTTGTTGAGAAGACTCCTACGATAGGGGGGAAGATGGCGATACTTGATAAGAATTTCCCAACGCTAGATTGTTCAATATGCATCGAGGCACCGAAGATGAGCGAGGTGGGTAAGCATCCGAACATAGAGTTGCTAACTCTTGCAGAAGTAGTAAATGTTGAGAAGGACGGTGAAGACTACGTTGTTGAGATATACCAGAAGCCCAGGTATGTAACAGATGAATGTAGTAGATGTGGTCTCTGCGTAGATGCATGCCCAGTCTTACTGAAGAATGAATTCGATTATGGTATGGCTGCTAGAAAAGCTATATACACTCCTATTCCACAATCTGAACCAGGAGCATACGTTATAGATATTGATAACTGTTTGAATAAGCCTCCAAACTATCTACCCTGCGATAGATGTATACAAGTCTGTGGTCCTAAATGTATAGATTTCTTCATGAAACCTAAGATAATAAAGAAGAAGGTTAAAGCGATAGTTGTTGCTACGGGATTTGAAGTTTTCGATGTAACTAGGATACCAGACTACTCCTATGGTCTACACCCAGATATCTTAACTTCCATAGAGTATGAGAGGCTACTACAATCGACTGGTCCAAGTGGTGGAGAAATAATTAAACCAAGTAATGGTCATCATCCTGAAAACATATGTTTTGTCTTATGCATTGGTTCAAGAGACCCTAGATACAATAAGTATTGTTCAAGATTCTGCTGCATGTATACGATTAAAGAAGCTGTCCAGACAGTTGAACATGGGATAAAGAATGTAGACATACTGTACATGGATATCAGAGCATACGGTAAAGGCTTTGACGGCTTCTATAAGAGAGCTAAAGATGAAGGTGTAAGATTCATAAAAGGAAGAGCTGCAAGAGTGATCCCCAATGGAGATAAACTGAAGGTGAGATATGAAAACATTGCAGAAGGAAGAATGGAAGAAAAAGAGTACGATATGGTCGTTCTAGCAGCAGCTGCTGAACCTCCACCTGACTTAGCCAAGCTTGCAAACATACTAGGTATAGAGTTAGATGAAGACGGATTCATTAAGACGAGACCATGGCGTGGAAAAATGATATCAACAACTAGAGAAGGAATCTTCGTATGTGGAAGCGCCTCTGGTCCAAAGGACATAGCAGATAGCGTAACGGAAGCAGGTGCAGCAGCTTCAGCAGCTCTCGAATACGTAAAGAAGAAGACTTGGCCTAAACTAGAATTCGAAGAGACAATACCCGCGGAAGGAGAGACTAGAGTAGGTGTATTCATATGTCATTGTGGAACAAATATCGCAGGTGTTGCAGACGTAAAGTGGCTAGCTCAGGAAGCTGCAAAGATACCTGGAGTAGTCCACTCAGAAGATCTTAGATTTGCATGCGCAGGAGTTTACACAAAATATATCGAACAGGTAATTAGAGAGAAGAATATCAATAGACTCGTTGTAGCTGCATGCTCTCCTAGAACCCACTTACCTGTATTTACTGATGCTGCAATTAGAGCAGGCTTAAACCCATACTTAATTGAGATGGCGAATATACGTAATCTCGATACCTGGGTTCATGCAGGCTACCCAAAGGAGGCTACAGAGAAAGCATTAGACATGATTAAGATGGCTGTAGCTAAAGCTAAGCTACTCAAGCCTCTATACGTTGTAAAGCTTCCAGTAACTAGGAGAGCACTAGTAATCGGCGGCGGGGTTGCAGGAATGGCAGCAGCAGCAAGCTTAGCCCGCCAAGGCTTTGAAACATACCTAGTTGAGAAGGAGAACCAGTTAGGTGGACTTGTAAGACATCTAGACGTTATAGCCCCCGAGGGGATAAGAGCTCAAGATTTACTGTATGAGATGGAGAGAGAAGTATATAGTTCAGGTGTGAAGGTTATCTTGAGTGCGAAGGTTGAATCGGTAAGCGGGTATATTGGAAACTTTATTGCAAACCTATCGAATGGAGAGAAGCTTGAGGTTGGAGCGATCATTATGGCGACTGGCGCGAAAGTCTACCAACCGCAAGGGGTCTTCCAGACGAATGGTGGAAACATAATGACCTCCTTCGACTTAGAGCAGGTATTCAAGAATAACGGTAGCATCAATGCTGAGAATGTAGTCTTCATTAGCTGTGTAGGTTCTAGATACGATTCAAAAGGCTGCTCAAGGTTCTGCTGCCAAGTAATGATAAAGCAAGCAATCAGGCTTAGAGAGATGGGAAAGAATGTATTCATACTCTACAAAGATATCAGGACTTACAGTAGGAAAGCCGAAGAACTATACGAGAAAGCAAGAGCGCTAGGCGTCAGATTCGTAAAATACGACCCTGAGAAGAAACCTGAAGAAGCTATAAAAATTGAGAATGGGTTAGTCTACGTGAAGGATGAACTATTAGGAGAAGAAATCGGTATACCTGCAGACCTAGTAGTATTAAATGTAGGTCTTGTTCCAAACGATGAGATAAATCCAATCGTCGAGCAGTTAAAGCTATCTAGAGATGAAGCAGGCTTCCTCCTAGAACTCCATCCAAAGCTTGGACCAGTCGAATCAATGGTTGGAGGAGTATTCCTTGCAGGAACATCCCAGAACCCGAAAGATGTTAGAGAAGCAATCTCACAAGGCTTAGCTGCAGCAGCTAAAGCAGCAGCACTACTAGCAAAAGACACTATTGATAAGGAGCCACTAGTACCTAGGATAAACTATGATAAATGCACATACTGTCAGAGATGCGCCCAGGTATGTACTTTCTCAGCTCTTAGAGGGGAGCTTAGAAAGAGTCTAGAATTGATCAGTGCATTATGCCAGGGATGTGGAAACTGTTCAGCTGAATGTATGGTTGGAGCTATTGAAGCTCCAGGGTTTACCGATGAGCAGATTATTGCACAGATCGATGCAGCGTTAGAAGATAGACCAAACGAGAAAGCAATAGTCTTTACATGTAATTGGTGTTCATATGCAGGTGCAGACCAAGCAGGTATAGAGAAGCTCCAGTATCCACCAAGCTCTAGAGTGATAAGAACGATGTGTTCAGCTAGGATCTCACAGAAGCTCATATTAAGAGCCTTCGAAAAGGGTGCAGCGGTAGTTGCAGTTACTGGTTGCTGGCCACAAGACTGCCACTACAACTATGCAAACCTAAACACGGAGAGGAGAGTTAAGCAAGTAAAGAAGATACTGGAAGCCAGAGGGATCAATCCTGAAAGACTGATATTACACTGGAATAGCGCAGCAGAAAGCAAGAGATGGGCAGCTAAAATGAAGGAGATAGACGAATTAATCAAGAAGATCCCAAGAGAAGAAATAATCGAATCTATCCAAAAACTTGGAGGTGGAAGAAAGTGATAAAGGCTAAACTAGTAGATGCTGAACTAATTGAGAAACTAGCACAATTAACTTCTGGAGCCGCAGACTACTGCTACCAATGTGGAACATGCACTGGTTCATGCCCATTCAATCTACTAAACCCTCAAACCATTAATCCTAGAAAGATCGTTAGAAGCGCTCAGCTTGGGCTAATATATGATGATGGAAATCTATGGTACTGCTCAACATGTGGTCTCTGTGAAGCTAAATGCCCGTGGTCCATAAAGATCACCGAAGTAGTTAGAGGATATAGACTACTTGCTACAGAGAAGAGGAAGCTACCTCAGAAATTCGAAGAAATACTCTGGATGATATATGAGGATGGAACAGCTTTCCCAGGGTCAAGTATAGAGAGAGCAGCATGGACTGAAGGTTTAAGCATTAAGGATGCCTCAAAACAGAAAGTAGAAGTACTACTGTATATTGGATGCGCAGTTTCATTTGATAAAAGATTGCATAAGATAGCTAGATCTCTAGCAAACGTACTTTCAACAGCAGGAGTAGATTTTGGAATACTCGGTAAAGAAGAAAAATGCTGCGGAGACGTTGTATACAATATTGGTGAAGAAGCTTTCCTAGAAGAGCTTGCAGTCCAGAATATTGAGAGATTCAATAAGACTGGAGCTGAAGCTATAATAACGATCTCACCCCATTCTGCGCATATGTTTAAGAAAGTATATCCTAGATATGGGTTAAAGATACCAGCCTTCCACTATATAGAGTTTCTCCACGATCTGATAGAGAAAGAAAAAATTAAGATGGATAAAGCTGTGGATGATGAAGTAACAGTGCATGACCCATGCTACCTTGGAAGGTATCTCAAGATATACGAAGAACCTAGGAAGATACTCTCAAGCATACCTGGATTAAAGATTGTAGAGATGAATGAAGCTAAGGAGAACGCAGTATGCTGTGGAAGTGGTGGTGGGAGACACTTCCTAGATATTCATGGTGATAGACTATCACATTACAGGATTATGCAGGCAGCAGAGACAGGAGCTAAAACATTAGTAGCTCCATGCCCATTCTGTATCCAAAACTTTGAAGATAGTGTAAAAACAAAGAAACTAAGCTTAAACATTAAAGATGTCATAGAATTGGTTAATCAATCATTAAGCAGGAGTGCATAAAATGAATCTAGAATACAAGAACGTTTGGGTATTCTTAGAGAGACGTAGAGAAGAAATAATCGAATCTTCACTGGAAGTTCTAGGGAAAGCCCGTGAACTAGCAGATAAATACGGAGATAAAGTAGCAGGAGTATTAATGGGGGCTGGAAATCTAGATAAACTTGCTGAAACAGCTATAACTTATGGAGCAGACATAGTTTACACTATTCAAGATGATGTTCTTCAAGACTATTCAACGATACCATATTCTGAAGCATTATCAAGGATGATCATAAGGTATAAACCCAACATAATCCTTTATCCTGCTACTAGGAATGGTAGAGACCTGGCAGGCAGGGTATCTGCAAAACTAAACCTTGGATTATCAGCTAATACTGTCTGGCTAGACATAGTTGGAGATGGAGTATTACTTGCAGGCGTACCAGGATTCGGAGGAGGAATAATGGCTGTAACCAAGTGTTTAACTAAGCCGCAAATGGCAACTGTACGGCCTGGTGTATTTCCTAAGCCTCAGCCAAACCCTACAAGAACAGGGAGGATAGAAAGGATAGATGTCGGTAAGCTTCCAGAACCTCAAGTTAAGACTATTGAAAGAGTATTCTATACAGTTGAAGATATTAGCAAAGCTGAAGCAATCGTAATAGCTGGAATGGGCATAAGAGAAAATATCGAAGCAGTTAAGAAGCTTGCAGAGAAATTGAATTGGGCCTTCGGAGCAACCAGACCTCTCTCAGATGAAGGTCTAGTCCCCAGAGACATATTCGTTGGAGCAACTGGGAAAACGGTGAGACCAAAAATAGCATTGATAGTTGGTGCAAGTGGAGCAGCCCACTTTATCTCTGGAGTTGCAGGAGCTGAAAAGATAATCTCTATTAATATAGACCCTGAAGCACCTATCCATTCATACTCTGACTACTCCATAGTTGGGGATGCATACAAGATTATTCCAAAACTATTGGAGAAGTTGGAGGCCGAGGCCAAATGATGCACATAATTGTGTGTATGAAGGTAACTCCAAAATCTGAGCAAGTTAGACTAGACCCTAATACTAAGACTATAATTAGAGAAGGAGTAGAAAATGAGATAAACCCGGCTGACAAGAATGCTTTGGAAGCAGCATTACAACTGAAAGATAAGCATGGCTGTAAAGTAACAGTCTTAGGTATGGGGCCACCAGTCTGGGAGCCCTACATGAAGCTTGCTGTATCCATGGGAGCGGATGATGCTATTCTCGTATCAGATAAAGCATTCGCAGGTGCAGATACCCTTGCCACAAGCAGAACACTGGCTACAGCTATAAAGAAGATTGGAGAATACCACTTAATATTGTGTGGAGAAGAGTCAAGCGATGCTGGAACGGGTCATGTACCTCCAAGTATCGCTGAATTTCTCAACATACCTCAGATAACATTCGTAAACCACATAGAAATAATAGATGGAAAAATCAGAGCTAGAAGAGTATTGGAAGGTGCTTATGAAGTCTTGGAGTGCACTCCGCCAGTTCTGCTTTCTATCGAATATGGTTGTAATACACCTAGATTTCCAGACTTTAGGAGGAAGAGATGGGTGGATAGAGAGTTCAAGCTTAAGGTTTGGAGTATAAGAGATCTTGAATTAAATGAAGAAGAGGTAGGATTAAAGGGTAGTAGAAGCATCGTGGAAGAGCTCAGAGAGATGGGGCTAGGTGAGAGAGCTAGACAAAAGATAACTGGAACCGAAGATGAAATCGCGGCTCAAATACTCAACATTATACGTCCATACATCAAGAAGTAAACCATAAAAACATCAAATCATATATTCTTCTTGAATAAAATGCATAATAAGACGATCATAGTTGTCTGGGAAGGAGTAGATGGAGCTGGAAAGACTACCCTCTTAAATGAAACTTCAAATATATTAAACTCAATGAACTTCAAAGTACTAAAGTATAAGACTCCAAGCAATACACCTTCAGGTATATTCGCGAAAAAGTATGGAAATAGGTCTGAAGTCGACCATTTAACACGGATGCTCCTATTCCTAGCTAATACTTCAGATGACTCAGCATTAATGAAGAAGGAAATTGAAAAAGAGAAACCTGATTATTACTTCATTGATAGATACTACGTCTGCTCAATAGTTTACGGGCTAGCTCTCTCAAAAGCAAGAGGAGAAGATGTTGGAGAAGAAGAACTTAAACAGTTTATCGAATTCATAGAGAAGGTTGGGCTTAAAGTTTTCATTGAACCTGACTTATATGTAATCGTTAATGTAGGAGAAGAAGATAGGAGACGTAGATTAGAGGTGAAAGAGGGCCAGGGTGGCATCGAGGAAGAAATAGAGAAAAGTACAGAGATTCAAGACCAAGTAAGGAGATTCTATAAATACTTCTATCTCCTTAGACCCCACCAAACAATCTGGGTTGAGAATGCTGAAGGAGAATTGGAAAAGAATACAAAGATGATAATCGAGAAACTGCTAGAATTCAAGAAGCTTAGGGAATAAATTTAAGGTAGTTTTCTAGGATAGAAAGTGATGAATGAGCTTACTAGAACTTTTATCGCAGTAGACTTTGATAACCCTGAAATAGTTGGGAAAATCCAAGATATCCAGAAAGATTTAAAGAATTCAGGTATCGTTGCTAAGGATGTTGAGCCTCAGAATCTCCATTTAACCCTCTGGTTTCTAGGAGAACTCCCTGAGAATAAGTTAAAGATAGTTCTAAGTGAAGTAAGTAGAGTTAGCTTTAACAAGTTCGAAGTAAGAATTGGAGGAGTCGGGTATTTTCCAGGAGGAAGTAGAATAAACGTAATCTGGCTAAAGGTAGAAGATCCAACCAATACTCTCAACAGTATACTGGACCAGCTACTAGATAGTCTTGGAAAAAAGGGGTTCAAATATGATGAGAGAGGATTTACTCCCCACTTAACTATTGCTAGAGTTAAATATATCAAAGATAAGGAGAAAGCTTTAAAGAAACTACAAGAGTTAAAAGATATCCAATTAGGTCAACAGACAATAGATACTCTTAAAGTAAAAAAGAGCGTATTGACAGCTAAGGGACCAATATACAGTGATCTGCTAGTTGTGAAAGCTGGGATGAACCCATGATAATAAACGATGTACTAAATGAAGCTCTTCAACTCTATAAGCCCAGTCAAGAAGAAGAAAAACATTTGATGGACTTAGCTAACAAAATAATTCATCGAGCTGAGAAATATTCTCCAAATTACAAGAGCATTCTTAAGATAACCCTTGAAGGATCCCTAGCAAAGAAGACGTGGATAAGAGGTAGAGAAGAAGTAGACATTTTCGTACACTTCGATTCTATGATTCCCCGTGAAGAAATGGAGGAGCAGATAGTAGAGTTAGGATTCAAGATCCTAAAAGACCTAGATGGTAAACCTAGACTAATGTATGCTGACCATCCTTATGTAGAGGGTAGGATAAACAATGTAGTAGTAAATATTGTTGCATGCTATTATGTTACACCACCTAACTGGCTTAGCGCTACGGATAGAACACCATATCATACAAGATACATTATCGAGAAAATGAAGCCAGAAATTGGAGACCATATCAGATTAATGAAAGCATTCATGGTTGGATGTGGAGTATACGGTGCAGAGATAAAAGTTAGAGGATTCAGCGGCTATCTTACAGAACTATTAATGTTAAATTATGGAGACTTCATTAAGACTATAGAGGCTATCTCTAAGTGGAAACCCCCCATCATCATAGATATAGAGAAGTACTATGATTCCATTGATGAAGTGTTAAAGCTTTTCCTTAATCAGCCCCTAATCGTAATAGACCCAGTTGATAAGCATAGAAATGTGGCCTCTGCAGTCTCGGAACAGAAATTATCTGAGCTTATCCTTGCTTCAAGACTCTTCCTAGAATCTCCAAGCATAAAATTCTTCAAACCTAAACCTCCAATCATCAGACTCTCTAGTATAAGGAGGAAGGTAGGGAAGAGGAAGCTCATTGGGGTAGTATTTAAGCTATCTAGGTGGAAGCCGCCAGACGTTCTATGGGGTGAACTGAGGAAGAGTGAAGAAGCAGTAAAGAGAACACTTGAAAGATTAGGTTTCAGAGTATACAGGTCCGATTCATGGACTGATGAGGAAAAAACGTGTATAATACTATGTGAAATAAATAACGACAAGCTTCCATATACTCGGCTCCATCAGGGTCCACCTGTGTACCATCCAAACTCTCTAGAATTCATAAAGAAATGGAAGGATAACCCTGAGAGAGAAGCTGGACCATGGATAGAAGACTCTAGATTGTATG
Source organism: Candidatus Geocrenenecus arthurdayi (assembly GCA_023539395.1). Classification (GTDB taxonomy): domain Archaea; phylum Thermoproteota; class Nitrososphaeria_A; order Caldarchaeales; family Wolframiiraptoraceae; genus Geocrenenecus; species Geocrenenecus arthurdayi. The sequence continues at coordinate 23,895 of JAKCEX010000003.1, read as the reverse complement.
TATTAAGAGTTGAATCTGTAGTTGATGTTAAGAAGCTATTGAAGAAAGAGATTGAGGAGGGAAGAGTCGCCTTAGCTAAAGGATTGATTGAAGATATAAAGAAGGGGAAAATAACAACATCAATAGAGAACTTGATGAGAAATAGAAAATTGAGATCATTTATTTATGAATTTGTTGAAGCTAGCCTACCATTCATTTAACAATCAAGCAACCGGAAGACACTACTTAGAAATGACTTCTCAAGAAGATTCAGAGATCAGTCTCGAAGAATTATCATTTAACCGAGAGCTTTTAATTCAGCTTGCTTACCCATCTGGAGCAATCGATTATGCTATGAAGATACTGAGAGAGCTAAGAGAGATGAACGTTGACTCAGTCTATGTAGTTCATGAGCCTAAACCTTCTCTAAAATTTATTGGGAAGGGTTACAGAGGAGTTATACTAAAAGCCCGTTGGAGGAACAAGATTGTAGCTGGAAAGATACTTAGAATTGACTCTGGGATATCTACACTAGTTAGAGAAGCTGAGATGATGAAGATGGCAAACTCTACATTTGTTGGACCACTATTGTTTGATTACTCAGAACATGTAATCTTGATGGAGTACATCCAAGGGGTCGACCTAGATAGATGGTTGAATAATATTTCCCATAATGACGTATACCTATTGAAGGTGGTTTTAGAGTCGGTTCTTGTACAGACTAGGAGACTAGATTGCATTAGCCTTGACCATGGAGAACTAAGTAATGCGAGAAGACACGTAATCGTTAGAGAGGACTTACACCCAATAATACTTGACTTCGGTAAAGCAAGGATAAGCCGTAAACCCAAGAATGTTACATCAATAGTAAGCTACCTAATACATGGACCCCATCATAACAAGATTCTGAGTATGCTTGAAGTGAAGGATTTCCCAATCCTAGTTTTGAAGAACTACAAAGAAAATCCATGTGAAGAAAACTTTAAGAAGATTCTCAGAGAGCTAAATCTAACATGTAAAAATGCCTCCTTAAGTGATTGATGTGGTGCTTCTATGAATTTAGAAAAGAGAAAGATTAGGGAAATGGTTTGGAGTATCTTAGAAGAGAAAGGTGTAGCAAGATTCCCTAAACCTGTCTATGGAAGAATACCGAATTTTGAAGGTGCAGAGAAGGCTTGCGAGAAGATAGTAAATCTTGAAGAATATAAGAGAGCTAGAGTTGTGAAGGTTAGCCCTGACTCACCTCAATATTCAATTAGGCTAAGATGCCTTATTGATAGAAAAAAGCTTGTAATGCCTACACCTAGGCTTAGAGAAGGATTTCTACTTCTAGACCCATTGAAGATTCCGAAGAGATTCTACGAGAAAGCTGCAACGATAAGAGGAGCATTCACTTTCGGTGAAAAAGTTAACCCTGAAGATCTACCTGGAATTGACTTCATTGTTGTAGGTTCGGTTGCAGTAGGTAGAGATGGCTCTAGAATTGGGAAAGGTGAAGGGTATGGAGAGATAGAATATGCAATACTAAGAGAATACAATCGCGTGGGAGAGGATGTAATGGTTGCAACTAATATCCACGATCTTCAATTATTTGATTCTGTTCCACAAGATCCCTATGATGTACCTGTGGACGTGATTGCTACACCGACTAAACTAATACGCATCCCCTTCAATAAACCTAAACCTAAAGGTATAATCTGGGAATTATTGGACAGCGAGAAGCTAGAACAGATACCACTCCTTAAAACATTAAAGGAGAGGAGAAAAGTATAGTTTAAATCTTCTTAATAAGTTAATAAGCTGTAACACTCTTAACGTAGGGTATCTTCAGCATCTTGTTTACGCCCTCTCCAGATAGTGGTTTATCTAATACAAGTGTTAGCTTAGGCTCTGGAAAGAGTTCAGGGTCTTCTGCGACAGCCTGCCTGATAGAGATATTCTCTTCAGCAGCTATCTTGGCCGCTCCAGCAAGTATTCCAGGTGCAGTAGGGTCAGCTCTAATCTCTACAACGAAATATCCAAGTTCTTTAGCTATAGGTGCAAGTAGAGCACCAGCAGGTTTAAGACCAGTGAAGATTCTTCTAAGCTCTTTATCTTGGAGAATGTATTCTACTGTTTTCTTAACTATTCTTCTATCTACTCCTGCTGCTCTAGCAATAGATACCTCAGGTATCTCTACTGGACCGATAACGATCTTACCGTCTTCTCTAACGCCTATTCCGTATTCTATCATTATTCTTATAACGTTTAACCTAGCAGGATAGTTTTTGAGTTTCTCAGATATCTTCTTCCACATGCCCAAATATACATCACTATTGTATGGATTTATGCATTATGCTTTAAGGGGATGATGTATTATCATGTGAACTAAGGTATAAATATGAGCATTTATGCTATTATTGGTACAGTGATGAGCATGAGTAGAAAGATAGTCTTAACAGAGGATGAAATCCCAAAGTACTGGTACAATATATTACCAGACCTTCCAAAACCTCTACCTCCTCCAATAGACCCCTCAACTAGAGAACCGGTCGACCCAAGAAAGCTGGAAGCAATCTTCCCCAAGTCACTAATACAGCAGGAGCTATCTCAGGAGAGGTGGATACCTATACCTGGAGAAGTAAGAGAAGCATATACCATCTGGAGACCAACTCCTCTGTATAGAGCTGTAAGATTAGAGAATGCGCTTAAGACGCCTGCGAGAATATATTATAAGTATGAGGGTGTTAGCCCTCCAGGCTCGCATAAACCAAATACGGCTGTAGCTCAAGCATACTACAACATGAAGGAGGGAGTACAAGTATTGACAACAGAGACTGGAGCTGGGCAATGGGGTTCAGCATTAGCATTTGCTACCAACCTCTTCGGAATGAAAGCTAGGATATACATGGTAAGGGTAAGTTATGAGCAGAAACCATATAGGAAGATAATGATGCAGGCTTGGGGCGCAGAGGTTATAGCAAGTCCAAGTAATAGAACGAGAACTGGTTTATCAATACTTGAAAGAGATCCAAATAATCCAGGAAGCCTAGGGATAGCGATAAGTGAAGCAATTGAAGATGCAATAACACATGATGGTGTCAAATACTCTCTAGGGAGCGTATTAAACCATGTACTCCTACATCAAACAGTTCAAGGTTTAGAAGCAAAGAAGCAACTAGAAATAATAGATGAATATCCAGATATAGTAGCTGGATGCGTTGGAGGGGGAAGTAGCTTCTCAGGATTATTCTGGCCATTCTACTATGATGTAGTCTCTGGGAAAGCTTCGAAGAAGATAAGGTTTGTGGCAACTGAACCTACAGCATGCCCAACTATGACTAAGGGAATTTATACTTACGATTTCGGAGATACAGCTAAACTAACACCATTACTACCAATGTATACCTTAGGCTCAGACTTCATACCTCCACCGATCCATGCGGGAGGCTTGAGATACCATGGTGATGCTCCAACACTATGCCTACTCTTAAGAGAAGGCATTATAGAACCTAAAGCATACAATCAAGTATCAGTATTCGAGGCTGCAACGCTATTCGCTAAGACTGAGGGTATCATACCAGCTCCTGAACCTTCACATACAATTAAGTATGTTATTGATGAAGCATTAAAAGCAAAAGAGACAGGTGAAGAAAAAGTTATCTTATTCAACTTATGCGGTCATGGATACTTTGACCTTAAAGCTTACCAAGAATTCTTTGAAGGAAACCTCAAACCATTTGACTACCCAGAAGACAAGATAAAAGAATCTATACAGAAGCTAATAAAAGAATACCCATGGATACAGGAGATACCCTATGTTAAAAGTTAAGTATAGGCTATTGCATGAGATAAGGAAGAAGTAGGAGGTGCTTAGTATTTCAGGTAAGGATTCTTATAACAGACCAGCTACACGAAGATGCCATAAACTCTCTATCCAGCTATAGAGATATTGCTTTCGATTACATACCTGAAATCTCAAAAGAGCATCTTCTAAACATAATAGAAAATTATGATGGATTAATTGTTAGAGATAGAACTAAAGTTACTGGAGAAGTTCTAGAGAGAGCAAGAAAACTTAAAGTCATCATTAGAGCTGGAAGCGGCCTTGATAACATTGACCTAGAGAAAGCATCTTCACTAGGTATTGAGGTACTGAATATCCCATCTGAAGTTGCAGATTCTGTAGCAGAACTAACAATAGGTTTAATGATTATGCTCTCAAGAAAACTCTACAAAGCAATTGAATCTTTAAAGAAAGGCGAGTGGATCAAGAATCAATTAATGGGCTGGGAGCTGAGAGGCAAGAAAGTCGGGATAATAGGTGTAGGAAACATAGGGTCAAGAGTCGCTAGACTCGCATATTGTTTTGGAATGAAGCCTTTGCTAAATGATATCATTAAGCTTGATGAAGACTTTGTAAGAAGAATTAATGGAGAAGTAGTTACAGTTGATGAACTATTAAGAGAATCAGATTATGTTACTTTACATGTTCCCTTGACCAAGAGTACTGAGAGAATGATTGGTGAAAGAGAATTGAAGCTCATGAAGAAGACAGCATTCTTGATAAATACTGCCCGTGGAAAGGTAATAGATCATAATGCACTTTACAGAGCTCTAATTGAAGGCTGGATTGCAGGAGCTGCTTTGGATGTCTATGAAGTTGAACCTCCCATAGACTTAAGACTACTAAGATTAGAGAATGTTATCTGTACACCTCACATAGGTGCTCAAACAATAGAAGCTAGGAGGAGAGCTTCGACTAAAGCTATACAGTTAGCAGTAGAATATCTCCGAAAACTGTATTCAGAAAAATAGTGATGATAGATGAAGAAGATATTGATGACTCCCGGCCCCGTAGAATTACATCCTAGAGTTAGGAAAGCCATGTCGAGGCAAGTTGTCAGCCATAGGTCTACTGAGTTTCATCAACTAATAGAATCGATAACTGAGAATGCTAGAAAAATCTTTAAGACAAGTGGAGACATATTCATCCTAACTTCATCAGGAACACTTGCAGTAGAATGTGCTCTAGCAAACTTACTAGAGCTTGGAGATACAGTATTCATACCAGTCTATGGAGTATTTGGAAAGAGGATGTCTGAGGCAGCTGAGCAATATGGAGGAAGAGTCGTAAATATTAGCTTAGATTGGAATAAAGCTTTAAGCATAGATGAGCTTGAAGATACTCTCACCCATAACAATGATGTAGAGATAGTATCGTTTGTACATAATGAGACTTCTACTGGAACAATGGTTAAAGAATTATCAAGAATATCAGAGATAGTGAAGAAATATGGGAAGCTTCTAGTAGTTGACGCTGTATCCTCACTTGGCGGAGTACCTATCCCAGTAGAGAAGCTGGGAATAGATGTATGCGTAACAGGTGCTCAGAAATGTCTAGCTGGACCACCTGGAATATCATTAATATCCGTGAGTGATGAAGCATGGAAAAAAATTCTATCTAAGTCTTCCAGAACCCCCTCCTACATAGATTTAAAGAAGTACCGTCAATTCATGGAGAAGCTTGAAACCCCCTTCACACCAGCTGTAAATCTAATGTACGGTCTAGATGAAGCATTAAAGATAATAATTGAGAAAGGAGTAGAAAACTGGTGGAGAAACCACTATGAATGCTCTCAACTCCTCTACAATCAACTAGAATCTTCAGGGTTAACAATACACTCTCTCAAAGAATACAGGTCTATAACGGTTGCAGCCGCCTATCCACCCCAAGGCATAAACCCTAAGACGCTAGTTGAAGAAATGGAGCAACGAGGAGTAACAATAGCGGAAGGAATGGATAAACTAAAAGATAAGATAATAAGAATCGCATGCATGGGTAACATAAACAAGAAGAAGATAAAGTACGTTATGAGCAAGCTGAGAGAATGCGTTGAAACTCTAAAATCAGACAACACTAAATTATAGTAGATACTTCAGAATGAAGTGACGCATAGTACGCGTAAATTGACATAGAATTCTTATGATATAATCTTATCTTTGCTGGCTTCATTACCTTTGCATCGGGAAAATACTTCATTATAGCTTCTAAGTCCCTCTTCTCATCTATAGTTCCATACAGGAATCTCGGATGAGCATAGTATACCGTTACCACTTTTACCGCTATACAATTAGTATTCAGTCTTCGAATACTCTACCAAAACCTTAAACATACTCGTAAAGAAGGAAGATAATGGAGAAAGCACATACATTGTCTTAGATAAAAATCAATAGTGGAAAACAGATAAATTTGGGTTTGAAATCTTTAAAGAGGGCATAAATTAGGGGCCGTCGTCCAGCATGGTAGGATACCGGCCTGGGGTCTCAAATCAGAATATTTTGGTTTGAGACAGTCCGCCGGAGGTCCTGGGTTCAAGTCCCAGCGGCCCCACCTCCCCTAAAACATTGGCTGGTCAGTTTACTTATTTTTCAAGTTGCCTGGGTTAAAATGGTTGAAAATCTTATAACTGTCGTTTTCAAAATTGATTGTTGAGATAGTATGATAAGGGCTCCAGTACTTATCTTATCGGTGTTGTTTATCGTATCTTTCTGTATGGCGAGTACTCAAAGTATAAGTTTGGGGATGGATGAATCTTCCATTCAAGGATATGGTGGAGATATAGGTTTTAGATTGCTGACTCCTATTGCAGATCTGCTATCTGGACCTGTGTGGCTTAGACTGAAGGGTATCGATATATACGGGTCTACTCCAAGTCTTTCCGCATCTCCATCTCAGGCAGGTAGTTTACCTATCCAGCTTCCATATAGAGTCCCGTCTCCAAAGTTTAGTAGAAATCTCTTAATATCGATAGATGTTAGTAGGATACCTTATCAAGCAGAGACGAGTATAGCTGTTAACCCTCTAAATCCAGACAATATTGTAATCGGTATGAATGATTATGGTGTTTACGGCCCCTCAGCATACGCTAGCTTAGATGGTGGTGAGAGGTGGGATGGACCGTTCGCTATGACTCCTCTACTAAAAGATGATTACGGTTCAGACGTATCTCTCGCATTTGATAGAGAAGGAAGAGTATACTTCGCATATATGTCCATCGGCTTCAAGTATGTTACTGTAAATAGGATAGTCTTCGGGGATGAGAAAGCGAGTATAGTTGTCTCAAGGTCTGATGATGGTGGGTTTAGATGGAGTCCACCGACGATAGCTGCAGTCGGAGATATCTATGCTCATGAGAATGAAGTAGTTATAGTATTTCTCGATAGACCTAGGATAGCTATAGGTCCCGACCCATTAGACTTGAATAGAGATAGAATTTACGTAACATATACAGAGTTTGTTCTTAGATATCCTCTAATCCCCCAGTATCCATATGTCCTCGCTCCAACGATTAGTGTAACGATTAAGCTTGTATATTCAACAGATGGGGGAGAGACTTGGAGTTTACCTAGGCCTGTTAGTCCAACTTACTCGCACATTCTAGGAGAGGAAAAGAGAAGGATTGTTCAGGGTTCTAATCCTAAAGTCGGTAGAGATGGTACATTATATGTAGCTTACTACGATTCATTAGATGATGGACCATGGGATGGACTCTTCGCTCCAACAATTGTTAAAAGCATGGATGGAGGTAGATCGTTTACAAAACCCATCTATATTGATTATCTTCCAGAAATGGATTATGAGCTGCCCCCAACACTTTTCAGAGCATGGGTTTCAATGATGCCTCAGATAGACATCGGACCAAATAGAGAAGTATACTTAGTTGTAGCTGCGAAACCAGACGATTCAGACATATTCTTCTACAGATCTCTTAATGGTGGAGAATCATGGAGCACGGGGAAGAGGCTTAATGATGATAAGACTAATCGAGACCAGTTCATTCCAGCTATAGCCGTCAGCCCCAATGGAACAATCCATGTTTCATGGGCTGATAGAAGGGATGACCCGAAAGATATAGAGTATCACATATACTATACAAAATCCTCGGATAGGGGGGAGAAGTGGATGGAGAATACAAGAGTTACAGATTATCCTTCAAACCCGAACTATGGGCTATACCTCTACATCGGCGACTACTTTAGTATTGCTGCAACAGATGAAGAAGTATATGTTTCTTGGACAGATACAAGGCTTGGAAGACCCTACTCTCCAAACATGAAGATAGGGTTTGCGAGAACTAGGCATATCCCACTACCTTCAATACTGGTATCCCCGCCAAGCGGTCATGCAGGTCAGGAGATAACAATAATGGGTGAGAACTTCATACCAAATGGAGAAGTATACATAAGAGTTGGAGATGCCTACCTGTCAGCTATAAGATCCGATAGAGATGGAAGATTCCAATCAAAGATCTTTATGCCGATCTTGGGGGAAGGCCCCTACAAGATAGAAGTAATCGATGCATCTGGAAATAGAGCTGAAACATACTTCTACTGTGAGTTAGGAATAGATACCCTAGAGAAGAGCATAGACTTGATGAAAAAGGAATTTGATAAGATAATTGGAAAAACAACTCCTGGAAATATTTCAAGCCCTGCAGATAAAAGCTATGAAGAAGTTCTTAAATCACTAAGAATACTTGAAGATAAGATAGAGAAGCTTGAATCTGAATCTTCATACATGAAGAATGTATCATATCTTCTACTAACGCTTCTGGCCATATTATGTATAGTAGTTTTAATATTGGTTTGGAGGTATCGGAGGGCTAAGAAAGAATGAATAGGAAGTTTCTACTCATAGCCTGCCTGACATTAATCCTGATTACAAGTATGAGTTCACCCCTACTTGCAGAAGGATACACTCCCCCCCATAGTAATCCTGGTCCAGCGGTAGATAGGGTAATCTTTAGAAAAGTTGATCAGGATCTTGCGCCAAAACTTATTGAGAAGGGAGATATAGACCTCTATCTCTATAGTTTGAAGATATCTACAGCTGAACAATACATGAGAAGTGAGACTGTATGGATTTACCAAGCTCCTTCAACAACAATTTCTATACTACTTAATCCAGCCCCTGCACCTGAGGGAGGATTAAACCCATTCTCTATACCGGAAGTCAGATTCGCTGTAAACTACCTTGTAGATAGAAACTATATTGCAAGATCAATTTATGGTGGTTTTGCTAGTCCGATGTACTCTCATGTTAGTCCATTAGACTATGACTACATTGTTATTTCAGAGCTAGTTAGAAGATACCAGTTTTCCTACGACCCAGACTATGGGAGGACGATTATTCGTAAAGCATTAGAGAAGACTGGTGCAAAGCTAGTTAATGGTAAATGGGTTTACAATGGAAAACCTGTTGAGCTGAGATTCATAATAAGAGTAGAAGATGAAAGAAGAGAGATAGGCAATATGCTTTCAGAAGAACTTGAGAAGATGGGGTTCACTATCAAGAGAAGCTATATGGATTTTGCTCAAGCAATCTCACTCGTCTATAGAACGGATCCCAAAGCTTTTGAATGGCACCTATACACTGAGGGGTGGGGTAGGGGGGCAGCTGAAAGATATGATTACGCTACTATAAACCAGATGTGTGCTCCATGGCTTGGATACATGCCTGGCTGGCTAGAATACGGATTCTGGCAGTATAAGAATGACTTGATAGACGAGCTAGGCAAGAAGCTATTTAAAGGCGAATACCAAAACCTGGATGAAAGAAACAAACTATACACAGAGCTAACTAGGCTTTGCTTAGAAGAAGCTGTAAGAATATGGGTTGTTGTAGTGAATAGTCCATATGCTTCGAAGATGGGTTTAAAAGGTGTATCAGTAGACATAGTATCTGGGTTAAGGTCTCTTTGGACTTTGAGGTCAACATACACTGATAAGAATGAGTTAATAGTTGGACATTTATGGGTTAGACCATACATGGGTTCTGCATGGAATCCAATAGGAGGATTTACAGATATATACAGTGTAGATATCTGGAAGCAATTACACGACCCACCACTCGTTAGAGACCCATATACAGGTCTACCTGAACAGTTTAGAGCGAGTTATCAAGTCGTAGAATCTAGCCCGCAAAGTAAGATAGATGTTCCAGGTGATGCGTTCATCTGGGATTCTGGGAGCAGTAACTGGATAAAAGTTCAGGCAGGTACTAAAGCTAGAAGCAGAGTAATCTTCAATTATGCAAAATACATTAATTCTAAGTGGCATCATGGAGTAGAGATTAGCTTAGCCGACTTCTTATACTCGTTATATCAATCTTTTGACATAGTCTACAATGAGAAAAAGTCTACTATTGAAGTATCTCTCTCGGCAACTCGGAAACCAATACTAGAAACATTCAAAGGGTTTAGGATAATCAACCAAACATCAATTGAAGTGTATGTTGATTACTGGCATCCCATCAAAGAATACATAGCTGAATATGCTGAGCCTTGGGGTGTAGTTATGCCGTGGGAGCTACTCTATGGAATGGATATTATGGTATTCGAGGAGGGTATATCTGCATACACGGATACAGCAGCAGCTAGACTACAAGTAGATTGGCTAGACCTTATCGAACCTAAGCAATGTAGGAAGCTCATCAGCATCTTCGAGAAACTAAGAGATAGAAATCAATACCCTATTGAAGTCTTCAATCTCTTCGGGAGGAGCTATGAAGATGCTGAGGACGTTTTAAAGAGATATGAAGCTGTAATTAGATGGTATAAGAACCATGGACACTTAGTGATAAGTAATGGTGCTTACTATTTAGATGCGATAGGTACTGTAACAGAACAATATGCGGAACTAAAAGCTTTCAGGGATAAATCTTACCCATTCACCCCAAGGGACTTTTACGTAGGTATCCCGAAGAAGATCGACCTCTACGCTCCAACTTTCATTCAGATACCGAAGAATGAAGAAATCAAATTCGAGATAGAAGTTAGAGGGGTTCCAGAATCATATATCAAGAAATTAATCGTAGACCCACATACGCAAGACCTACTCTATACTGATGTAGTGAAAGTCCAGGAGGGGAAAACAACTATTAAGATACCATTAGAGGTTTCAGCAAAGTTAAAAGAGGGGACATACCAGATCTACATTATTGCATCAAGTGATTATACATCTCTAGTATCTGAGAGAACTATTGAAGTCAACTTGATTGAGAAGGTTGAGAAAGTAACAGAAACATTTACTACTGAAGAAACAATAAAGCCTGAAACAACTATAGCGAGAGAAATAGAATGGATGACTAACATGTGGTTATTCATAATAATATTAATTGCAGTAGCCATCATAATTGGTATAATAGTTATGAAGAAGAAACCGAAACAATAATACCTTAATGAGTATTAATGAATATTCTACTTAGTTGCCCTAATTGTTTGAGCTATCAATCCAGTACCTACTATTATTGATGCAGCAAGTATCACTAGCCCCATGAACATCCATGGAAATCTTTCTATATATTCAACTTCTCTTACTGTTTCTACTTCATAAACTGTCTTCGTAATCGTTGTAACCACGACGGTAGGCTTATGTAATGTTACGTATACTGGGATTGTCTCGGTAGCTGTAGTCGTCACTGTCTCTCTAGGAGGACTATAGATTGCTATCTGCATCCCATACGTTCCCTTAGACGCCAAATACGGAACTACCACAATATAATAGTATCCCGAAGAAGATGCTTGATACGAGATCCTTTCAGGGTAGCCTCTCGGCGAAGTGCTTCTCTCAACTACTTCTCTTTCAGGACTTAGAAGATAAACATCAAAGTCTGCATCTACGGGAACCCTCACTATTATATGGAGTATTTGATTTACATTTAACCAGACTTTGAAGAAATGATTTCTACTCCCCTCCATATGGAAGCTGTATGAACCTGATTTTAGTTCAGTAGCTGTGGAGAAACCAATTCCAGGCTCTACCTCAGAAACAGCGGGAATGAAGAATACTGGTGAAATAATAAATAATGTAGCTATAACGATGGTTACCAAAAATGTTGTAGAAGGCTTGATCTTCATAACTGCCACAACATTATTTAATAACGGTTTAATAAATCTTCACTTTAAGCAAGAGACAGTGTCCAGATAAACGGTATGTTTAAAGTGATATAATTTAACTATCCGGCAACCGGGGAGACAAGAATACATATCCTAAACGGTGTGGATGTTAAGTTACTGAGACTTCTTTCTTAGCTAGGCTCTGGACCATTAGCGGGATTATTCTACTTGCTCTTAGAACTTCTATGAAAAGTGGTTTATTATCTTCATCGAAATACACTATTAAGTCGCCTGCTTCCTCTGCATGGGAGAGTCTCCCCCCTTATTCAGTGATCATCATCATGAGAGCATCGGCTTCCTCATCATACTTAATCTTATACACCATAGCGTCTTCGCTCACTGGATAGAAGGTAATAACTAGTAGATAATCCTTCCTCTCCTCATAAACGACTCTTAAAGCTATTTTGCAATAGCTTTGATAGCAAATTATTGAGTACCATTGTGGTCTACATGCTCAGGACCTCGGATCGTCTTGACGACTTCCTCTTCACTTATTTCAAAGTCATAATGCTTTAGAACCTTAAACTTTTCACTGGCATACTTAGTAAATCTGACCTCGCAACTTCGATTATCTTTCACTTCATCTTTCCCTTGTATTCTTGTCCTGCTTAGTATCCTCATACTTCTATTGAAAAATTGAGAGGATTCCGTCAACTTTTACTAAAGTTTCCTATTCTTATAAGTCTAAACCTTAGATAAGGAGCAGGAGAAGTTATCCTCCCAACATTTTGTATAATGTGGTACTACCTTCTTCAAGGAGTCGATATCTCCTCCATAATCCTCAATACCTCCCCTAGATCCGTCAACACTGTTAGGTATATCTCATCCCTAAGCTTTGAGATTGCAGATTCATATTCTCTAGCTTCTGTAGTATATGAAAATATCCAATTACAGACTCGTTCTTGACTGGCGTCTCTAGGGAAAGATTCAACCCAGTCAAAATAGTAATCTAGATAATAGATTATGGTATCTACTGTGGGGATTAGGTTAGGGTTTATCCTGTATAAACCTGCTCTAGTATCATTCCAGTAGATCTTAGCCTCTGTTCTATTCGGTGGTGGCTCACTCTTTAAGATTACTAATAATTCTCTATCTTGCCTTAATTTATCAATCGCAAGAGTGAGTTTCTTCAAGTTATTCTTAATCTCAGATAATTCTCTGTAGCATCCAGTGCATGAAGAATTCATCCCCGCAATCTCTTTACTTTTATCTTCAAGCTCTTCAATAAGCTTAGATAACTCCTGGTTAAGTTTCTCAGCTTCTACAGCTAGACTAATCTTCTCAGATTCAAGTTGTAGAACCCTATCTTCTAATACCCTAACCCTAGAAGTTAACCCAAGATTCCTACTCCTCGCTTCTTCCAGCTCAGCCATATTAATCGATAATTGACTCCCAAGCTGATACTGACTCAGATAGTATCCTGAGAGGAAGAACCCAACAGCTACAACCAAGATGAGGAGATACAATATGTAGGATGGAATCTTCATTTAATGATTTATTGATGTAACAAATATATATTCTTTTCTTGATAACCTAAGTAGTAAAGCTTAACCCAAAAGCTAAGCAAAAAATTGGAGGGGACGCTTCAGTAGCCCTGATAACTCACAGCATGATTTAAGCAGCTCTCCTTCAAGCCTTCTAGGCTTGCCGTCTTCATCTTACCTTCTTCCTATAGAAGGAGCGTAGTCTAGCAACACCGAAGGAAGAGCCGGTAGACTTATCCACCATACTACAAAACAGTCACATAAACACATCCCCTAAACAAAGTTTTGAGAAAGTGAATAGGGAATAAACTCCAAATACCAGCCTGCAACGAGATAGAGTTGAAGGGGTCTTGAAGTCTGAACAAGCTACCGCTACAGTTACGCTAAGCTATGGAGATAAATCCATTGAGCTCAATGCTCTCGTGGACACTAGTGCAAGCAGAAGTATCATCTCCAAGAGGCTTGCAGAAGACTTGGAAGCACTCATACCTATAAAAGAGCCATATGAGCTTAAAACGGCAGATGAGTAGGGGGCTCAGCAACAGATTCAGTCTAGCGTAAATTTTATAGACTTGGATTACTTAGATAACCTAGATGTTTGAAAAGCTTTACACGGCTGGCGAGGTTACAAAGATCTTTAGGGCGAGAAGCCATAAAAAAGTAAAAGTCGTGGAGGCTGTTGAGAGTGCTATTAGAGACTGTTAAGCTCACGGCAAGCTTTAAGCTGGATGGATCGATTCCAGAGAGCCTTTTCTCGACGTATAGAGAAGTCTTAGGTCGGCTGCTTGACTGTGCTTGGGCAAAGGGGGTTACGAGCTTCAAGAGGCTTAAAGCGGAAAAGTATCATGAGTTGAGAGCGAGGTATCCAAGCCTTCCATCACACTACATATACACTGCTTGTCAGATGGCTTGCTCAATCTACAAGAGCTTCAGAAAGCTTAGGAAGAGAGGCTTAGCAAAAGCAGAGAAGCCATTCTTTAAGAAGCAAGTTATAATGCTGGATGATCACTTATTCAGCCTCGACCTAGAAGGCTGGGAAGCCTCGATAGCTGTTGAGAACGGTAGGGTTAAGCTAAAGTTACTCCACGGGACTTATCACGAGAAGTTCAAAGAGATGAGGGTCGGCCAAGCTTGGCTCGTAAAGAGTGAAGATGGATTCTACCTGAAGATTGTATTTTCTAAGACCGTTGAGCTTGTGGAGCCAAATGGGAGGGCGGTCGCCGTGGATATAAACGAGAACAACGTCGCCTTCGGCTCTATGGAGCGTGTTAGAAATATTGAGACCGTGGAAAGAGTCATAAGGACAGCCTACTTCCTCAAGCGTAGAAGACTACAGTCTAAGCCTAGACTGAACGAGAAGCCTCTGCTGGCGAAGTATAGAGGTAGAGAGCGTAGAAGGGTTGAAGACATCTACCACAAGCTCGCTAATAAGATAATCGATGAAACGAAGAAGTTTAAAGCCTCAACCATTGTACTAGAAGAACTTGCGAACATGAGGAAGAGAATTAGACATTCAAAAGCTATAAACGGTAGGCTGAACAGGTGGAGCTTCAGGAAGCTCCAAGAAATAATGGAATACAAGGCGAAGCTCGCTGGATTGAACGTTGTCTATGTTGATGCTAGGGGGACTTCAAGCCTATGCCCAATATGTGGGGGAAAGCTAAGCCCGAATGGGTATAGGCGATTGAAGTGTTCTAGATGTGAGTTGGAAGAGGATAGGGACATAATAGCTGTGAAGAACCTGCTCAAGAGGTACAAGATGAATGTGGGGGCTTCAGCCGTTCACCCCGAAAGCCCTCCCACGACAGGAGGAGGGAAGGGATGAAAGTTA
This sequence comes from Candidatus Geocrenenecus arthurdayi, assembly GCA_023539395.1. Classification (GTDB taxonomy): domain Archaea; phylum Thermoproteota; class Nitrososphaeria_A; order Caldarchaeales; family Wolframiiraptoraceae; genus Geocrenenecus; species Geocrenenecus arthurdayi. Next base: position 8,662 of record JAKCEX010000003.1, on the reverse strand, counting down.
ACACTAGACCAGAACGGTCAAAGATGATTAAACCATTATTTTACCGGTCGTTGTCACTGCTACTTGTAGCGCCTGCAATCTTATTATTGATGGCTTTAACTCTTGGTTTAACAGGTATCTCTGATAGGATACTGGTTTCAATGGCTGAGCAGACGTTACAGGAAGTAAAGAAGTCTCTAGCTACTCAGATACATGACCCCTCAGCTCTAGAAGCTGCTATAGAATTACGAAAGGAGGAGATATACTCTAGTTATGGATTGGATAAGCCATGGTTCTATAGAATGTTTCAGATGATAATCCGTATTGCTACCTTCGACTTGGGTAGGACTAGAGTTATCAAGAGCTTTACAGGCAGTCAAGAAGTTTCTGAGATAATCTTAGAAAGGATACCCAACACAATACTACTAGTTACTATACCGTTAATATTCTCAGCAATAGCTGGTATCTCGATGGGTGTGAAGATTGCTTCAAGACCTGGAACACTTCTAGATAGGTTAACATCTTACTTATCCATAATATCTTATACTCTACCTTCATGGTGGATTGGGATAATCTTAATAATCCTCTTTGGATTCTACCTAAAGATTTTCCCGGTTAGTGGAATGTATAGTATACCTCCTCCGTCGGACACATTCTCCAGGATACTCGACTTAATCTGGCATTCAATTCTACCCTTCACAACCCTAGTTATAGTTCAGATAGGCGGATGGATCTACTCAGCAAGAATGATCGTACTCAATATAGCTCAGGAAGATTATGTAAATGCTGCTAGAGCTAAAGGACTACCTGAAGATATTGTTAGGAGAAGGTATATCCTAAGGGTTGCTGCGCCTCCAATAGTAACTAACATAGTACTTGGTTTATCAGGCTCTCTAGGTGGAGCAATAATTACTGAAACAATCTTCGGATGGTATGGTATGGGTAGCCTCTACTATCAAGCAATAATGACTCTTGAAGAGAACCTGCTTATTGCTCTAACATACATCTATACTCTAATCTACATCTCAGCTAGGATAATTCTCGAAATAATGTATCTTGCTTTAGACCCAAGGGTGAGGTATTAATGAGCTTCGTAAGAGAGTTGGTTAAGAAAGCTTGGGAGAGCTGGTCTACGAGAATTGGAATAATTTTCTTGGCAATTTTAATAATCTTATCAATATTAGTCGTATTAACGTATCCGATAGATTTCGGTACGAGAATATGGAGCAACCCATCTTATTGGGCTGATAGTCCAAGGCTAGCTCCACCCATCTGGGCATCTTTCTTCACTATGGCGAAGATTCCAACTCATACAGCTTTCAAGCTAACTCAACCAACCAACATACAGGTGGAAGAAAACTTAATCCTCATGGAATATAGTGTAGAAACAAATTATGGCTATGATGACTACCCATCGTTCCTACACGTATTAATAAAGAATGTAACATTCTACTCAACTAAACCTCCTAGAATCGAAGTATGGATAAGTAGACCTGATAACCTAATAGTAAGGCTTACAAGCTTCACTATTAGAGGGCCCTCACCTATTGAAGAACCACCCTACCATAGGTATGTTGAATCTCCCTATAGGATAATCCTAACTCAAGATTCAACATCAATTTTAAACTTAATTTATTCACTGAATAAGAAATACAACTCTAACATAACGTTAGATGAAGTGTCTATCATAGGCTCAGAGAAATTATTTTTTGGATACCCATCAAAGCTTAGAGAGAAAGAATTCTCAATATTGAGGGGGTCATACAGATTATATGTCAAGATATACGTCTATGAAGGTTTAGGTAGTGTTGGAGAAGTCGACTTCATATTAGGTGGCAAGACTTATGGTCTTCTAGGAACAGATATAATAGGTAGAGATTTAATGATGGGTTTACTCTATGGTTTCCCAGCAAGTTTAATGATTGGCTTCCTAGCGTCAGTTCTTGTAACCTCTATAGGGACCCTTCTCGGAGTCCTCAGTGGATATATAGGGGGGAGAACAGATACAGTAATTCAGAGGAGCAGTGATATAGTCTTGAACATGCCTCTACTACCTATACTGATATTCTTCACTTTCATCTTCAGGGAATTCGGTATGAGATTCCTCCTCATAATACTTGTATTAACAGCTTTCAGCTGGCCAGGTTTAACAATAATTATTAGACCTATGGTTATGCAGATAAAATCCAGCCAATTCATTGAAGCAGCAATATCATGTGGAGCTTCAAGAATATGGATTATGAGAAAACATATCCTACCAAACCTAGCACCATTCATAATAGCACAAAGCATATTCCTAGTACCTTCAGCAATACTTGCAGAAGCAGCATTAAGCTTCTTAGGACTCGGTGACCCAACACTCCCAACGTGGGGGCAAATACTTGAACAAGGATTTAGGAGTGGAGCAATATACCTTGGATACTGGTGGTGGGTAATCCCACCTGGGATACTCATAGTCTTTACAGCTATAACATTTCTACTAATAACAATAGGGCTGGAGCCAATACTAAACCCAAAACTAAAAACAGTCATCTAAAAATAAGCAGTATAAGGAAGAAACAAGAAAGTGGGCCCGGTGGGACTTGAACCCACGACCTTCCGGTTATCAGCCGGACGCTCCATCCAGGCTGAGCTACGGGCCCTGATGTTACACAATCATTTTCCCGAAAGGTTTCCAATCCGTATTCATCGGTTTAATGAACAATATTTAAGTATTCATCTATAGCTGGAAGCTCTCAAAGTATTTATCAAGTATCTTTGAGTTCTTTATCCTTACTAGAGTTCATTTGATATGGTTTTTAGGTTTATTCTTGGAGATCTTATCCTAGGTATGCTTAGAGTAAAATGTGTTTCTAATCTGGAGGTTAATCTATACCCATATGCTCGGAGTGAAGACACCAGTCATATTATTGTGTTTCATGTATTAAGTAGTCTACGAGTAGTCTTACTCCTACTCCTGTTGCTCCTTTGGGTGTGTAGCTTTTCTGCTCCGATGCTTCCTGTATGTATGCTGTTCCAGCTATATCTAAGTGTACCCATGGTTTATCTCCAACGAATTCTGAGAGGAATAGAGCTGCAGTTATCGCTCCAGCGGGTCTTCCACCTGAATTCTTTAAGTCTGCTACATCACTCTTCAACTGCTCTCTATATTGTTTCCAGAGTGGTAGCTGCCAAACTCTCTCACCTGTTCTCTCAGCAGACTTCTTAATCTTGTCTGCGAGTTCTTGATTATTAGTAAATAAGCCCGAGGCATGTGTTCCTAGAGCTATAATACATGCACCTGTTAATGTGGCAAGGTCAATTATTGCTTTAGGATTCTTCTCTACAGCATATGAGAGTGCATCTGCTAGGATAAGCCTACCCTCTGCGTCTGTACTGATAACCTCAGCTGTCTTACCGTTTCTAAACTTTATTATGTCTCCAGGTCTAAATGCTGTACCACTTGGTAGATTCTCAACGCATGGTATCAAGCCGATAACTCTTATGGGAAGCTTCAATGATGCTACGGCTTCAAGTACTCCTACTACTGCAGCTCCACCTGCTTTATCGTACTTCATTTCTTCCATCTTCTCCGAAGGCTTAATAGATATGCCTCCACTATCGAATGTTACAGCTTTCCCAACAATTACGTAGGGGTTTTCATCTTTTCCAGATGTTCCATCATATTCAAGTTCTATTAATACTGGTTTATGAATGCTCCCACTACCTACTGCAACTATACCGCCCATGGACATCTTCTCCAACTCGTCAATCTTGTATATCCTTACATTGAACCCAGCTTTCCTGCCAACTTCGTAGACTATTTCTGCAAACTTTTCAGGATAACAATCAATACTCGGCATATTCGTTAAGTCTCTTGCAGTATAAACTCCTCTACATATTCTCCCAGCTTCTTCTATAGACTTCTCAACCTTATACAGCGCTGATTCATCTCTAACTAGTAAGGTTATATGTTTCAGCTTCTGCTCTCTCTTCTCAGACTTGTATCTATCAAACCTGTACATTGACAGTATTATCCCTTCTACGATTGATTGGGATACACTTCCCAAGTCGAAGACATCAGAGACTATTGGGGAAGCAGCTGACTCAGTCATCGCTTCATCCAGTCTTATAGCTACCCTCCCATATGCTCTTCTAAATGAATCAAGCTCTAGCTCATCCCTCCTACCAAGACCTGTTAAAACAATCCTCTCTGGCCCCCTATCTAGGATGGTTGGAATACTGTAAACTTCTTCTAGCTTACCTTTAAAATCTCTTCCAGCAACTTTCTCAATGAGCTTCATGATATTCTCGGGGAGCGTTATAGCTGGCTGAGGCACCTCATCTTCATACATTGGTATAATGTTTACTCCTTCCTCGATACCTGTCCTACTAACTTTAACAGTAAAATCTATCATGTATCAATTATTTCTTCACATTTAAATAAATCTTAATTTCTTACCAAGTTAACACCATCAGGAAAACTGCTAAGACTATCGTAACCGCCCATCTAGCAATACTCCACTTGATTATCTTTAGACCATCAAGTGGTCCAAATGGAAGTAGGTTGAAGAAAGCTATGAATGCATTGAACTTAGCTAGTATTAGAAGTATCTCTGAAAGTAGGGGGGAGAAAAGCATAGATCTAGAGATGAATGATGAGATGTATAGTATAGCAGAGATCGCTATGTTTGTTGCGGGTCCCCAGAAAGCTGTTGACCCTACTACTTTTATAGTTGCTGGTGTAGTGAGAACTACAGCTCCTGGAGCTATGAATTTTATTGGAAGCATCGGTATAGCAGATACCAGTGTTAGAAGTGAACCTATAGGGTCTAGTTTAAAATATGCTTTTACATTATTTCTCCTAGCAACCATTCTATGAGCTAACTCATGTATTAGGTATGATAATGAAAAACCCGTGATATATAAAATTGTTAAGGACGGGTTTATGAAGAGTAGAGATTCATATCCGATTAGTGATAAACCGACTAGTGAAACCAGTATAATACTTACAGTTATATGAACTACTTCTCTAAAAGCAATCCTCCTAGAAATTGTTCTCATAACCTCTTCTTCAGCTTTTATCTTCATCTTTACCTCCCTCATTTCCTTCTCGTATGGGCTGGAGGCCGCAAATATTCCAGGACAGTTATGTTTCTCGGGTAAACGGTGTTCTGCACAGAAGAATTCTCCACAGTACTTACATTTGAATGGTAGAAGCTCGTCCCTACCACATACAGTACACTTCATTATCCTGCCTCCATCTACTCAGCTTGTGGATTTAAAGGCTACTGTATTGCATCATACTGAGAGTATATAAACATCACACTTGAAGGCTTTCCATAACTGTAGAATCCTCTACATGAATGATCCCGATTGGTAAATTCTAGCATATCTCGGTCACAAAAGCTTACTCTTATGGCCACATGGAAAACCTTAGTCAGTATCTATATTTACAACCTTATACTTAAGTAATCACGCAGAGTTTAAAGCACGATATAGATATAGACTCCTCCTGATAGTTTACCTATGGAAGTAGATGATCGTAGTCGTAGCTGAGAAGCCCTCGGTTGCTAGAGCAATACATAAAACATTAAGAAGCAATAATGTAAAGTCGAATGTACGTGTATTTGGATTAAGAGGTCATGTATTAGATTACGACTTAAAGAGTGGATATGAATGGGGCAAGGTCGATCCATTCAAGATATTCCAATTAAGAGAGTTTCAACCAATAATTAGAGATAAGAAGTCTTATCGAGACTTAGTTAATACTTTCAAGGATAACCTCATAGAAGAACTCGTTATCGCTACTGATAATGACCCTGAAGGAGAATTAATCGGATGGGAGATAGTAGAGATAATCAGGAATTTCAATAGCTTTGCCAAGATATCTAGAATGAGGTTCAATACAGTTTCAGAAGAAGAACTATGGTGGGCTTGGCAGAATAGAGAAGAAGGATTAAATTGGAGATGGGTTTGGAGAGCAGCATATAGGAGAGACTTTGATTTAATTACTGGAGCTGCATTCACGAGGCTTCTAACATCTTCAGTACGTAAGAAGGGTTTTAAAGGATTAATCTCATGGGGAAGCTGCCAAATACCAACTCTCAACTATATTGTGGAAAGAGAAGAAAAGATTAGAAGCTTCATACCTACATCATACTGGGTCATAGTAGGCAAGTTTAAGACAAGTAGAGGAGAAGTGTTTGAAGCTAGAAGTAGCAAGATAGAAAATAGAGGAGAAGCTCAAAGCATCTTTGATAAATTAAAAAACATGAAAGAAGGAGTAGTAGAAAGATATGTTGAAGAGATCGAGGTCATTAAGAGACCTAAACCTTTGAGAACAGATGAAATGCTTAGAGATCTCCATAAAATAACTGGGGTATCAGCATCCAATATACTGAAGATTGCTGAAGAACTCTACTCAAACGGGTACATAAGCTATCCGAGGACAGATACGGATCAATGGTTAAAAGGTATTGATTTTAACAAGATTAAGCTGACAGCTATTAAGGGTCTTGGATTAATATATGGAGAGCTTCCTAGAGAGCCTAAACCTCTAAATGGTTATAGAAATGATGGAGCTCACCCACCAATATACCCTATTTCGCCTTATTCGAGAGATAATACATTGAAGTGGAAGGTCTGGGAATACATTGCTAGGAGATTCCTGGCAAATGTCTTTTCAATTGATGCAAGAATATTAAAGCAGAGAGGATTAATTAAAGTTGGAGAAGCAATATTAAAGACGAGCGGGAGTAAGATAGAGGAAATGGGGTTTTATAAAATATACCCATACTTTAAGCCTGAGACAAAGAGCATCCCTAAATTATCTGTTAATGAGAAACTGGAGGTCATGGATTTAAAATTAGTCGAGGAATCAACTAAGCCTCCTAACAGGTTAACTGAATCTGAATTACTGAAGTTAATGGAGAAAGATGGTATTGGAACAGATGCAACACGGGCAGAATATCCTAAGATAATAATTGATAGGGGTTATGCGGTTAAAAATCTAAGAATTATTAAGCCTACTGAGCTTGGTATGAATCTGATAAGTTCTCTTAGAGAAGTTGACTTGAGGCTTGTCTCACCTCAGACTAGGAGGATTATTGAAGAGTATATGGATATGATAAGCAGAGGGGAGAAGAAGTATGATGAAGCACTTGATGAAACACTTAAAATCTACTCTACACTATATAGACAGCTGGAGTCAAAAATTCATAGTATAGCAGATAAACTGGCGGGTTCGGCGAAGAATGTATGAAGACATAATTTTTAGAGATAGAAGGGATGCAGCTCTTAGACTTTCAAAACTTTTAGATAAATACAGAGCAGAGAATTTAGTAGTCTTCGGGATACCTAGAGGAGGCGTTGAGATAGGATATTACATTGCTAAAGAACTTAATTGTTTACTTGAAGTAACTATTCCAAGGAAGATCGGTGCACCTTTGCAGCCTGAACTTGCAGTTGGAGCGGTAGCAGAAGATGGAACAATATACGTTGAAGAAGAAGTAGCAGAACTCGTAGGAATAAGTAGAGAATACATAGATTCAGCAGCACGTAAAGAGATGGAAGTAATCAGGAAGAGGATAGAAACCTATCGTAAAGGGAAGGACATCCCACAACTATCAGAATATAATGTAATAGTTGTAGATGATGGGATAGCTACTGGAGCAACAATGATAGCTACTCTGAGATTCCTAAGGAAGAAGAACCCTATCAAATTAATATGCAGCACCCCGGTAGCTCCGCCTGAAACTATCTATAAGCTGAGAAAAGAGGCAGATGATATCGTATGCTTAGAGACACCTACGCCATTCTATGCTATAGGTCAATTCTACCAAGATTTCAAGCAGCTAACAGATGAAGAAGTACTACATTATCTATCAAATAGTAGGAGGCTTATCTAATAGATGGTTAGGCTTGTGTGATTATAGAAGAATTTTTAGAAGAGTCTCCGAGTAAATATTAGGAAGAGATAAACTAGTATGAGTATGATTAACAGTATTGGAGATGTACCAATATAGAATCCATTTATCCTACGCCATATTAGTAGTAGTGGATGAATGCTTTCAAGCTTTATTCCAAGCTTCATAATAAAAGGAAGAATTACTAAAATCAATCCCATCAATATAAGGAGTACTCCGATAAATGTTAGTAAGCTGAACCCGTAAGCCTCCTTCAAACTTTCACCTAGAAATAGTTTTAGAGGGGTCTTTATAAGAATTTATTCAAGTATATCTTCAAAGAAGTCCAGTCTTTGAATCTGATTCTATTTCCTAACTCCTTGTGATAACACTATTCATATTATCATCTTTTTAACATAATAACTAAATAATGATGAGTGTGTTTGATGAATATGGGAGAAGATGTTTACTGGGTTGAGGCTATGGATGGAAAGGTTGAGTGCCCCCGATGCCATTCAATCATAGACTCTGAAAACTTCAATGGCTATGAGCTTATAGAAGTTGATGGCTCATGCTGTGGAGACATATTCAGCGTAACGATAAGATATATGAAGTGTGGAGCTATAATAGAGGTTATGTAGGTGGATTAGTATGGAGTATTACAGCCAGACATCCCTGGATGAATACTATACGTTGGATGAGTATCTGGAAGTTTCGTCTTCTAATTAACTTTACCACTTATATCTAGAGAGTATAAATTAGCATCGCTCTGTTTTCCGTGGCTGGATGGTTAACAT
>JAKCEX010000024.1 GCA_023539395.1 Candidatus Geocrenenecus arthurdayi | reverse complement strand
AGAAATCGCCAATACTACTTACACCACTCTCTTTTAAATACTCTAGAATCTCATCCAAATCAAACTCAACAGTCTTTATCTATTGAGTGTACCCCTACTCTCCAAGACATCTCTGACAAGTTAGTAATCCTTTCCCAGCATCTATCCTAATATATTTGATGGTTTGTATATTCTATTTTCAGTTAAGGGTGTAATGAATATATCCCTCTAGGAGTATGTCTATGATATGTTTGAGTGGGGCTTAGTACTAATTGATGATGTTGTAATGCCTAGACATTTAGGGGATACTGGTATGTTGGAGGTTTTCAATCAGCTGGCGAGAGGCTTAGCAGATTCTCCGAGGTAGGTGGTGGATGGGTATGTTGGAGATAGCTAAGACTGTTTATGTTGATACTTCTCCAACCGCTACTAACAGCAAGAAGAGACAGAAACCACATGCTGTCTATGATGGAGAGAGAATATTCAAAGTAAGTAGGTTAACGAAGCTAAAGAATGTTGACGAAGTATTCATTGATTCATTGTTTCCCGAGAATTACAATGATATCTTAAGACTGCTTAGGAGAGGCGTTAAGGTCTATGTTCTAAAGGATACGAGGATGCTGAAGAAGCTTAGGAGGGAGAATAATCTAAGGAAAAGTGATGAAATTGATAGTCAGTTACTCTCAATGATTCCAAGAGAATACTTCAGGGAATTGACTGCTAGAGAGGTGGAGTTGAAGATTGCTGTGAGACCACTAGTAAATAGGTATGAGTGGATTGTGGACAAGAGGAAGATACTGAAGCAATGGAAGAACAGAGGCTACGATTACGGTTTCGGAGAATCTATAAGAGCTATGGACTCTGATAGAAAGAAGATCGGTAGAGAAATCGTGGAAATAGTTAGTGAAAGTATCTATAAGGATGTTTATGGAAGAGTTTGTAGTGAGCTTCAAGTGTGGGATAGTGTTGAAGTTGCTATATTGGTCTTGGAGCTACCATTAACTTCAGGGATGGATAAGCTAAAATCATATCTAGGATTTACACCAACCAAGAATGATGGTCGTTACAGCCACAGATTAAGACGACACCTAGAATCTATTGCTTCTAATATCTACCTCAACAGCTATAAGAGAAAGACAAACATTCCAGAGGAACTCCTTGAAACCATACGAAGTGCTCAGTCTAAGAGTATAGCATTACAGAAGCTACAGTTAAAAATCCTGAAGACCCTGCGAAAGACATGGGTTGAAGTAAGCAAAGAAGCTAATGACAAGCCTGCTGGCCGATGAGCAGTAAAAGCTGTGAGGCTGGCAGGTTCACGTGATCTCCCATGCCTCTCAGGCATGTATCTTGGTAGCCCCTGCTAGTCTCATAGCTACTATAGTTCATCGGCCAGTCACTCTCTCCCTAAATTATTTTGTTATCTATGAATGATTCATAAGTGGTGTTTGGACAGGGGGTTATGTTTAAAGTACTAGAAGAGAGCTATGTATTGGGTTAAGAGTCTTCCAATAAGGAACATTATATACTGATCAGATTTCCTACATGGCCTAGAATGTTTGTTCAATCCCCCTGATTATTGATTCTATGCCATGAGCCTTGTTATCTACCAAGATAGATGGCTTACCCTATGTATATATATGTATTCTGGAATACACCTGATGCTTATTTTTCCAGGTTCTATTCTAGGTTTTAAAGACAAGTTTTAGAGGTAGAGGTGTAAACCTTCTACTAGTTTCTACATATGCTATCTCACCATCTTTTATTCCTACTTCTCTTAGTATCTGGTCATCTTCGAGCCTCCATTTCTTGTAGAGTATTTCAGGGTCTGGAAAACCAAAGGTTTCAGCAATCTTCTTTTTTAAGTCTAATACTCTATCATCTGGGTTTACATTAATCTCTATATTATCCGTTTTCACATAGTCTCCACATACAAAACATTCATTTTTTCTTTTCAACTTTACTTTAGTAAGTTTAGAAGAATAACCATCATAGACTAGGAGCCCGTCAAGGATTTTTCCAAGAGCTTCTCCATGAAGAATCTTTAATATTTCTGTAGATGCTAATCCAGCTATGGTTGCAGCAATACTTTGAAGAGCAGGCATTTTCGGCTTCAATAATTCTTGAATCTCTCTTATCTTATTCCTCGATACTTCATCTAGTTTCTCAAGCATCTGAGCTTGGGAATACTTTATGTCAAAGATCGTTTTTACACCTATTTCAAAAAGCTTCTCAACTAATTCTAGGCTTACATATATCTTCTGTTCTTCAAGGTCTCTCCTTAAATCTTCAGGCTTCCTCCTTCTAAGAGTACATTCTGCAAGCTGTATCTCCTTTGGGATCAAGTCTTCACCGTGACATTCTAAGCATGCAGTCTTACCAGGTAGAACTACTTGGAGGTTAGCGTAGAGACCATCCATGGCGACGTCAACTAAAGGCTTATCCAGCTCAATACACATTGAGTTAACCCACCTTCTTACAGGCCAATTATCTAAACATGAACAAACTACTACAGCTTCTCTGAAGACATCAGAATCCAGTTCTCTAACATCTTTATAGTATTGGTCTATCTTAACCCATGGATTCATCTTTACTAGTTTTTCTTTTGCGGCAAGAGTCTTCGGTCTCCCTACATCTTCATCTGTGAATAACATCTGTCTACTAAGATTAGATACTTCAACTACATCGTTATCTACTATTATTAGTTTCCCTATACCCATTAAAGTAAGATTCTTTGCAACTTCGCACCCTATAGCTCCAACCCCAATAACCATAATAGTTGATTCAGAGATTTTATCCTGCCTCCATCCTTCTATCCTTAACTGCCTCTCATACCTCTCCAAGCTCTGCATACCTAGAATACCCACAGTCTCTAAGATATATCTTCAACTCAACTGCCATAATAACAGTTAAAAGGTGGGCAGGACATTGTACACTTAAGGAAGTCGATGGGCTTGCTGGGGATGGAGCTGGGGTATAAGCCCTAGCAAGACCCATATGGAAGGATTTATCGTCCTCGGCGAGCCTAAAGGGCTTGAAGCGAGGACCGATAACAGTTGTTTATGGGTGGTCAGGGCTACCAAGCCAGCCCCTCCTCCTAAACTTTTAAAAAGCTCATGTTGAAAAACTAAAAATATGCAAATAGAGCTATCCAGAGTATGTAATAGAAATTAGTTAAATCATTCTACCATCAAGAGTAGGTAGTGAAGGTTGAAAGTTTTTAGGAAAGCATATTTTCCAGCAAGCAACCAGACAATCGATAACTCTGCTGACCGATGAGTAGTAAAAGCTGTGAGGTGGGCAAGGTAACCATAAGCATTACTCCTTCGAAGGTGGGTATCAATCTGGGTTCCCACCAGCTTCACAGCTACTATAGTCTCATCGGCCAGCTCCTCTTCAAATCTCTTAGAGTTTAAGCCTTTTCAGAGTTTTTATTTGATTACGTTTAGACAGTATTGATAAATCTTTGATAGAGATGTTGAAAGTATCAAGGTCATGTTGAATCTACCGAGAAAGTCATATAAGTTTAGCGCTACAGTAGTAAGCTATCTAATTAATCTAATCTAAGATGAAAAATAGAGGTTGTTCATACTCCTCATAATAGGCCAAGCCTAGCTTTTATCTCAGCAACATCTTTCTCTATTTTCACTAATCTTTCATCAAGGATTGCCTTAAGATCCCTCCTAAGTTCTCTAACTTCATTAAGAGTTTCACTACTAATCTTTAGGGATTCATCTCTAAAAGCCCTAAACTCTTCTCTAAAATCTCTAAGCTCGCTCAGAATCTCACTACTAATCTTCAATGACTCACTTCTAAATCCTCTGAATTCTTCTCTGAAGTCTCTAAATTCTTGTCTATAGTCTGTGAATTCCGATACTAGTTTTGTGAAGTATATTTTTGCCCATTCGAGGCTCTCAACCATCTCCCTCTCGATAGGTCTAATGGCTTCCTCACCATAATCTACCTCGAATAAGCTGTATGTTCTCCATGGACCAGTGTATCCCGGCTCACCTTCTCTTCTTACTTCTATCCTCTCAACGTTTAAGCTTAGCATGTCTCCAGGTCTACCTTTAACATCTATTGCTTTCAAGAACTTTTCTAGAGTATCTTCTTCTGCTTCAGCGAAGACCTCGACAGAGCCGTCTTCGAGATTCCTAACCAAACCTCTAACATTCATGAGTCTAGCAACATTCTTAACAAAGACTCTATATCCTACTGCTTGCACACTACCATAAACTCTGATGTTAGCTTTAACCAACAATGCTTTATCTTAATTCTAATAGGTTTAGAGATATATTAATTTTCAGTTCTGTTTAGAGAAATTATTGTTCCTACAGTTCTTCCCATATTCTGCAGATTCTACTTATTAGACTGAATAGATAGTTTTTTGATTTTGGATAAAACTTGGGAGGAGTGCCTTGCCCATATAGAACATGCTCCTTCAGATGATACCATGCATGGACCGTAGGGAGAGTTTGGTGTACATTTTTTCATGAAGAGTGGGCATTCTGCTGGTTTTATCCTACCTATTATTACTTCTCCACATCTACATCCAGGTGATAAGTCGTAGCTCCATTGAGCTTGGTCCGGCTCTTTTATCCCATATCTTTGTAATGCATCCAGCTTATTGTATTCTTCTCTCAATCTATACCCACTTCTCTGTATGAATCCTATACCTCTCCATGCTGCATCGTATTCTTCAAAGACTTTCTTTACCATGTTCTTAGCAGTTTCGTTTCCACTCCAAGATACTGCTCTAGTATACTCTATTACAACTCTAGGTTTATGTTCATCTATCTGTTTAAGTATCTCTGCAATAGATACTAGTAGGTCTAGCGGCTCAAATCCTGAGACTACTGTTGGTATATTATATTTCTCAGAGAGAGGTTTCCATGCTTCTCCACCAATTATTGTTGAGACGTGCCCTGGAGCTATTATCCCATCAACTTTTCCAACCTTCTCTATAGCGTATTCAGCTGCTGGAGGAGTTAATCTTCCCGCAGTAATGAGTCTGAAGTTTTCTGGTAGGATATTCTTGAGGATTGTTGAGGCGTAGATTGGGTATGTTGTTTCAAACCCGATTGCGAAGAATACTGATTCCTTCTTATTCTCTTTTACATCTTTAACTGCATCAAGTAGACTGTATACTATTGAGACCTCCCCGCCTATCGATCTTGCTTCAGCTAAGCTCTTAACACCATTGATCTTCTTGACAGCTGGAAGCCTATAAGCATCTCCATAAGTATAGACTCTTACACCTTCTAGAGCAAGCTTTACCGCGGATTCAACATAGAAGGATGGTGTAATACATACAGGGCATCCTGGACCTGCCACCATGTCTATACCGTCTGGAAGAAGAGCTCTCAAACCATAGTGGGTTGTCGTCCACTCATGTGTTCCACAGAAATTCATAATCTTTAATTCTTCAACACCATCTGATTTAATATTCTTCCATAAAGCTCCAATTACCTTAATAATCTTAGATGCTAATTCACGGTTGCTTTTAAAGACTTTATCAACAGTATCTTTTAAATCGATCGAGCTCAAGCCATATCTAGATCGAGTAAGCCATGCTTAAAACCCTAGCTCTCCACCAATATCCCGTGAAACCAGCAGTAATTTTACCTAGACATATGATGGTATATCTATAAACATATCTTGGTATTAGGCTTCTACATCTTTAAGCTAGACATTTTAATTTAGCTTCTTCAGCTATTTCGCTGGTTTATATGAGAGAGTTGGAGAAGCTAGCTGCTGAACGTGCTCGTGAAGCTGTAAAGTATGATAGACTAGGTATGAGGGGGGAAGCAGTATTAAATTATAAAGAGGCTATCCAGCTTCTCCTAAAACTAGTTAGGTTTACTGATGACCCTGTAATGAGGAGGGTATACGAGGAGAAAGCGAGGCAGTATAAGGAGAGGCTTGAGGCTCTACTTGAGAAGAGCTTAGAATCAGCTTATATATCTGCGAGAAATGTTAAAGAAAAAGGAAGTTATCTTATAGTTGACCCTCCACCTGTAAAATGGGATGATGTAATAGGGTTGGAAGAAGCTAAGAAAGCTCTCAGAGAGAGTATCATATATCCATCTCTGAGACCAGAATTCTTCCCTCTTGGATGGCCGCGTGGAATACTATTCTTCGGACCACCTGGGTGTGGGAAAACCATGCTCGCTGCAGCTGCTGCTAATGAGGTGGATGCTCTCTTCATGCAGGCTGATGCATCAGTGATTATGTCTAAATGGCTTGGAGAATCAGAGAAGAATATCGCTGCACTGTTCGAAGAAGCTAGAAGATATGAAAGAGAAGGGAAGCCTGTTATAATCTTGATAGATGAAGTTGATTCATTAACTACTTTTAGAGAGAATGAAGTGGGAGGAGAAGCTAGAGCGAGGAATCAACTCTTAAAGGAAATGGATGGGCTTCAAGATAAAGGTAGAACACCTAGGATATACGTGATAGCTGCAACAAATAAGCCCTGGCTCCTTGATGAACCATTTATACGCCGTTTCCAGAAGAGAATATACATACCCTTACCAGACTATGATGCTAGACTCAATATGTTTAAACATTATACCAAGAGGCTAGACCTAGACGATGATGTAGATTTTAATGAACTTGCAAAATTAACGGAGGGTTATAGTGGAGCAGACATTTCTCAGATATGTATGGAAGCACAGCTTAAAGTAGTAAGTGAGTTCTTCGAGAAAGGTAAGAGCGATAAGCCGAGAAAAATAACTATGAGCGACTTCATAGAAGTTGTCAAGAACGTTAAACCCAGTATAAGCATGGATTCATTAAAGAAGATGGTAGAATGGGCTAGAAAATACGCATCTACATTCTAGGAAATCAATCTAGCTATATTCCCTTCTCAACCCAGCGTTTTACTTTACCTCCTACCAGATGCTTCTTATAACATACACGATTCCTTTTAGATTTACCGTATCATGAAAAGTCAAATCCTCGCAAATCTCTATTGCTTCTACATTCCATGAGAATACACATTATGCAGAAAGAATACAATAGCCGAGAAGATAATATATGCTTACTTCTCTCCCTCTACCAGCAATATGTAATACGTTAGTATGCTTTTCCAATAATTGAAAATGAATGGCTCCTGAGTTTCAATTTAGAAATTTGAGCGCTACTGTCTAATAAGGTTATTATTAATGTATAGATTTAAGATAAATAGAGAGTCTTAGCATTGTATAGGCGGTTACGGAGGATAAAGTATGCCTGTTAAAGGCAAAATAATATGGGTTGCGGGGCCAGCTGTTCGTGCTGAGGGGATGATGGGTGCGAGAATGTATGAAACAGTATATGTTGGCGAAGAGAAGCTTATCGGTGAGATAATCAAGCTTACTGGAGATATAGCTTTCATACAAGTCTATGAGAATACTAGTGGATTAAGACCTGGTGAACCAGTTTATGGAACAGGTCAACCTCTAACCGTAGCACTTGGCCCAGGGGTAATTGGGAGCATCTATGATGGAGTTCAGAGACCATTAATAAGCATAGCTAGAGCTGTTGGATCATTTATTAAACGTGGTGTACATGTTCCACCCATATCTCTAGATAAGAAGTGGAAGTTTACACCAACAGTTAAGAAGGGTCAAAGAGTTGAGCCTGGAGACGTTATCGGAGTAGTTGAAGAAACACCATTAATCCAGCATAAAATAATGATTCCACCAAATAGTAGAGGAGGAGAAATAGTAGAGATAGCTGAAGAAGGAGAATACACAGTTGAGGAAACAATAGCAGTAACCAAGACGAATACTGGTGAAGAACAGTTAAAAATGTATCATAGATGGCCTGTAAGGCAGCCTAGACCATTCAGAGAGAGACTAGACCCAGTAGTCCCACTCATAACAGGTCAAAGAGTCCTAGATACATTATTCCCGATGGCGAAAGGAGGGACGGGGTGTATACCTGGAGCCTTCGGGACAGGGAAATGCGTGCCTCCTGGAACACCCATACTACTTTCTGATGGAACACTGGTACCGATAGATGAATTATTCAGAGAAGCTATAACTAACTATAATATAGGTGATGAAAATGAAGAAGTAATAATTCCTATAGGTAGATTAAAGATAGTAGGTTTCGATGGGGAGAGATTGAGAGAATTCGAAGCATCACATATCTATAGAGGTAGGTCAAGATATTTAGTGAGACTGGTTACTTCCTCTGGTAGAGAAGTTATGGTTACACCGATGCATAGATTGTTTAAGCTTGACCCTGAGACAGGTAGAATAGTAGAGACACCTGCTTCAAGCATAGCTAGAGGGGACTTTCTAGCTATGCCCCGTAAGATAAATATTCAAAATAGCTATCAACCTATTCTATTGAAAGATGCTGAGACTATACACGTATGTGGAAAAGAAGATCTTAACCTTGTTAGAAAGTTGATGGAAGAAGCAAAACAAAAAGTCGGCTCAATTAAAGCTTTAGCTAGAACTATGGGAATAAGCTATAACACTTTAATATGCTACTGGATTGGTAAGAATAAGCCTTCATTAAAATTCTTCATTAAGCTATCTGAATTCTTAGGTAAAGGACTTCCCCTCGAATTTACTGTTAAAAGCTCTACTAGAGGGAAAAGTATAAAGCTGCCTGGATATATGACGGCTAAGTTTGCTGAGTTTCTAGGATTATTAATGTCTAGTGGGATTATTACTAGACGTAACATAAGATTCTTTAATGCTGATCCATTGATTATCTCACGGTTCAACCAAATACTCAGAGAGCTTTTCCAGTTAGATAGTAGTGGGGAATCATCCAAGAAAGCGGAATGTATTCAGGTAAATAATACAGCGTTAGTGAAAATCTTAACCTTTTTAGGATTCCCACTAATGGAGAAATCTAAGAAGTTGACCATCCCATCGGTAATTCTTAGGTCACCAGATGATGTAATAGCAGGATTCGTTAGGGGATACTACCTAGGTGTTGGGTCATTCAATAATGGTGTTGTTGAGATATCTTCTACATCAAGAGAAATAATACAGACATTATCATACATATTGACTAGGCTCGGCATACTCTACACAGTTAAGATTGATAAAGAGAAGAATAAGAATAGAATAACAATCTCGGGTATAAAAGAGCTTGAGAAACTCTATTCAATAGTGCTTGAAGAAGTTAGAGAGATAGATAAGGTTGCCTCAATTAAAAAGTATATTGAAACCCATAATAGAGATGGAACTTTAAGAGAAGTCATCCCATTAAGTCTCCAGCATACTAGAGAGCTTGCTGGGGGAAATACATTCTTAAATCTTAGAAAGAAAGAAATAAGCACTTACAACTACGTATCTCTTGGAGAATACTCAAGCACAAGTATCCTTAATGGGGCAGCCTTATTATCTCAAAGCAGAATAAGTCAGTACATGGACATATTAGATAGAGTATTAGAAGAAGTATTTTTCGATAAAGTTGAAGATGTTGAAGTTGTTTCAGGTGATTTTACAGTATATGATTTAACTGTCCCTTATGTACATAACTTCGTTGGGGGTCATGTTCCCTGCATATTACATAATACGGTCACTCTCCACCAGCTTGCTAAGTGGAGTGATGCTAAGGTTATCCTACATATTGGATGCGGTGAGAGAGGTAATGAAGAATCTGAGATCCTGATTAAGTTCCCCGAGATGACTGACCCCTACTCTGGTAGACCTTTAATGGAGAGAACTATACTAATAGCTAATACTAGTAATATGCCTGTAGCTGCTAGGGAAGCAAGTATCTATACTGGGGTAACGATTGCAGAATATTATAGAGATATGGGTTACGATGTCCTACTGGTAGCTGATTCTACGAGTAGGTGGGCTGAAGCATTAAGAGAGATTAGTGGAAGACTAGAAGAGCTTCCAGCTGAGGAAGGCTATCCAAGCTATCTTAGCTCTAGGCTTGCAGAATTCTATGAAAGAGCTGGCAGAGTTAAGACTCTTGGTAACCCTGAGAGAATCGGCTCAGTAACTATTGTTGGAGCTGTTTCACCTCCTGGAGGAGATTTTACAGAGCCTGTAACAACTCATACACTTAGATTTGTTAGAGTTTTCTGGGCTCTCGACCCAAACCTTGCATATTCTAGACATTACCCAGCTATCAACTGGATTCAATCTTACAGCGCATACGTTGAAACTGTTTCAAGATGGTGGGAGGAGAATGTTGATAAGGAATGGTTTAAGCTAAGGCATGAATTCTATCAGATTCTTAGACGTGAAGATGAGCTGCTTGAGATTGTCAGGCTTCTCGGTCCAGAAGCATTACCAGATGATGAGAAACTTATACTAGATGCAGCTAGAATGATTAGAGAAGGATTCCTACAGCAGTCAGCATATGATGAAGTAGACTCTGTATGTAAACCTGGGAAGCAGGTTAAAATGCTTAGATTATATGTTAAATTCTATAAGCTGGCCTCCCATGCTCTTGAGAGAGGTGTACAGCTGAGAGATATAAGAGCTATGAAGATTATAGCTGAATTGATAAGGTCCAAGTCGACTATACCTAATGATAGGCTTGACCTATTCGATAAATTAGAGGAGAAGATGGAAGAAGAGTTTAGACAGTTAATGGTCTCGGTTAGCCCTGGTGTCAGTGTAGGAGGTATGTAAGATGGCGAGAGCTTCAGGAGTAGAATATGCTACTGTAAGAGAGATTAAAGGTCCATTAATGATTGTAGAGAACGTTAGCAGTGTAGCATATGATGAGCTTGTAGAAGTAGAGACGGGAACAGGAGAGAGAAGGCTTGGAAGAGTTATAGAAGTAGGTGGAGGAAGAGCTGTAGTGCAAGTCTTCGAGGGTACACAGGGTCTCTCAATCTCTGATACTAGAGCTAGATTTCTAGGGAAGACTATGGAGCTAGGTGTATCAGAAGACATGCTTGGGAGAATCTTCGATGGGCTTGGGAGACCAATAGATGGGTTACCTGAGCCAGTAGCTGAAGAGTATAGAGATATTAATGGTGACCCTATAAACCCTAATGAGAGAGACTACCCAAGCGACTTCATCCAGACAGGAATATCAGCTATAGATGGTATGAATAGCCTAGTTAGAGGTCAGAAGCTCCCAATATTTAGTGGAGCTGGGCTACCACATAATCTTCTAGCAGCTCAGATTGCTAGACAAGCTACTGTACCAGGGAAAGAAGAAGAATTTGCTGTAATCTTCGCCGCAGTAGGCGTACAGAATGATGAAGCTAGATTCTTTAGGAGAAGCCTTGAAGATAGTGGAGCAATCTCACGTAGTGCATTATTCTTGAATCTTGCAGACGACCCAGCTGTTGAAAGGGTTATCACTCCCCGAGTAGCATTAACACTTGCAGAATACCTAGCATTTGAGAGAGACTACCATGTTCTAGTAATAATAACAGATATGACAAATTATGCTGAAAGCTTACGAGAGATTAGTGCAGCTAGAGAGGAAGTCCCAGGCAGGAAGGGTTATCCAGGATACATGTATACTGACCTTGCTAGCATTCATGAGAGAGCTGGCAGGATTAAGGGGAGGAAGGGTTCACTGACTCAGATGCCTATCCTCACTATGCCCAGCGATGATATCACCCATCCAATACCAGACCTTACAGGATATATTACTGAAGGTCAGCTTGTACTGAGTAGAGACTTGTATAGGAAGGGGATATATCCTCCGATAAACGTCTTGATGAGTCTATCTAGATTGATGGGGCCAGGTATAATCGCTGAGAAGAGGACTAGAGCAGACCATGGCGAGGTTAGTAACCAGTTATATGCAAGTTACGCTAGAGCAGTACAGCTTAGAGCTTTATCAGAGATTGTCGGTAAATCTGGTTTAAGTGATATAGACTTGAAGTATTTAGAGTTTGGAGACTTGTTTGAGCAACGCTTCCTCAAGCAGGGATATGATGAGAATAGGACGCTAGACCAAACACTAGACCTTGCATGGGAGATATTCTCAATACTTCCAGAATCTGAGCTTACAAAGATTAAGGAAGAGACCTTAAAGAAACATTACAGAAAGAAGCTAGCTATTCAAGCATGATAATCTTAGAAGCTACTTCTTCTTTTTCTCTTTCTTCTTCTTTCCTCCTTCTTCTTCACTACTATGCCCCGTTGGTAGATACGGGTTTACCTGCCTCCCACCCAATCTCCACCACCATCTCCAATTACTAAATATTCTTATTTAACTATTCAGTATTAATCTCACCCGATATTCTTAATTGCTCTCTCTATTATTGTTTCATGTTTTTTCTTCTTCCAGAATACTGCAACTGCATCCCCCCATGCTTCAACAACAATACATTTCTCATCTCTTGATAGTGTTTTAATTATTTCTACTGCTTTATGGTATGGTCCAACCCAGACTACTGCTACATCCTTATATAGTCTCCTAAGTTCTGGAAGTCTATCTATTAATTCTCTTATTTTTTCTTCAGGTGGGTCAGCTACAACCATATCATATCTTCCACTCCTTATTCTTAGAGCATCACCTTCTTCTACCTCAATGCCTTCCAGCTTCCTGAGGTTCCTCCTAGCTGCTTCAACATAGATATCTACTGCTTTAATTTTCTTAACATTCATGAGGTATGCTAATTTCGAGAAGGCTCCACTCCCACAGAATAAGTCAAGCATACTATTAGGCTTCAACAGAGACAGTATCCTCTCAAGTACTTCTGTTATTCCAGGTGAAGGACCATAAATATATCCATCAATATATGGGAGCCAATGAACTCTAAGCCTATTACAGATTAGAGCTATCGGTGAGAACGGTGAAAGCCTACCAGACTCTATAAGCTCATCAATTCTAACACACTTCAAGACCAATAAACATGTAACAACATCCTTAATAACGTCAAGCACATGGAAAGTAATACTTAGAAAGCATTCTTTAATACTTCTATGAGGTTATCCAGAATTTGAGGGGAAGCTAACCATAAACTTTATAATGCTAGAGGCTTCTATTCTCTATAATAAAGTTCTACAACCGGCAAGATGAAAAACAGGTCTAGATAATCTGGCCGGGAAAAAGTCTGCTGTTAATAGTTATGAAGCTCCAGGGGAACGATGTTTCCTTTAAGCTTGTAGAAGAAGGATAAGATTGCTTTTTACCTGTTGTGGCAACGTAATTTGCATGTCTTTTCTCAACACCTTCGCAGTGTATATTACTCTCCACCCATCTTATACTGTTAATACATAAAACATGTTAGGAATACGACTTAACTTCCTAGGGGGACGCATACTCTTTATTTACCCTCACTAACATCTTACCTTTGGCGAACTCTAACGCCATAGCTACTTAGACATTAATAACCAAAGAAGTTGGAATAATGCTAATATAAACTATGCTACCCATGTAATTGTAAACATTTGTATATCCGTCCACCTATTTTCCATGGAATATTTTCCTGAAGAACAGCACTGCCAGCCCCGATAGGACAACTATTACGAGTAGGTTAAGCATAGGTGTGTTCACCATGATTGGTGTGTTAAGGATCTGCAGTTTTTCAGGCCTTACGGCGTAGACGTAGAGAGCGCTCTCGCTTCCAAGAGCAATCGTTGAAACAACCAAGACAAAAAGATAGCCCGTCGACGTTGTTATCCCTACAACCCATCCTAGGAAAACGCTTTTTAATGAGAAGATAGGCGGATGGCTCTCTGCCAGCTTCTTTACTCCCCATATCTCCCAAGCAGGAACAGGTGGAAAGAGCTTAGTGAAGACATAGACAACAAGAGCTAGGCCTGCGAAGGAGCCTATCGTTAACGATGCCTCAGTTAGCGTGGGTACGTATTGGGGGATTGCTGACTGCACGGTAGGAAGCCTCAGCTGGTTTAGCAGACCCGGCACTATTATCAAAACTCTTTTAACCCACATAGCCGGAAGCACAATCCCCGCCATCACCACAGTTACTTTATAGGTTCTAAACCTCGGAATTAACAGAACCACAGATGGTATGACGAGAGATGCCAGCATGTACCATGTTAATGGACTATAGAGTCCCAGCCATATAAACTGTGAGACTTGGATATCTTCTATCACCGAAGCATATCTTACAGTGAATGTTTCCGCCATCAGGAAGTACAGGTATGCCAGTGAGAAGACTACAAGAAGTTTAGAAAGCTGGACAAAGCTATAGTCTGTGATTATGTCTCGTAAATGGTATCGCCACCTGATTACTGCCGAGGTCAAGATGACGAGGGAGAGCCCTGTGAGGAGAGCGCCAATAATAAAGTATGGCCCCATCAAAGCATCATTCCAGGTCGGCACGGACTTCATTATTCCGAAAATCCAACCTGTCACGGTGTGCATCATTATGGCTATGGGAATCGTTACGACCCCAAGAATCTTCAATGCGTTCTCAAGTAAGTGAACCTGTTCCTCCTCCCCAACCCAGTCATACCGTAGCAGGTTGTATAACCAGCTTAGCCTCCCGCCAGCCTCCGATAGAACTGCGGCATCAGGTATAACCGAGAGATGGAGATATCCTAGACTCATAAGCAGGTAGAAGAGGAGGACGATTGTGTCCCAGCCAACGGGTGATTGTATCCTGCCATAGGTGGGTATGTAGAGTAAGGCGCGCCACAACTGCCCCACGTCAAAGAGTATATTGAGAGCCGCCATAAGCAGACTGCCAACAGTCAGTATTTCCGCCACCCTGCTTATCGGCTTACCCCACTCTAGCTTAAGCAGCCTAATAACGGCTGAGATGAAGGTGCCTGACATGCTTACGCTGATGAAAAAGACGAAGTTTGCCATGTATATGCCCCATGCAGCGGGACGGTTGAGCCCTGTTACAGCCAGCCCCTCCCTAAGCTGGGTAATCCAAGCATTGAATGCAAGCCCTACAACTGCAAGCAAGAAAAGAAGGAAAACCGCTGAGCTAGTTGTGAAGGGTGTAGGAATGTAGTGAGACCTAGTCTCAGTCATATCACTTAGCCTCCTTCAAGTAGATCACTTTGGGCTCTGTTCCGAGCTCCTCAAAAAGTCTCATGGCACGCTTGCTCCTCGAAAGCTTGTGGACAACACTCTCAGGGTTATCAAGGTCTCCGAAGATAAGAGCTCTTCCAGTACAACTCCTAACACATGAGGGTAGATAGTTGAGCTCCCTGAAATCGAAATCCTCCCACTTGGAGGGGTCTTCCGCCTCTGTGACTTCATCACCCTTCTCTAGGAGCCTCTTCATCAGTATATCCACAGCCTTGCTCACAGCCTCCTCCAATGAGCTAGCCTTCTCCGCTTCAGCCATAACAGCTGGAGGGGCTTTCTTTAGAAGTATGTCACGTTCAAGCCGTTCTATGCGATGGACGCAGAAGGTGCATTTCTCAACGACACCTGCAGGTCTGATGGGAACTATGGGGTTTAGGTAGTTTTGGTAGGTTTCAGGCCACTCGGGTGCATTCCAGTTAAAGTATCTGACACCATAGGGGCAGGCAACCATGCAGAGTCTACATCCAATACATCTATTGTAGTCCTGGTCAACTATGCCGTCCACACGTTTATAGGTGGCTCTTACAGGGCAAACGGCTACGCAGGGTGGGCGGTCACAATGCATGCAAGGCCTTGGGAGGAAAGCTTCACCATCTTCCAGCCTTTTAACAATCAAGTCCATCCAAGCTATCTGCCTCCCTCTACTCTGCTCCTCTTCACTACCTATGGGGACGTTGTTCTCAGCTTTGCATGCAACAACACATGCTTGACACGCTGTGCATTTATCTAAGTCGATGACCATGCCCCACCTGACCATTAGCTACCCACCACCTTGTAGACACGTACGCGTGTGCTGAAGAAGCCAGCGGAGCCTGAGAGATAATCACGCTCTTCAGCTAATATTTCATTCACATTTGTCCCTGTTTTTGAGGCCCAGCGACCGTATGCCGATCTTCCTATACCGAATGGCATAGCAGCTACGCCGGGTGATGAAGTCTCCCTGACAACCGCACGTGTCTCGAGCCTGCCGTTAACAGACTCCACGATAACAATGTCACCCGTCTTTATGCCTAACTCAGCCGCCTTTTCAGGATGAATCTCGACCCAGTTCTTCCAACCCCATCTCGCGTATGGAGCGTAGGCGGCTAGAGCCCAGGGCACGTTTGTACCCCGCCCCTCGGCATGCATTACGGTTTTGTAAGTAATCAGTATCATTGGATACTCTTTTTCATCGCCTACGAATCTCGGCGGCTCATAGTGTGGTAGTAGGACCTCAATACCCCTAGCAGAAATTCTTAGCTGTGTTAGGATTTTCTCATAGGCCTCCTCATAGGTAAGCCCCTCTTTCTCAGCCTTCTTCTTCGCAAGCTCTGTCAACTTCGTTTCTAGGGTTCTTGAGAGTAGCTCGAACTTCCCCGATTTTGTCTGGAACTCGTGCGAATAGTCTTCGAAGCGGTAAGGCGGGTCATACCAGAAGCCATACTTCAACACGTTCGACCAGAATTCATCGAAGCTTGCCATACCGCTAACAGGCTTAGGTCCTACGCGACCTCTCCCACTCTCCCAGATGCCCCGCCATCTAAACATGATTACTTCTTTAAACGACCTCCATGGGAATGCCTCAGCAACTTTGCCTCCGATTAATCTCGCCAGCTCCAGTAAGATGTCGCCTGTGTTAGCTGTGTTATAGAGGGGGTTGATGACAGGCTGTCTTATCGAGGCCACGGGGTAGCCGAGGCTTGGGTATATTACGTCATCCATCCACCGTTCGAGGTAAGTGTGGTCAGGCAGTATAACATCGGCGTATTCCTGGGTTGTTTCATCCATGAAGGGAGAAGTGCTGACTATGAATGGTACTTTCTCCAAAGCTTTCCGCCATGTTTTAGGGTTAGGTGATGAGAGAAGCGGGTTAGTGTAGTAGAGCATCAAAACCTCGATGGGGTAAGGGTCTTCTGACAGAATGCTTTCAGGAACCTGCTGGTAGACGTTTTTCGCAAATGGGTATTTCTCCGTCCCAGCAAGGTCAATTCTTATATTCTTCAACCCGTTTTTTGCAACATCGTCCAGTTCTAGCGGTGGCCACGCTGCGAAAGGTGGTGGTTTCTGAACTATAACGCCTCCTTTCTTCCCAAGGCTTCCCACTAAAGCGTTCAATGCATGTATGGCCATGTAGTTGTAGACCCCGTTGGGCTGCATCATCGCACCCCTCTGGCCCGCGGCTATTGCAGGCTTTGTCAACGCAAACTCCCTAGCGATTCTCTCAATGGTTTCAATGGGTACCCCCGTTATTTTACTCGCCCACTCAGGCGGGTACCTAGACATAACCAACTCTGAAAACTCCTCGAAGCCAACTGTATATTTCTCTACAAACTCTCTGTCATACAGTTTATCCCTGATTATTACATGGGCTATCCCTAGAGCTAGGGCCCCATCAGTTCCAGGCTTTACTTTCACCCATTCATCTGCCTTAAGGGCAGTGGTTGACATTCGAACTTCAACAACTACGATCTTCGCCCTCACAGGTCTTTCCTGCCGAACGTGTCCATATGTTCTCAGAAGCCTTACAGTGGGTCTCCAAGCCTCGAGGAATCCAGCCCCGAATAGAAGCATGTAGTTGGTGTTTCTCCAGTCATAGCCTAGGTAGTGTTTCACCCCTTGCATTAAGTAGTGGGCTATGACTGAACCGTCGGAGCATATGCTGCTGTGGCCTATTCGGTTTGGAGTGCCGAAGATTGTTGTAAACCTTGAGATGAGGTCTCCCATATTCCCCCTAACACGTCCATCAAGCCAGACAAACCTCTCAGGCATGCCAGAATCTCTCAATTCCTTCAATCTTGAAGCTACAAGCCCTAAAACCTCACCCCAGCTCGCTTCCCTAAATTTAGAGCCTCTCTCACCAACTCTTACCATTGGTCCCTTAATCCTATCGGGGTCATAAACAATCTGCAGACCATAGTGTGCCTTTGGACAGATACTTCCAAGATTAATTGGATGCAATGGGTTACCTTCAATCTTTACAATGCGGCCTGAGACGATGCGGGCTGCTATGCCGCAGCCTGCGGGACATTGTAGACACGTTGAAGCCACATAACTATCTTCAGGAAATTGGTAGCTGTATCTACCTTGTAATATGTTCTCTTGAACGCTTAGAAGCGTTCTGCGGGGCAGCTGGATGACGGAGCCGATTGCTGTAGCAGTGCCTACAGCCGCCAATACAGTTAGGAAATCACTCCGGTTAAGAAGACTGTATCCCTCTCTTTTCATCTAAAAATAAGTTTGCAAGGTATATTTAATAGTATACATTTGCATATAAATTCCGTCAAAATTAGGTTTTTGAATACTATTAAAGGATGACTATTTCCTGACCTAGGCAATTATAAAGATTCACCTTAGCCATATAAACTTTTTTGACACTACTGGATTCACCAGTCACTGCTTACACAGCATAGAACGTTTTCATCAAGTTCATAAAACATAAGAGATGCTTGTGAGCGTAACTTACAAGTAGCGGTTGAAGCAGCAATAGATGTAGGAGAAGCACTTATTGCTTACATGAAGTGGAGAACCCCAAAATCATACAAAGAGATCGTTACAATATTATTGGAGAACGGGATAATAGATGGAATGCTAAGCGAAAAGTTTAAAGATGCAATAAATATGAGAAATATACTAATCCACAATTACATATACATAGAGCCAGGAGAACTATACAGTAATACTAGAAACCTCATCCACCCATTAAATCGGATAATGAATTACATTATTAGCTACATGCAAGAGAAAAATATAGACCCATGAACATAAAAACAGTCTCCCAGATACTACTTTGCTTATAGCATATGTATTTCTTTCTATCTTCTAGTAGATAGAATATTTTATCCTGAAAATTATCCCTTATATGATAAGTCTATCGATTCAGATATGTTAAAACCAATATTGTGGTTTTTCTGTAATTCTTTCTTTATCTTCATCTATGAATCTCCATTTACCTCTAAGATCCAGTATCACTATACCTAACTCTCCACCAAGCCTATCGCTTATCAAGACTTCATACTCAATATTCGAGATCATAATGTCACATTTAATTGGTCCTATACTTCTATCCTCTACTTCAACAGTGACTTCAGCAGCTTCGGGGATTAGGAAGTTTCTAACTGGTCCACCTGCAGTACCAACCTCGATTAATAATGCATTTGGTGGGGGAGGCCATAGACCTAGCTTAATAGCAAGCGATCTAGGTATAAGTAGTTGGGGGGTTTCAGCTTCAAAACCTGAATTAACTAAAGCTGAAGATATAACTTCTCCACTACTACTCTTTATCCTTAGTTTCACTCTTACAGCCATTATCTCTTAGCACCTTTCTCAATGGATAGATATGACCAATCCTTCTCTTAATAGGAAAAATATGACCGACCCTTCTAGAAATCCTATTAGAAGTCAAGACATACCCACCACTATAACGTCCCCTTCATTATAAAAATATTTTAGTGAGGTATTAATAATTACCGTGCTTGTAGAAGATGCTGTCAATGTAGAGATTTTTCTATTGAGTGCCGTATTTTATAAGTTGGGATTACTATCCAATAGTAGCTTTTAAATGCAGGAGCTGTAGAACAAGACTGCTAAAAACAAAGAGTAAACAACAATCTCCAAAACGATATGCTATTATAGATAATTTTTGAGAAAAGAGGGGACCATGTTACAGATATTAAACTTATGGCTTTAACTATTTTTTCGATGGTTGACAATACGTTCAACATCTAAGTTTGCTAGGATTGGATAAATGCTTGAATAAAACATGGTAATTGCTGATAGAAGCCTAAGATTCGAATGCATGGAAGAGGGTGGAATAGAATGCATTCATGAGAGAGTAAGTAGGAGGAATTTTGGAAACACAAGAGGATACCATTTTGTTAACAGAAACATTCTTCATGGTTTCATAAAGTATGTTAATTTATTTATCGGAGTTCTTTAACAACTTTCATTAAGATTCTTACTCTCTCAGGGTCTACTGGATTCCAAACTATTCCATTCCTCTTTATATATGTGCCTACGATAGCAGCATCAGCATATTTTAATAGGGTACCTATATTGGAGGGATTCACTCCGCTTCCAATAATTATAGGTGCATCAGG
>JAKCEX010000073.1 GCA_023539395.1 Candidatus Geocrenenecus arthurdayi | reverse complement strand
GCCTCTACGAACCTACATGGTCTGAAAGCCATACATAGCATCTTCAATTTATTTTTTCCAAAACTTATAATAACTTAAATTCAGGCTTGTCTGCCTGCTAATCTAACTGTATAGAAAAATTAAAAATAAATTGTGTTGATAGTCGTTACAGTGTGGTTAAGGCTAACAAGTGGTAGGTCATGGATGATGCTGGGTTAGATGCTTTAAGAAGAGCTGGTAGGATAGCTAGGAAAGCTAGAGAGAAATCTCTGAGTATAGTTAGGGAAGGTGTAAGCTTAATCGAGGTCTGCAGTCTTCTTGAAGGGTTGATTTTAGATGAGGGTGCTAAGCCAGCTTTCCCATGTAATATCTGTATAAACGATGTAGCTGCACACTATACGCCTATGATAGGAGATACATCAATAATTCCCTCTAGGTCTCTTGTTAAGATAGATATAGGAGTATGTGTTGATGGTTATATTGCTGATACCGCTATATCTATCTCTCTCGACATGTCTTTACAGCCAATGGTTGAAGCAGTTAACAGTGCACTACTCGAAGCTGTAAAGATTGTTAAACCTGGCATTCAAGCTTCTATGATAGGAGGGGTTATCCAGCGTGTTATTACTAGTAGAGGTTTTAAACCCATTAGGAATCTAACAGGTCATGAGATTGCTAGATACAATCTACATGCTGGTCTCTCTATACCTAATATCCAGACAGCTAGAAGTGAGAAGCTACAGTTAAACCATGTATATGCTATAGAGCCTTTTGCAACCACAAGCGATGGTGGAGGGGAAGTAGTCTCTTCAAATACAACTACAATATACAGGTTAAATGTTGAGAAGCTTAAGTTTGAAAAGCTTGAAGAAGAAGAAAAGAAGCTTCTAGAATTAATATATGGAAGATTCAATGGTCTACCATATACACCTAGATGGATACCTGACTTTGAGAAGTTTAGTAAGATACATGAGAGGATTGCTAGAATGGGGAAGATTTATTCTTATCCAGTATTAGTTGAAAGAAAAGGTAAGCCTGTAGCTCAAGCCGAGCATACAATAATAGTAACAGAAAGAGGATGCGAAGTAATTACCTAGGTAAGCAGTTTCCCATTCTCTAAATAGTAAGCTTGCTTGATCTAGAAGCAAATAACTTTAACTATTGTTGTTTTTCTAGGATCGTCCATTTAACCCCTCTCCCTACATGTTTCGTCTTCTCCCAGAAGACTTCTCTAAATATTTCTTGATAGAATGCTCTAAATGCTGCGATAGGCATCATGAAATTCATGTAGTATATCATGTGAGGAATATACTTTAATAGAACTTTCGCTGTGCTTATCCCTTCCAATACTGCTCCAGCTATCCATGTGTAGTAATAGATAGCATTGAAAGAGAGGGGGAGTATTGCCCACCATGGGAAGAGGTCTACTGTTAGTTTGAAGGGGACTATACCTAGATATTCTAGTAACCAGTATACCGTCATACTGTATGCAATCCAATTTAAGACTACGATTAATGGAGCGATAAGCATAAAGATTATTGATAAAGTATTGATGAACCCTATCCTCTTAGTTACTGATGGTCTAGAGAGTACTTGTAAATATTTTACTAAACTCTGTATCCATCCTCTAAACCATCTAGTTCTCTGTTTAAGCCAAGCCTTGAAATTTGTAGGAGCTTCTTCCCAATGCCTTGCATCTATGACTATCGTTCTCCTTCTAGATAGATAGAATCTAATTGCTACCTCAGCGTCTTCAGCTAGATTTAGTGGGTCCCATCTACCGATTTCTCTTATTAGAGATGCTTTAAAGTAATTTCCAGTACCACCTAATGGAGTGTATAAACCTAGCTTTGATCTTCCATTAAGGAATACCCGAAACCATCCTGCATACTCTATTGAGAATATCTTTGTTATCCAGTTATCTTCTTGATTACTTATACGTAGGATTACCTGTACAGAGTCTATTTTATAGTTCTCGATAGCAGATGCAACTTTCAGGAATACATCATTATCAGGTATATCTTCTACATCTATGATGCCTATTATCTCCCCAGTACATAGAGAGAGTGAATCATTTAATGCACTAGGCTTTGTCGCGAAATACTCTCTCCTAACTAATGGTTTAACATTCCCTGGATAGAGCTGAGAATACCATATTGCTGTTCTCTCTCCTACGGGGTCTTCTGTAACAATTACTATCTCCTTACTATTTCTCGGATACTCTGTATGGTTTAAACAGACATCGATTGTTCTAGAGAGGATCGGCTCATCCCTAGCCGGTATTATAAGAGAAATCTTAGGGTGTCTCAGCGGATTTACCCCAGGGTTGAAAGGACTCCTTAACCCATATATTATAATTATAATGTGGTAAATCCCCCATAAAGTATAGATGAATGTAAGGCTATACGCAGTAAATAGAAGTAGTAGTCTAGGGAATGCGATTAAAGCTGTGAGTAGTATCGAGACGGATACTAAGAAGACTATAGGTCTAGCTTTCTTCATCCATAACTACACTATGTATAGTGATAAGCTCTCGTATAATCTTATCTTTAGAGTTCTCTAAATCATGAATTTTTATTACCTTAATTTTCTCTGGATTTAGTATACTCTCAAGCTCAGGTTTAAAATCATGGGGCAAAATTAAGAACATAATTGAGTTTGGTATATCTATAGCTTCAATCAACATCATGAGTGGGTATCTCTCATCTATCTCTTCACTTAAACCGAATTCGACGATTATAGATGGGCTACCATCAATAAATATTGGTATAGTATATGTTGTTCCACTTATACCTTTAACGTATTTGAATCCTTCAGCTCTTAAACCATGTGATGCAAGCTCCCTAACTAAGTCTTCTACAATATTATATATCGGCAGTAGCTTCTTAACCTCATCTGATAACCTATATATTGGATACTTCTTGATTATTAATTCATCTACTTTATTTTTATGTCCTTTCTCACAGACTAACCAAATTAGGGGTATCTGGAAGATCGACCTACAATCTCTACAGATGTATCCGAAGCCTGGTCTACCATAATCGATTCCGACCCTCTTCAACTCTTTCCCACATTTCGGACACCTGTATATCACTGGTCTGCTCTGCATGAATTCTTCTTCTGAACCCATATAGTTGCAGTCATAATGTACCATCAAGTCTTTCTTCTCAATATTGGTTGAGCTACACTCAGGGCAGACCAACCACGGTCGGATGCAAACATCCCCACATATATTACATGCTGGTATGGAGATATCTCTCACCACTTCCATGTAGCCTCTTTCTAGATAATATCTCATCTTCTCCTCCGGTATTTCTATACCGAATAAGTCATAAACTACGCCGAGACCTTGCCTGATCTCTGGTTTAAACTCTACATCCCTATTCTCAGATAACGCTCTATATGCTGATGAAAAGAAATGCTTATCAAGGGATCCTGTCCAATAGGATATCTCTCGCGCCTCCACTCCAACGATATATTTCGCTATGCTTTATAAATTCTTAACGTTGTCTCATAC
>JAKCEX010000072.1 GCA_023539395.1 Candidatus Geocrenenecus arthurdayi | reverse complement strand
TTCAGCTATAATTATTCACGGAGTCCACAATACTATATCACACCTAGTAAATATGTTTATCGTATTCTAGATTTGAGACTTACCGCATGCTGGGCAGAATATTCTACCTTTTAGAGGCGCACCACAATATTTACATACATCTGGACTACTCTGCCCAGATACTTTACTCTCTTCTATGTATTCTTCTTTCTCTCTTCTTTCTCTTTCTTTCTCATATCTCCTAGCGATGAATACAGCTCCTTCAATTAATGCTACGAATACTGCGAGTAGTAGTATATTTGTGAATAATCCTCCATCAGGGGTTATTATTGCAGCAACGATATAACCTATACCATATATCCACTTCCTATTCCTAGTTATCGTCTTTGTGCTTAGTAGCCCAACTCTTACTAGTAGAACTAGTATTACGGGAGAGGTAAATACTGCTCCAGTTGCAATGACAACTATGAAGACCGTATTATAGAAATCCATTATATCTACGTATGGTGCTGCACCAACTAAGTCGAAGAATATCTTCATAGCTCTAAAAGTAAATGGTGCTAGAACTAGGTACCCGAAGACTGCTCCAGAAGTGAATAAGCCTATAAAAGCTGTTAGGAAGGGATATACCATTCTTCTCTCATGAGGGTAGAGAGCAGGGTCAACATACTTGTATATCTCATATCCTATTACGGGGCTACTAAAGATTAAGCCAAAAACTAGTGAAGCTATAAAGTATAATTCAAGAGGTTTAGTTATAGTTAAACCGATGAGAATCATTCCTTCAGGCATAACCTGCTCTCTAATTATATCTAAGATTACAGAAACTAGAGGCTTGTAAGCATATACGAACTCCCAGCTTAGATTAAATTCTGCAGGAAAAACCAGCATAGCGAGAGTAGAGATTATCACAGCTATCAAGCTTACCTTAACTCTATCCTTGAGCTCCCTCAAATGCTCCAGTAACGTCATCTCCTTCATATCAACACGTTTCTTCAACTCTACCCCCTTACAACATATCTAGACTAACTCTTAATCCCTTCTATATAAAACAACTTCCTCTTCTGGATAGATACTCCCCCAGGACGAATAATGATAAAGAATTCTATATATCTTCATAACTTCTAGTTTAAACAACGGCATAGTGTGCATCTCTAGAATAGTTTCACACCTAGTTCTAGGCTTCGAGTGCGCTTAACTTCATCTTTATCTCTTCTAGCAGCTCTTCATCACTCTTCCCTTCAGGGTTTATTCCAAGTTCCCTAGCGATCTTCTCAATCCTCTCCCTCTCATCTTGCTGGGAGCCAGTCTTGAATTCTTTAACCATTCTTCCTAGCCCACGTGCAAAATTTACTATTATATTTGGCTTCAGAAGGATAATTAGTATAACAACACCTACTATGACCCATTCTATCCCTTGTATCGGCATTCTAGGTCACTTCTAAGATGCAACCTCAGTCTTCTTAGTTTTCTCGATTATCTCCTGAGCTATCTGGTCTCTTGTCTTGCCTTCTGTCTGGATACCGAGAGATCTAGCTATCTCTAATAACTTATCATCTGAAGATGGAGGTGGCGGAGTAGCTGTGGTAGGTCTATAAGCTTCTGAAGGGGTGGGAGATTTTAACTCTGACTCGAAACGTTTCACTTCTTCTTCTACTCCTCTGGATGCTTTCTCAAATTCCTTCTTTGCTTGACCTATCGACCTAGCTAGTTTTGGGAGCTTCTCAGGCCCCCATAAGAAGAGGACTAATACTATAACCGCTACTATTATCCACTCAATCCCCTGTATGGGCATGTTCTCACACATATACGTGAAAGACCAGTATTTAAGCAATATCTGTAAAATCATCTAGTGGAGGAAAATAGGTTGCCTCCAGAATCCTCCGAGCATATCCTAAAGACTGCTCTAGAAGATTTTAATAATCATGTTCTACTGAATGTTTATTAGTTGGCCTCTAAGATGCTCTATTGAATGTCATCGAGAGAGTATAGGCATATCGTAAGGTTTCTTGGAACAGACTTAGATGGTTCTCTAAAAATTCCATATGCCCTAGCTAGAGTTAGAGGAATAGGGGTTATGCTGGGGTACGCTATAGCTAGAGCAGCAAAAGTAGACGCTGAGAAGAGGCTTGGATTCTTAACAGATCATGAGCTACAGAAGCTTGAAGAAGTTGCAAGAGACCCCACTAAATACGGTATTCCATCATGGATGTTAAATAGGAGGAGAGATCCAGCCTCTGGGAGAGACCTTCAATTATATGGTTCAGACCTAGTATTCACTATTAGAGAAGACATTAGAAGAGAGATGATGATAAAATCTTGGCGTGGAATAAGACATTCTCTAGGATTAAAAGTTAGAGGACAGAGAACTAGGACTACTGGACGTGTTGGAACAGCTGTAGGAGTATCAAGAAGAGAAGCTAGATCTTAAACTCTCTAAAAAATCTATTGAAAATCTTCATTTTCGTCTCAAAACTATTCAATTCAATTAAATGAATTCATGAGAAAACTAGCTGTAAAGTTGTTCAGCCATTCTTGCTCCTTTAACAAGATTCTTTTCTTTCTCATATGCTACATCCCAGCTTCTAGTTCTGAGTCCACAATCATTACATGCAATAATCTTTGATACATCTCCATGCTTCTTAGCTGCATAAGCTAATCTATCTCTAACTAGCTCTGGAGGTTCGATGAAGTCTGTGTGTACATCTATTACTCCTGGAGCTACCTCAAGCCACTCAGCATACTCTCTAAAGTATTCCAGGATACTGTATCCTGCTCTTACTTCATCTGTTAATCCACGTTCTCTGCTATCTCTATTAGCGCATTCTATTGATACTTGATGTATTTTTGCATCAGCTATATGTGGGAAGAGCTTCGTATAGTCACTATAGCAGACGTGGAGGGTTACTTTAACATCTACTCCTTTGATAGATTCATTTAATGCTTCAATCATTAAAGGTACTTCCCAAGGCTTACTGGTTACTGCAGGTTCATCTATCTGTATCCTCTTAGCCCCAGCTTCAACTAGGC
The DNA here is from genome assembly GCA_023539395.1 of Candidatus Geocrenenecus arthurdayi. Lineage (GTDB taxonomy): Archaea > Thermoproteota > Nitrososphaeria_A > Caldarchaeales > Wolframiiraptoraceae > Geocrenenecus > Geocrenenecus arthurdayi. The sequence goes on along the minus strand of JAKCEX010000072.1, from coordinate 538 downwards.
TTAATATATTCGGTCTAATAATCTTCTTAGCTATGTCTAGAACCATTTCTTCTTTTGCTTTCAATCTAGCTTGTAATGGATTATCTAAATCCATGTATCTTCTAATATAATATTCATCGAAAGACCAATCAGCAAGAGTATATGCACCCGTTAATGGAATCTTTACTTCCCTCCTAGCTTTAGATTTTACAAATAGGAATTCTTCTAGATGGTATGGTTTAATCAATTTTGGAGAATCTATGAATGCTGCTTTTCTATAGAATTCTGCATCCCATACTTTAACTATACCTAGGAATTTAATACCTTCTACGTGTATTAAGGGGTGCTCATACATCTCAATACGTTTCTGCTCACCATCCCATACAACATCTAAGCCTGCTGACTCAAAGAATCTTATAGCAAATAGCGAGGCATAATCATGTAAGACTGGAACCTCTTCTTGAGATATTTTATCTTTACTTAATATAGAGAGTAGCTTATCAAGGTCTTCAACTTGAAGAAGTTTTCCCCATCTTTTTGTCTCCTCTATGGTTTTATG
>JAKCEX010000071.1 GCA_023539395.1 Candidatus Geocrenenecus arthurdayi | reverse complement strand
CATTAGAATTGTTATTAAGTTTTAGGATTATCTAATAGTGGTGTCATAAGCATGTTGCTTAATCAGTCCTTGAAGTATTTTAAAGAATTAGATGATGAAGTAATTAAGAAAGCTGTAAAATTCTGGATGGAGGCACCAATTGAGAAGCATAGTTTCTCAGATACTATTAAAGAATGGGGTATTAGGCATCTCCCCCCTCAACCTATAGAAGAATTTATTAGAATAGAGAACATAGTTAAAGCCCTTGGTAGAGATGGATTAAATACATTTATTGCTGTAGACCAGATTATTAGTCTGTTGCCTAATTCTCTATATCAGCAGGTAATCAAAGCTGGAAATAGCGAGATTTTATCGATTCTTAGAGGCTTCTGTAGGAGGATAGAAGACCACGTAGAAGGAAAAAGCTTAACAGATTTAAAGCCTGAAGATGCAAAGAAAGAGAAAATACTGCTCATGATCCCATCTCAAAAGCAGTTAAAGACTGTGTATAACAATTGGGACAAGTGGGTGTGGAGGAAGATAGCGTATAATGGAGAACCAGCCCCCTCAGTGGATGGTTGGATTAAAGATGTTTTAAGACTTGCAGATGCTCTCGAAAATGCAAGTGTTACTCCGATTATTGTAACCGATAAATCAATAGAAGAGAGGATAAAAGAAGAAGCTCCACATAACGTAGTAGGGCTGGATATCCCTGAGGATTTTGCTAAAATAGGTTATGTTAGAGATCAAAGTGTAACATGGTGTAAGCATCCAATAATAGGGAATATGGCTTTAGATATTCGGCAAGGAGAAGAATGGATCATAAACGAAGTATACTATAGTTTAAGGCTTACTCCATTACTCAGGGTAAGATGGGCTATAGATAGAGAATACTTAGTAAAAGCAAAAATGGAGGGTGGCAACTTCTTCTTATTGAAAATTGATGGTTCAACCATCCTCTTAACAGGAGTGGGGGTTAGAGGGTCCAACTATCCTACTTTTAAAGTATTATCTGAGGTTCTCCCAGAAGATGTAAGAATAATCGGGATACCACTATCAGGTTATGTGAAAAACTGGGCTGAGACAGGAGCAGTCCATCTCGATGTAGTATTTACATATTTGGGTGAGCTGAATGGTGTATATTATGCGGTTTTAGATCCATTAAGGCTTGGTTTTTATTCAGGGCTAGAATATATTAGGGAGAAGGAAGCATTCCAAATAATACCTCTCGGGAGATTGTTTAAAGAATTAGGCTTGATAATCGATGAGCCTCCAAGAGAGAGAACTAGCCCTATCACTATGAGCAATGCTTTAAACCTAGGTAAAGGTAAACTCATAGTAGATGCTTATAACAGAGAAGTAAACAAATACCTTGAAAGAGAATTCGGCGTAGATGTTATTGAAATTGAGATACCTCAAATAGAGGCTGGAGGCGGAGGACCAAGATGTGCTAGTAGGGAGTTATGGTTCTAGTGATTGAACCATGTTCTAGAAGTAGAAAATCAATAAAATCAAGATAATATCGATAATAACACTGTAGATCGACATATGTTAGAAGGGATCCAGCGGCCCCTCTACTTATAAGAGAATTTTTGGAAGGTAGATACTGGTAGCTCTGGAACCCTATCTTAACTAACTTTTCATGATAGATTCTTATTAAATTATAGGGATGCTGACTTATAGTTTACGTCTTCCTAAATTCTTTCTCAGCTATCTTTACACAGTCTTCTATCACATCTATCGCATACATTAATACTTCCTCCTCAATCGTGAGCGGAGGCTGGATCCTTAGAATCCAGTCTCCAACATCCATTAATGGCACTACACCTCTCTTAATAGATTCTAGGTAGACAGTCCTCGCAGATTCTGGGTTCCTAGTCTTCATCTTCTTATCTTTTACAAACTCTATACCGATCAAGAGACCTTTACCTCTAACATCCCCCACTATCTCGTACTTATCTACCCAATCCTTAATCCTCTTTAGAGCTTTTTCACCAAGCTTTGCAGACCTCTCGATTATCCCATATTTTTCTAATACTCTAATATTTGCAACAGCTGCTAAGCATCCTGCTGGGTGACCCCCGAATGTTGTACCATACTCAACGGGCTCAGTAGCCATAGCTTCTTCAGAACCATAAACTGCAGCTATCGGGAATATACCTCCGCTTATCCCTTTTCCGAGAGGCATAATATCTACATCGATACCCCAATGTTGAATCGCAAACCATTTACCTGTTCTACCGAATCCTGTCATTACCTCATCAGCTATCAAGAACCACCCATATTTATCTGCAAGTTCTCTTAATCCATATATGAAGCTGTCAGGCGGTATCCAGACTCCTGCCTCACAAGCTATCGGCTCAAATAATATTGCAGATATCCTATCTGGAGCAGCCTGATACTTTAAAACCCATTCTTCTATATAGTCTATAATAAATCTACCCCATTCTTCACAATCCATGTATTCAGGCTTCCTGTAGCAATCAGGATATGGGAGTAGGATGGCGGCATTACCATACAAGTTTTCAAAGAATCTTCTGGACTCAGCACCTTCTGGACTATACCCTAGTGTGCCAGTATAATATCCATGATATTGTCCTAGAAAACTTATTATGTGCGGTCTCTTCTTAACTTTAACAGCAAATTTAACTGCTGTATCTACAGCTCCTGTACCTGAAAGCTCTAAAGCTATCCTAGTAAGCTTACTGGACGGTCTTATCCTTAAGAGTTCTTTGACTAGGTCGAAAACAGCTGTATGAAGATTTAAGCCATACATTACGAAGCCATACTGTTTTAATCCTTCAATAGCTGCTTCAAGAACTTCCCTATTAACGTTCCCTACATTGTTTGTCGACCATTGACTCGTTAAGTCTATAAAGCGTCTACCTTCAACATCTATAAGATACGATCCTTCCGCCCTCTCAACTAGAAAGCTTGTAACAATAGTTTCAGGAGACCATATACTCTTAGGGAGAAACCTTCTGGCCATCTCAAAGTATCTCAATGTTTCAGAACCTACTCCTCCACTATTCATATATACAACATACCTCGAAACATCGCCTATGTAACTATTACTGTACATGTCTAAATCTAAACATTTCCATTACTACTATGCAGAAATATAAATACTTAAACGACTAACTCTGCATTATTTAAGCATACCTTATAGCTACTCATAGCAAAGTATGATTAACTTGCAGATTCCCACCGGATCACAGTCAGCTCTTTCCATAAATCTTATCTTAATTTCTTGCTCCAATAACTGATGAATGTTTTAAGCGATCTATCGTATGTCTTCTCTATTTCTGGTGGGAAGAAGCATGCTGGAAGCTCTCTATGAGACCAATGATATTTAAGACATTCACAGCATATACCTTTACGTGGACACGGCTCATAAGTACAATTACAGCTAGAAAGATTAGAATCAACCTTACACATCCTCTGACTCACACAAACCACCTACCACATCTCTAAGAAGCAAAAACAAATACCTTAACCTTTACATAATCAAAGAATAAAATTTGTTATGTGGGGCCGCTGGGATTTGAACCCAGGATCTCGCGGGCCCAAGCCGCGTGTCATAGCCAAGCTAGACCACGGCCCC
>JAKCEX010000023.1 GCA_023539395.1 Candidatus Geocrenenecus arthurdayi | reverse complement strand
CCTATGAGATCTCTGGCGATTATTATCCGCATTATGTTTTGCGCACCTTCTGCACCTATAGTATATGAGAATGTTCCAAGCCAACCTCTGAATGCATTACAATCTTTTGTGTATGCGTATGCTCCATACCATTTCATAAGTTCTTCATATATCTTGGTTGTAGCTTCCGGTGCTTTCATCTTACATAATGCTGCAGGTATGTTTAGGTCTTTCTCTTTCCACTTAGGATTCTTCTCGATATAGATTTTATCTGCAAGCCATGCTGCTCTATATGTTAGAAGTTTTGCAGCTTCTAATTCACCGTATAGCTCTGATAGTTTAAAACTTACACCTTGAAAGGAAGCTAAAGGTCTACCTTCAAATAGCCTTCTAGTTTTTACCCATTCTATTGCTTGGTCTAGAGCCCATCTTCCACTACCTATTGTTGCTGCTGCTACGAGTATTCTTGCAACATTAAATCCCTCCATAAGATAGTAGAATCCCTTATTTTCTTCACCTATTCTATACTTGTCTTCAATCTCAAAGTTCTCAAGTATGAATGCTCCAGTGCTTATCCCTCTTCTACCTATTTCTTCGAATATCGTTGGTTTCCATCCTTGTCTTATCTTTCCATTCCATTTAACGATTAAATTGAATGCTGTTATATTTCTATGTCCATATTCTGGTTTACCTGTTTTAGCTACTAGGAAGTATCCTCCACCTTCTGGTAATTCCTGTATCTCTCTTATCCCACTTATGTATGTTTTCTCACCATTCAGTATCCATACATCATTCTTCTTCACAGCTGTCGTTTTTATTCCAGCAACATCTGACCCTCCATGTGATTCCGTTGAAGCAATACCATAGAATGCTTCGCCAGCTGATACTTTTGGTAGAATCTCTTTCTTAACATCTTCTTTACCATATCTTTCTACTAATAGTGGCCACCCATTATTCAATAAGGTATAGACTGCTGTCGCTACTGATGGATCATGGTAAGCTATTTCTTCAGCAGCTATAGCTGTCATAGTAATTGTTCCACCCATCCCACCATATTCTTCTGAGATAGGTATAGTGAATAATCCTTGTTCACCCATCTTCTTTATCAAATCGACTGGAATCCTACCTTTTTCATCTATCTCAACCCATCTAGGCTCAATGTATCTTCTACAGAATTCTCGAACACTCTCTCTAAATCTTACTTCATCTTCCGAAAACTCAAAATTCATACAAAAGATATGTAAATTCTTATTCTTAAAGAATACTGGGTAAGTGGAGCATTAAGTTAGCTAGCCTGTCGAACGAGCTGCATAATGTGTTTAAGTAAGGTCTATATATGCGGTCTATTTGATATGATTGATCAAGGTGAAGAAGTTTTCATATCTTACTCCTGTACTTACAGGGATTCTTTGGGGCTCGACAGCTCCAGTGAGTAAGCTCATTCTATATGATATTAGTCCATGGGATCTAGTTGTTTACAGGGTTTTAATAGGTTCATTTACATTAATGCTATTAGTTAGGATGGTAGGAGTTTCAGAGTCTCCAAGGGTTAGTCTTAGAGACTTGCTCATACTTTCATTGAGTGGTATAGCGGTTCCATGGTTAGCATATAATCTTGGCTTATTGTATGTTAATGCAAATCATGCAGGGCTTATGCTTGGAAGCTATCCTCTAATGACCTTCCTGATCGCATATTTTCTAGTAGGAGAGAAATTGGTGAAACTACAGTATGCTGGGATCTCAGTAGGCTTCATAGGATTGATCGTATTCTTTCTAGATAAAATCACGTTGGAGTATAGCTTCCAGTGGCTTATTGGTGCTTTACTAATAATGTTCTCTATCTTCTGCTGGTCTGTTTATGCTGCATACTTGAAGAAGATTGAATTAACTGGTGGAAGCTTAACATTAACGTTAAAGACATTCATAGTATCTATCCCAATCCTCACTGTGCCCGTCTTGCTTATCCAGCGGGGTATTAATCTTCCTAGAGAGCCATCATCCTTGATAGGCGTTATATGGCTTGGGGTTTTTCCATCTGCGGTATCTTATTATTTATTTAATATTGGTTCAGAAGATGTTAGCGCAACGATCATGGCTACTTCAGGTCTCCTCATACCTATAGTTTCATCAATTCTTGCTTACTTCATGCTGTTTGAGTCATTCAAATTAATCGAAGTCATGGGTGCGGTTCTCGTTATCGTTGGATTGTCGATAGCATATCTCAAGAGTTAGATTAAGTTTTTTATTCTAGGTAGTCTCTCCAATACGTGGTATGTTGAAGATTGGAGAGACTGTGGTTGAGCTCGTTAAAGGAGATATCACCGACCTAGAAGTGGATGTTATAGTTAATGCTGCTAATTCAAGTTTGAAGATGGGTGGAGGTGTAGCTGGCGCTATTCTTAGAAAAGGTGGTAGAGTAATCCAAGAAGAATGTGATAAGATAGGCTACTGCCCAGTTGGAGGAGCTGTGATAACTAGTGCAGGCGGGCTTAAGGCTAAATATGTTATTCATGCTGTTGGTCCAAGGATGGGTGAGGGGGATGAAGATAATAAGCTTAGGAATGCAACATTAAACTCTCTTAAGCTTGCAGATAAACATAATGTAGGATCTATTGCTTTTCCAGCTATCTCTACGGGGATATTCGGTTATCCTAAAGATAGATGTGCAGATATAATGTTATCAACTATTGTGGAATACCTATCCCGAAAGAAGACCAGTCTTAGAAAAGTCATCATGTGCCTCTATGATGATGAAACTTACAGAATCTTCGAGGAGAAGCTCAATGAGATATCTAGGAAGCTACAAAAGTGAGAAAGTGAAATGTGAGTTTTGTTATAACTTTGTTATTAAATTTTTTTAACAAAAAGATTTTAAGGATACAATCTTTAGAACAGTTAGGCTAAAATACAGACCAGGATGTATGTTTTCGTACAGCCATGAGTGGGGAAGGAGAAATACCTCCACCTCCAGCCAGTCTTTCAGGCTACCTTAAAGCGCTCGGTCCAGGCGTTATAATGGCTTCGCTAGCTATAGGGTCTGGAGAATGGATAACTTTCCCAGCTGTAGTAGCTACATTCGGACCTCAACTACTCTGGGCAGCAGCATTCTCATGTTTACTGCAAGCAGTATTAGCTGTAGAATCCATGAAGTATCCCGTCTATTGTGGACAGCCAGTGCATAAAGCAATACAAAAGCTCCCACCTGGACCTCTAGGATGGGCTTGGGCGTGGGCACTAATGCTGTTCATACCTGTAATGTGGCCCTCCTGGGCTATTGCTTCAGCAACTGCGGCCGCTGCTCTACAGCTTGGGAGGTTGCCTGGACCGCAGGATTCCATGTTATTGTTGTTCTGGAGTTTGCTTGCATTAGTTTTAGGGCTACTGATACTCCATGTTGGGTGGAAGATTCAGAGAACACTTGAGTTAATAAGCTGGCCATTAGTAATTCTACTCTTTACAACTATATTAATAGGCGTGTTAGCAGCTGCTGACCCAGCCGATTGGGCGGCCGTATTAAGCGGTCTCGGAGGTTTCTTAACAAGTAGAGGTGGTCTTCCATCTCCTGAAAAGATTGATTGGCTAGCTATCTCAGGAGCTATCGCGTATATCCCTGCAGGTTTCGGATTCAATTTGATGCTTTCTAGTTATGCTAGAGATAAGGGATGGGGGATGGCCAGCAAGGTAGGATACATCTCTGCAGTCATTGGAGGAAGAAAAGTGGGACTAAGTATTGAAGAGATTCCATTCAAGATTAATGATGAGAACTTGAAGAGGTGGAGAGGTTGGCTGAATATTCTAAGAATAGATGGATGGATAGTTTTCTCCCTACTAACATTCATAACAGTTTTGATGACTAGTGTAATGGCTTATGCTCTCCTAACACCTGAACAAGCTGCTGGATTAAGGGGTTTCGCTATTGCTGCAGCTCAAGCACAAGCATTATCTAGTACTTTAGGTGGAGCTGCATGGATTATCGTCCTACTTGGAGGTTTCTGGATACTCTTTGATACACAGTGGGGTCTCATGGACGCTACAACTAGGACTATTACAGATAATTTCTGGTTTGCAAGTGAGAGAGTGAAGAAGTGGGCTGGAGGAGATGTTAGAAGACTCTACTACACTATACTATACATAATGTTCACTACATCAGTTGTAATAGTCACAGGCTCTCTTATTCTTAAGTGGGCTTCACCCTACGAGCTAACGCTCATCGGTGCTAATCTAGGTCTTTTTGCTTTAACCGTTGCTTACCCATTACAGATAATAGTGAATTATAAGTTTATGCCTAAGGAGCTTAGACCCTCAATAATCATAACATTAATCCTGGTGGCAGGCATGATATTCTATGGATTCTTCTTAATAGGTGCATTGGCTCAATCATTATTCAAAGTTAAAATCTAAGAAGCAACTTAAAAGATCTAGGGTATATGATGACCTCGAGGTACGCTGAGGAGTGATGAAGGCTGCAGAAACTGATTAACTTATTCCTCTTGTTTTTCAAGAATGATTATACAATTGATATACCGGTATAGTGCTGGGAAAAGAGTTTACGTTATAGTTTTTAGTTTCTTGACCTAGCTTATACCGGCGTCTTCTTTTCCTATTTCTCTAGCATAGACTGCCCTCCAATACTCTTCTACTTCACTCTGTATCTTAGCGATAACATCATCTCTCTTCACAGGATAGAATAGGTGGCTGAATCTCCCCTGGATCTTCAAGTATTCTTCTACGGGTTTTAATCTTCTAGGAATAAATGTATGACGTACTTCACCGTATACTGCTTCTTTTAGAGGCCATACCCCTGTCTCAACAGCTAGCTTAGCTACCTTAATCGCATCCATTGTATCGATCAACCAACCAGGTTGGCATGGTGAAAGAGATATGAAGAGTTTAGGTCCCCTATATTTCTCAGCTTTCTCAATCTTTCTAACTACATCCATTGGATGAGATGGGGATATCGTAGCTACATATGGTGGCTTATGCGCTCTCCATATCTCGAATAGGTCTTTCTTTGTACCTCTATATCCCTCAGGTATGAGTGGTGTAGGTGGAGAAGTTGCTGTTCTAGAACCATATGGTGTTGCAGCAGAATATTGGAAGCCGGTGTTACCGAATGCTTCATTATCGTAGCAGAGATAATAGAAGTCTAGACCCCTGTGTATTGCTCCAGAAGTACTTTGGAGACCTATATCATTTGCTGCTCCATCACCTGTTACAACTACTACTTTTAAGTCTTCTTCAATAGGGATCCTCCCCTTCTCTATCAGTATATCTAGTGCATCTCGTATTCCTTGAGCACCTGCTGGAGCACAAGCCATTGCTGTATACATCCATGAAGACTTTAATGGTGCGAATGGGTATACCATCATAAGTGTCACACAGCCTGCTGCGTTTACCCAGACTACTCTACCTCCTAGAACTTTATGGAAGAGTCTAAGGATTATTAAGGCACCGCATCCAGCACATAAAGGTGTTCCAGGAACTACGTAGTCTTCACCTAGTAAATCTTTAATAGTTGAAAGCTTCGTCTTAGACATTATCCCCCCACCCCTATCTTCAATAATGATTCTACTTCTCTAAGCTCGTCTTCTCTAAATAGTAGTATTGGCTCAGGCTCGCCTCCTTCTTGATACTTCTTCATTAATTCTACTATGTATCTAAATTCATCAAGTGATAATGTTTTTCCTCCAATCCCTCCGATTACTGGGAGGATGACTTTAGGCTTCTTCTCTACATTGTAGAGTGCAGAAGATACTTCTGCATATAGTGTTCCACCAAAGCCTGGAGAGATATTCTGGTCGATTACTGCAACAGCTTTCTTCCCTTCAAGCGCTCTCCTTACATCTTGAACGGGGAACGGTCTAACCATTCTAAGCTTTAATAATCCTATGCTTAATCCTTCTTCCCTCATCATCTTTACAGCTTTCTTACCTATTGAGGTAAAAGACCCCATCATAACGATAACATACTCTGCATCATCCACCATGTACTTCTCAACAACATCGTATCTTCTCCCAAAATATGCTTCGAATTCATCACATGCTTCTTTGAATACTTTTATCGCATTGAGAGATGAGAGATGCATTTGGTATTTGTAGAAGCTGTATAGTGGTGGTCTTAAGACTGCTACACCTTTAGCTGAGGGTTTACTTGCTCTGAAGGGGTATGGAGGATTGTATCTTGGGAGGAAGCTTCTTACTTCTTCTATTTCAGGAAGTTTTACAGGTTCACGGGTAAAGGATAGATGGAATCCATCCAGATTTACTATGGATGGCAGTAGAACTCTATAGTCTTCTGAAACTCTATATGCTAAGAGTATAAGGTCTAGAACTTCTTGGCATGTTTCAGTTTGTAAGAGTATGAACCCTGTATCTCTAGTAGATAAGAAATCATTATGGTCTGGTTCTAAGGTTATCGGGGCAGCTACAGCTCTACTTACATTGACTAATACTATTGGGGCCCTCCATCCAGCGATATTGTAGAGCATCTCAAATCCATATAGGAGCCCCTGGCTAGATGTAGCAGTAAATACTCTTGCACCCGTGAGGGAGCCTGTTCCAGCAGCTGTAAGCATAGAATGCTCAGAATCTAAGAATGTTAGTTTTGCATTCATCTCTCCTAAAGCAATCCATTGTGAGAGGGTTTCCACAATCTCTGTCTGGGGTGTAATCGGATAAGCTGGGATATAGTCTACTTCGGCTAATCTTGCAGCCCATGCTGCTGCAACATTCCCAGTCATCATCTTGGCTCCAGCAATAGTTGGGGTAATCTCTCTTCTAGGTTTAAGTTCTGAGATGAGTTTAGTTCTCATCATGCTGCTTCAACCTCTCTAATATAATTAAATGCTTTTACAGGGCATTCATTAAAACATATTAAGCATCCTTTACAATTATCATAGTCTATCTCTAGCCCATTATCAGTCATTGTTATAACTCCTTCTGGACAATAAATAACGCATATTCCACATCTAGTGCATTTCTCAGGATTTAGTATTGGCTTAAAGATCCTCCAGTTACCTGTCTTTCTCACTCTCGTATTTCCTACATTTCTTATCTCAGGGATTGTTAAGTCTACAGGCATCCAGTTAATCTTCACGATTTTCCTGGGTTCAGCCAGCTTCGGTATAGGTAGAGGTGTTGGGTAGACTCTTTCAAAGCATGCTTTAGCTAAGAGAATATTCTTTTCAAGCATCTCCCCTCTTATACCGATCTCCAGAAGCTCTTCTTTTACTCCTTCTTCTAATGAGACCCATCTAATGATGCCTGTTAGTTTGGCTGCTACGGCTCCTAGGCTAGTACTAAGAACAGGCTTCCCCACATATTTCAGGGATAAGTCGATTAAATCTTCTACAACTATTCTTACATCATCTCTATTGATAAAGATCTTGTCTACTGGTTTACTGGTATTTATGAAGAGTGTTCCACTGTTTTGTAATCCTGAGATGGGGTTAACTATTGGATCATTTAGTAGGGATTCATCTGCTAGTATGATTAAGTTTGGATTGAAGATGTATCCTCTCTCAGGTATTGGTGTAGGTTCATCGGAGATCCTTGTAAATGCTACGACTGGTGCACCTCTCCTTTCAGCTCCATATATTGGGAAATCTTGTGTATAGTATCCTTCGAAATGAGCTGCATTCCCGAGGATTCTACTTGCAGTCTTTACTCCCTGCCCACCCCTACCATGAAACCTAGCATATATGAGCAAAAATTTCCCTATATATAATAGGTAGACCTCGTTAAAAAATCTACTTGTAATAATATGTATTGAGTAGATTTTTATCGGTCAGATTTCTTAATTATTATTGTTTCCCCCATTATCTTGATGTAGTCTCCTGTTTCTATTAAGTTTATGTCTACTTTGTCTATTGTAGGTATGTTGGAGATTATTGCTCCTACTGCGACTATCGGTTCACAGTATTGATTGATTATCCCGATCGGAGCTTTATTGTTTTTCTTAAGTCTATAGAGTATGTATGAGCCTACTGTTGAGCCTTTACCATGCGGGAAGACAAGTATCTTCCCAGATATTGTTTCACCTTCTATTTCATGACCCTTCTCTATCACGATGCCAGTTTCAGGGTCTACTCCTCCAAAGAAGCTTATAGGCTCACTCGTCTTTAATGCTTTGCCTTCTACGTATCCACTCTTAATTACTCTACCCTTAACTTCAAGATACATTATTGGACTGCCTCTTCAATCAGGTCAGTTAGTCTAGCAATCTTAATTTTTACTTTATTGATATTTCTAGAGTACCATACGCCTTTCGCAGAATTCGTAGCAATAGATTTGACTCCCAAGCTGGTTATAGGAGCTACTATCGGGCATGTATCACTAACTATCTTCACTCCAAGCTCTTCAAGCTTCTGGTATACTCCTAGCTGTTCAGCTAATTCTTTTATAGACCTTGAAACGCATACCCACATCTCCTTCTTAACGATTCTACCTCTAAGTCTCTGCATAATCATTATTAATTCTTCAAGTGAAGCGTGTGGGCATCCAATAAATATCAAATCGGGTTCAGTATCATCGTTTAATTCTTCTGCAGCATTCTTGAGGTCTCTTTCTTCCAAATCTATTTCTTCAACTCTATCTAGTGGAGGCAGCATATACTCTGGTGTTAATCCTTCAATATGGAACATTGCTGTCCCTCCTGTGCTTGCTAGAGCTGCTCCAAGAGCTTTAAGCTCAACTTGGTTAGCAGATCCTATCCCAGAGAATAGCGGTATCTTCTCTTTAGAGAGTTTTCCAGAAACATATCCTAATAGTGCGAAGTCATATTCATCTTTAAGATCTGGAACATTTATCTTAATAGAGTAAGCTCTATTCTCAGTAATATGTAGACCATAGTATGGTGTTCTACCAGTTAATGCTGAAGCTAATGCGCTTGGTCCACCTTCTCTATTAGTTCTAGCTCCTATTACTGAGTTTACGTAAACTACTGCTGAGCTTTCAGCCCATGCTATGTGGTCTCCTAAGCTTGGCTTATTCCCTGCGAGATAGGGTGTACATGTTAAAGTTGGATGAATACCCATCTTAGTGTATGCATTGATTATCCTAATCTGCTGTTCAGCGAATTCTCTACTTACACCCATCTCTCTCCATCTTTCAATATCCATTCCAGCAGGGTTCAATGTTGTATAGACTTCTACTCTACCATCCCTGGATAATTCTTCAAGCCACTCTACCCCAGCTTCTCCCAGATTCTTATATGATACACCTGATACTTGAGCACTCCTTATCGGTACCATCTTCTCTGCTCCATATATCTCTCCTAAAGCTACAAGAATCTCCATTGCTACTTGTTTTGCATACCCCATCTCTCCTTTCAGCATCTTCTCTTCTTCTCTTGTTAGATACATTATCCACCACACGTATTGTTTAACGGTCTTGTCACAGTTTAGGATGCGATTGAATTATATTAAGCTTGAGTTAAGACACATGAATATTGTAATTGGGTAATCGGGTTGCATGCTTCCTATACATCTTTAAGGAATCTCTCTACATCTACTTTTGGTATGATGGCTTTCTGGAATCTCTCTTTCTCTATTATGGTTGGAATTGTTGCATCGATTCCTGCTTTACATGTTAATCTTGTAATCTGGTCTGCTGAAGGGTCTAGAGATGAACCTTTCTCACTTGGTTTTATTATCAAGTCTCTATCTAGCTGGGTTCTTGTGGATATAGCCCATTCAACCTCCTCTGGATTATCAATATCTATATCTTCATCTACTACTACTACATACTTTAGGCTTTCATGTCCTTTGAATGCTGCTTCTATAGCTTTTCTACCATCTTCTTCATTCTTCTTTCTGATCTTAACTATTGCGTTGAGCCATCCACCGCTTCCAGGTGTTAATCTTACATCTAGGCATTCACATACTCTGCTTACTTCATAGAATATTGTTGCTTCCCTGGGTAGACCCATTAAATTCTTATGTTCGTAGCCTGCTGGTAGTATATACTGGAATATCGGGTTCTTCCTCATAGTTATACATCTTATTTCTATTACTCTTTCTTTTCTAACTATATCGTATGTTCCTAGAATGTCTAGGAATGGTCCTTCATCTACGTATTCATCTGTAACGTATCCTTCTAAGACTACTTCACATTCAGCTGGAACTAGAAGATTATTCGTTAATGTTCTCGCGTATCTTATCTCAGATAATGATGAAGCTACTGAGAGTTCATCTACTTCTATTCTTGAGGTTATGGAGGCTGCAAGCATGAATGCTGGATGATTTCCTATGGTTATGGCTACTTCTCTACATCCTCTCTCAATATATTTGTAGAGGTGTCTTGGAACGATTCTAGGTACTACTTTATTCTTATCTAGAAGCATGAGTCTATGGTAGCTTGCATTATATCCATACTCCTTGTCATAAGCAATTATTATACTTGCAGTAGTGTATGGTGCACGGTCTCTCAACCCTGTCCAGATGAATGGAAGCCGTGTTAAGTCTGGCTCATCAATAACTACTTCCTGGCATGGGGGGTCCTCAATTATCTTCTTCTCTCCAGGATTTTCTAATGCTTGAATTATCTTGGTCTTGAGTTCTTGTGGAGATGTATTAATAGCTTCTGCTAGGATGCTTCTATCTGCGCATAGGTTTCCTACAAGCTTAAAGTCTGGATGCTCGGCTATCTTCTCAAAAATTACAGGTTTAGGTTCGAGTTTCTTTAATATAGATGGTATCTCAAATTTAACAGATGCAGGTTTTTCTACAGTTATAATCTTACCTTCATTTTCTAGTTTATTTAATAAAGCTCTTAAAGAAGCCTCCAACCTTATCCTCCAGAATCTCCGATTCTTCCCTGTTTTTATCTTTAATCTTCTCTACCTTGAAGCTGTTTAGAAGTAATTGTTAATAACATGGCTATCTTTTTAAGGATGACCTAGATGTGCCCTGTTAGAGAATTGAAGAAGATAGTGGAGGATGTTTACTATATTCCTGGGAGGACTAATGTTGGTGTTATTGTTAGAGATGATTGGTGTATATTGGTTGATACTGGGTTGGATGAAGATCAAGGTAGGAGGATAGTAAACATAGTTAGAGATGCTGGATTGAAGATTAAGTATATTTTTAATACCCATTCCCATGCAGATCATGTAGGAGGGAATAGCATAATACTGGATAGAAGTGGAGCGATTATAATTGCTCCAAGTATTGAGTCATACTTTATTGAGAATCCGGTTCTTGAACCAATCTTTCTCTACGGTTCTTATCCTCCTGAAAGCTTGAGGGAGAAATTTTTTATGGCTAAGCCTTCAAAGGTTGATAGAGTGATAAGTGAAGGTGTGGATGGAGAGCTGGATTTAACTTATGTTGCCTTGCCTGGTCATTCATTTAACATGTATGGCTTAGTTGCTGGTGATGTATTCTTTATTGGAGATGCCTTATTCCCAGAGAATCTTATAGAGAAGTTTGGTGTATTATATCATTTTAATGTTAGGGATACCGTGAAAACGCTGTATAAGCTTAGGGAGGCAAAACATAGATACTATGTGCCCTGCCACTTCGAACCTGCTTCCGACATTGGGAAGGTTGTCGAGGTTAATCTCGATTCTATAAAGAAGGTTAGGAAGATTATAGAAGAGCATACTGTAAGTAAGATATCTATGGAAGAACTTTTCTCAATCATCCTATCAAGGTTTAAACTTGAATTATCTCCTCAAATGTATTTCTTGTATAGTTCAGCTTTAAAATCTTATATTTCTTGGCTTGTAGATGAAAGAGTTATAGATGGCAGGTTTGAGGATGGGAGATTATATCTATTCAGAGTAGAGTGAGCATTTATGCCGATATATGTTATTCATCAGCATTTTGCAAAGAAGGCTGGACTCCACTATGATCTAAGGATTGAGATGGAGGGGGTGTTGAAGTCTTGGGCGATGAGGAAGGAGCCTCCAGCTGTTAAGGGTGTGAAGAGGCTTTGTATACCTCAAGCTGATCATGAATTATCTTATGCTGGTTTCGAGGGTGAGATTACTGAGGGGTATGGTGCTGGCGTTGTTAAGATCTGGGATAAAGGAGAGTACAAGCTCTTAGAGTATGAGCCCGGCAAGAAGATAGTAATGTATATTTACGGGTCTAAACTGAGCGGTAAATATGTCTTAGTCAATACATTGAGAGGTTGGTTGTTCTTTAAAACATGAAATTATTGATTGAGTAGTTGGCTCTGAGATCCGTATCGTCTAGTAAGTTTATTTTCTAGTATTTCCGAATTATAGCTTGGAAGTCTCTATTCTTTCCTGAAAACATTTAATATTTTTCTTCTTACGGAGTGGTTTCTACCTTATTCTAGTTGGGTTCTATGTCTGTGAGATTTCTAGGAATATTTTTGAGAGAGTATTTGTAAGTTGTTTTTGAAGTTATCTTGAAGGATGTTTCGGTGAGGATTGCTGGTCTTACTGGTCAGGGTATAGAGTTTGCGACTGAAGTTATAGTTAGAGCGTGTGCTATGAAGGGGTTAAACGTGTATACTTTTAGATGGTTTCCAACAATTGTTAGAGGTGGATTTACTTACTCAGAGATTAGAATCTCAGATGAAGAGGTTAATGCTCTTCCAGATAGGATAGATGTTCTAGCTGTTCTTGATGAGTCTGGATTAAAAGATCTTGATAGTTTATTGTCGGAAGATAGCATAATGTTGATTGATGAAGGTTTGAGTATTCCTCATCATGATTGGAGGGTTGTGAGGCAGCCATTGAAGAAAGCTTCATCTGAAGCTAAGTCTAGGCTTAACGTTGTTGTAGTTGGTTTTATCTCAGGATTGCTTGGACTTGGATATGATGTTGTCTCAATAGTTTTGGAGAAGATTTCAAAGAAGGATCTCCTAGAATCTAATCTTAGAGGGGTTGAGGCTGGATACAAATTATTTGTGGAGAGTAGTTTAGAAAGTTTTGATTTACCAAGCTTAAGTGTTTCGAAGAGTGTTGTGCAGGGTTCTGATATGGTTGCTCTAGGTGCGTTATCTGCTGGATGCAAGTTCTTCGCTGGTTACCCTATTACACCATCTACTAGTATAATGGAGAAGCTTATGAAGTGGCTTCCAGAAGTGGGGGGTCTCGCAGTCCAGGTTGAAGATGAGCTTTCTGCAGTTAATATGGTTATAGGTGCAAGTTATGCTGGAGCTAGGTCTATGACTGCGACATCTGGTCCAGGGTTGTCTTTAATGGTTGAGGGGATTGGTTTTTCAGCTATGGCTGAGATACCTATAGTAGTTGTAGATGTTCAGAGGGTTGGTCCAAGCACTGGTATCCCAACAGCTTACGAGCAGGGGGATATAGACTTAGCTACACATCCATCCCATGGAGATGTTCCAAGAATTGTCTTGGCACCCTCCACTATAGAAGAGTATTATAGTATGACTGTTACGGCTTTCGAGCTTGCTGATAGGTATAGGTGTCCAGTGATATTGCTGCTAGACCAAGTATATGTAATGAATTATTTTACTCTAGATAAGCTTGAAGCATCTAGAGCTTCAGGTCGTAAGTATGTTTCTAGGGTTAGAGGGGAGGGGCTCCAAGTATTTCCAAGTTATAGTGGTTTGGCTGATTGTATTCCTTCCCCGCCTCTTGACGGTTTTCTAGTTGTAGCTAGTAGTGTTGAGCATGATGTTAGAGGGTTAAGCATGCAGGATGGCCAGACGCATGTTGAGATGTCATGGAGGAGGCTGGGGAAATTAAGAGAGCTGGAAGAGAATCCTGTTGAATGGGAGGTTTTAGGAGATACTGATTCTTCTGAAGCTATTGTTAGTGTTGGTTCATGTAGAGGTGCTGTAGAAGAAGCTTTAGAGAAGGTTAGAGGTTCTGGTAGGATGATTATGCATATACCTTTGAAGCAGTTGTGGCCTCTTCCAAGGAAGCTTGGAGAAACTCTAAGGAATATTGAGAAGATATATGTTGTTGAGCAGAATGCTTCAGGTCAATTATTAAATCTCATATCTTCAATGCTTCCGAAGACTGCTGAATTAAAGAGTATAAGGAAGTTTGATGGGTGCCCCTTTAGACCAGGAGAGATCTATAAAGGTTTAGTTAGTGATGGAGGCGTATAGATTTGATGGATGTTTTTGAGAGAGCTAAGCCTAGGTGGTGTCCAGGGTGCGGTGACTTCTCTGTTTATGAAGCTTTGAAGAATGCTTTCATTGAGCTTGGTCTTAGACCTGAGGAGATAGTCATTGTATGTGGTATAGGTTGTGCTACATTTATCTGGAGCTATATTAATACTAATGCTCTTAAAGGGATACATGGGAGGGTTCTACCCGCGGCTACTGGGGTAAAGCTTGCTAACCCTGGGCTGAAGGTTATAGGCGTCTCTGGGGATGGGGATGCATATAGTATTGGGGGTAATCATCTAGTTCATACTGCTAGAAGGAATGTTGAGATAACGTATATCGTTGTAGATAATGGAGTCTTTGGGAATACTAGGGGGCAGCCTTCACCTACTACACCTATCTATTCTGTAGTGAAGAATTATCCGTTTAGGTGGCCTGAGAAGCCTGTTAACCCTCTACTTTTAGCATTAGTGAGTGGTGCAACTTTCGTAGCTCAGGGATTCGTAGGTGATGTTAAGAAGTTGAAAGAATACTTTAAGGAAGCAATTATTCATCGTGGATTCTCATTTATCAATATATTGAGTGTTTGTCCAACTTTTAACCCTACGAGAACGGTTAGAGAGCTGAAGGAGGAGATAGTTTATGTTGAAGAGTTTGGAGCTCCACTAGATAATGTTAGAGATGCTGTTGACCTAGTTTTATCTATTCAGGGAGAAGGAAAAAACCCTGTAGGGGTAATCTATAAGAAGCTTGAGCCTACTTATAATGAGCTTCTAAAAGCTACAGGTAAGCTGGACCCATCAATAAATTATGATAGGATTAGTGAGATAGCGGAGAGAGAGCTAGGATTAAAGATGTTGATTAAAGATTAATCTTGATGTTCTAGATTACTCCATGGCTTTTTACATGTATCCAGTATACTTCTTCGTACTGTGTTGCGTAGCCACAGAATGGGCAGAATAATAGGGGAGGCTCAGATAATTTCTCTCCGCTTTCTATATCTTCTACATGTATTGTTTCTCCTTTAACATAGATATATCTATATTTTGTTTTTGATTTCTCTAGGCTTCTTCTTATGTATAGTAATGCTTCTTCAATGCTTAGAGCCTTGCTTGAAGATGAATCGTCCAGTATTATTTCATTATTCTTGATTATCGGGATTACTTCTATCGGTGCTAGTTCTTCAGCTAGTCTAGCTGCTAGATTGACTGTATTCTCCTGTCTGTTGAGTTTTATCTTTATCAATTTTCTTGATCTCCTTTATCTTCTTCTTATAGTATGTCATGGGGTTCTTAATGTTTCCGCATAGCCTTCCATCTTCAATACATAACCCGTTGGTCTTTATTTTACTACAGCTTGGCGTAATGTATCTTGTTCTGCTCCCCCTCATCCCCGCTATGTGTTCTACTTGGTATCTAGCTATCCTCTCATTGAAGTCGCTTCTCTGAGAGTATATTGAGATTATTTCTTCTGTGGGAACCCCTGTATTTATTAGGAATGCTGCTATCATGAAGTTTGCGAAGTGGCTTACGCTTTCACCTGATGTAAGCTTAGAGTATATTGATTTCATGCATGGAGGCCATGCTTCAGGTCTCGACCCTTCTCTTAATGTTAAATCTTCAATTTTCCTCTCAGGTAGCTTATTCTTAATATTATTTACAGCTTCTTCAAGATTCTCAGGTAGTTTTCCAACTTCCCTCTCAGCTTTCTCAATATTCTCTAGGATGTATCTTTCTATCTTATCTCTTAGGAGACGTATAAGCTCGCGGGATTCTATGTATACTCTACCTCTAACTACTATCCTGTTTACTAGCTTCCATACTGGGTCATTGAATTTAGATGCAGATTTCAAGTAGTCAGCTAAGCCTACGGTGTAGCTGTAGGGGGGATAACTATCATCATATTCTACATCTATTCTGAAGACTTCTCTAGCAATTCTTAGAACGAGTTCAGGGTCATCTTCCATGTTCAGCCTCTTATACGCTGTAGATGCTTCTGCTAATGCAAATCTTCTCTGGAGATATTTATCACCTGTTTTTGCTGCAAGGATTATTGCTAGTGGGAATGATGCTAGTTCGGTTAGATCATCTTCTGCAGCTATATTTGGGTTTATGTTCTCCCCATAAAGTAGTGCATCAACGATCCTTGAGATTGCTCTATCAACTATAGGTTTCGTAGATGGGTCTCTAAAAGATTCTAGGTCGAACCCTAATGATATGAATGCTTGCTTAGCTTCTGGAAGAAATGGATACTTTGCTTTTATCGATAGTTTATCAGCAAATGCCATCCTTACTATCTACCATAACTGTAGGTTGGGCGGTATATATCCTCACTGGCGTAACGCTTTCTCTAGAAGGTTTAGTAGTTCAGGGTCTTCTTTTACAGACTCTACTGCAGAATAGTATATTTCTAGTAGCTTCTTGTTTCCAGTCTTTTTAATGTACTTGGCGGCTTGCAGCCCCATTTCCAGCTTATCTATTAGTTTTACGAGCTTGGCCTCCCGAGAACCATCTTCAATGAGTTTTCTCCATGCTTCAAGGTATTTCTCTCCAACATTTCTAGGCATAGATTCTGTTATCGATTTTACAATTTCTTCTTCCATCTCTCTTATTTCTTCTATTCTTTCTTTTTTCTGGGATGGTGTTAGGTCTCCTGTTATTGCTTCTGGTAGGTCGTGGATTATGGCCATCCTAGCTACCTCGGCGATGTCTAGACCTTTTATTTCTGCTAGTATTATTGATAGTGCAGTAACATTGAAGGAATGGTCTGCGACAGATTCTGGTTCTCTAACTCCTCTCTCCAGCCATCCAGTCCTCTTAACTTCTTTTAGTTTAGAGAGTAATTCATAGATTTCCTTCAGGCCTTCTATGTGGTTTCCCGATGGTTTGCTCATTTATGTTCTCTTTATTCTGATTTATAGTTTAACTTATATCTTGTATTGCTTCTTCGGGTTATGTTGATTCTTGATTTCTATAGGGGTTTCGGGATGCTTTCTTCTGGCTTGAGTCTTGGTGCACGTTCTTCTACGTATAGTCTGCAGTTGCATTCTCCATCTATGCAGTATATTTTTCCATCTTGTGCTACTAGGTCGTTTATGTATCTTGTATATGATGGTATTCCAGGGTCTATTGGGGTGGCCTTCACAGTGAAGACTGGTAGACCGAATCTTTCATGTTTTTCAACTGCTTCTACTCTTAGTCTTCCAGGTATCTCTGTGTATCTTACTATGTCTCCTGGTTTAACTAGGTCTTTAACGGTTGGCTGGTCTGGTGGAGTAATCCTTAATCTAAGACCTTTCGTCCAGAGTATTGCTGTCTTATCGTTTATTGGTTCAGCTAACTCTTCTAATGCTACGTATTGTTTTATTACGTGTTCGTATGTATGTTTTCTTGAATGTTTTAATGCTTTATCTTGACCTCTAATCCTTGCTCCACATTCTACACACTTGAATAATGCTCTCGATGGGTCTGCAGCGATAACAGGCTCCTTCATTCTTTTTATCTTTAATGCTTCTTCTATCTTTACTTCAGCTTCTTCTGGTTTTCTCTTACCTGTTAGAGCGTATACTGCTACTAGTCCTCCACCTATCCCTGTTATTATCCCTATTGTTAGTAGGTTTGGCTCAGTAGCGTAGATGGTTCTTATCTTCTTGGGGGAGTCCATCTTTAATGTTACTACACCATTAGTTGTTTGGCAGTCTTGCTGGCAGTCTCCTGAGTATCCTATTAGTTTCCTGTTTATCAGTATGTTGGATGGAGGCTGGGGGTTTGCTCTAATAGTTGCTACTGCTCCCTCATCATACCATCCTGCGCCTGCTGCACCATACTGGGATTCTACTGCTAGGTAGTATTGTTTAATGTAGAGTGCTGTTAGATTGTATGGTTGATGTACTTGTAGGGTTATGTCTGGGACAGATGGTAAGTCGCTTAAGCTCCACCTTATGAATCTTAGCCTTACATCTTCTTGTAGTTGTATTGTTGGGTCTGCTTGTATCCTAATTGTTTCGCCTTCTCTCACCCATCCTTTGAATAATACGCCCTTGGGGCTGGTTACTTCTACTCTGTATTGTTTCTCATAGTTTGCTTTTAGGATGTATGGGCCTTTAACGTTTATCATGGTTATTGGGTTTTGTGGGTTACTTATTATTACTGGTACTGGTCCTATTGATTCCCATCCTGTGAAGATTAGTCTCTCATCATTTGATAGGTAGATTACTGGTGGTGTTGCTAGTATTGCTATTTCTCCTTCTCTATACCATCCTGTACCATTTATTTTTGCTTCACCTATAGCTGTTATAAGATATTCTTTAGTGTATCTTGCTTCTAGGCGGGTTGGTTCTGAAACGTAGATTATGTTGGTTGGATTGAATGGGTTTTCTCCACTACTCCATGATTCGAATACGTATCTGACTGACCCATCTTGATAGTAGACTTCAGGGTATTCTAGTTTTATGAGTGAGCCTGCTTTTACCCATTCACTCTTCCTTAATGCTTTAGGTTCTGTGTAGACTTGTAGTAGGACTTCCATATCGTATATTGCTGTATGGTTTCCTTCAACCGTTCTACACTGGTCTGTTAGTCCATCATTCCATCCTCTGAATACTAGCCTCTTGTTTTGCTGTAGGTATACTGTAAGTTGTTTTACGCATACTGTATCTCCAGCTATTGTCTTGACTGGTGGTTGTGCTTCGACTCCGTTTACTGTTAGTGGTACTACGTAGTTTGAGGTGACTGTGTATTCTTTTGCTGTGTATCCTGTGTTGATAGTATATGCTAGGAGGGCTGCGAGGATTATTATTGTTATGGAGAGTGATGATTGTCTAGGTGGCAAGCCAGCTCACCATTTCTACTACATTGATGCTTATAATACTTACTGTTGAAGCAACTAGGTATACTAATTCTGCTATATCTTTATTTCTCTTCTCTAGTATTATTCTTGCTGTTATTATTGAGCTGGCTACGAGGGCTGTGAATGGTATCTGACCTATTGATGATGCGAGACCTTGTACTGGTAGGATTAATGGTAGGAATGATATGAATGCTGCTGTTGGGAAGCCTATACCATCTTTCTTTGATGCAAGAGGTATAAGTAGTATTATAGCTGGTAGAATAGCTACTACTCCCGCAATATATCCTAGGAATGGTATGGCTAATACTACTTTACCAAGTATCTTACCTGCTTCTAATGTTTCACCAGCGCTTGTAGGGTCAACATCAGCTCTAATGGTATAGTATCCATCTTTAACATCAACTACTCTATGTACAAGTGTGTAGCTTCTACCCATTACTTCTAGCTTGTATGCTACTATGTCTCCTATCTCAACTGGTTCAGAACGTGAGACTACTACAAGTGAGCCTACAGGTATAAGAGGCTCCATACTAGGAGAAACAATACGATACAATCTAATATCATCGACCAGGCAGATACCCGTCAAAACTATTACTGTAGTCATGAAGATTATTAGAAGCTTAAGCTTCATGCAGGCTCACCTCTAACCTCGACTGTTGCACCTGGAGGAGTATAGGTACATTGTGGTGAGAGAGAAAAAGATGGGAGAGTGATTGGAGTCGTTGTAAGGTATACGTTGCTCCAGCTTGCAGTTGCGCTACATGAACCACTCCTAACAGTTGCGTATATGTTGTAGGTTCCCGGAGTGGATGATGCTACTGTTATAGTTATGCTTGTTATCTGATTGTTTTCAACAGATATAGAGACTGAGTAGACTCTGAGATTGTATTTAGCTATGGGTGTTTTTTCGGATGCTCCAAGCTGCCCTACTTCTTCAATGTAGATTGCTGTAGAATATGCTAATGTAGTAGTTATTAAGATGGTGAGGATAAATATGAGGATAATCTTTTTCACGGTATTTTGCACCATCCCTTATCAGTTATTGAGGTCTCCACACTGGCTACATCGTCAATATTTGTACTTGACAAGGGAATAGTATAGCTTCCCGAGTTTGTGCCTTTCAGTAGGCAGACAGTAACGGAACCGCTAGTTAGACTTCCTCCATTATCATCGTAGAGGCTTACTGATATAGTGAATTCTCTTCCATCTTGACCTGGAGGGGCTTCTACAGTCCAGTATAATGTAATTACAGCTGAGTTTACATGTTCTCCTGTTGGTTGAAGCTCTACGCTTCTCGTCTCAACCATGAAGTTAAACTCTCCATGGCTACCAGTGTATTTTGAGAGGAAATATGTGGTGCTATCTCTTCTAGGTAGTGGTTCTACTTCTGATATTGTTATTAGGGTTGAGTATGCTTCTAGAATAGAGAATAATATGATGAATATGATTATGAGAAAAAATAAGAAGGGAAGTTTTAGAGGCCTACCC
The DNA here is from genome assembly GCA_023539395.1 of Candidatus Geocrenenecus arthurdayi. Classification (GTDB taxonomy): domain Archaea; phylum Thermoproteota; class Nitrososphaeria_A; order Caldarchaeales; family Wolframiiraptoraceae; genus Geocrenenecus; species Geocrenenecus arthurdayi. Next base: position 239 of record JAKCEX010000023.1, on the reverse strand, counting down.
TTCATAGGTTTTTAGCCTCTTTATGATGTCTCGTATCCTCCAGTTTCAATTATCACTATCCTTATCTTATAGATATCCTTAGGATCGACCGAGGGGTTGAAATTTACTGTCAAAGGATCAGTTTTTGTGTTTGTTGCGGATCCGCCTCCAACGTAGTTATCTGATCTGCCGTATAATTCAACGAATACATCATATCCGTCTGCAGTCCCAGGGTTCCAGTCAATTTTTACACCTGTAAC
>JAKCEX010000070.1 GCA_023539395.1 Candidatus Geocrenenecus arthurdayi | reverse complement strand
CTACAAATCTACTCTTATCAGCAGGATTATAAATTCTAAACCTAACTTTAACAAAGCCCAAACTTAATCCACATAGTTATCCTCTCTCAGTTTCTTAAACTTTACTCATGCAGATGATATAAGTCAAAGAAATTGAGAGAGTAGAAGGTAGCAAAAATATCTATACTGAAATCTTCAAATACCCGGATCTGGTTATTCTACTTCTATTAAGATAACATATTATTTGGCAGATAGATAAATTAGCAATCTTTCTATACTTTCTTTTTCCACCCATAATAATTCTGATAGTGCCTCTTTGTGGTTATCCAGCTATTACCATACGGGCCTCCAAAGTCATATCTATAACAGGCTCTTCGTATGATCCAGCCTGCCCTAAGATGTAATATCTATATTTAGCACTCATAAATTATTGTTATGTGTTAAGCTCTATTATATTATTCGTTAGAAGATAAAATATTTTGAAGAAATCTTATTAAGATTCTTGTTTCTAGGTTTCATGAGATGGTTAAAGTTAGGAAAGCTGTTATTACTGCTGCTGGTTTGGGTACTCGTCTTTTGCCTGTTACTAAGGAGATCCCTAAAGAGATGCTTCCAATATTCGTTAGGAGTGGCAATGAATGCTTGCTGAAGCCTCTTATCCAAGTTATCTTTGAGCAATTATATTCTATAGGTATCCGTGAATACTTTATCGTGGTTGGTAGAGGTAAGAGAGCTATAGAAGACCATTTTACACCAGACCTAGGCTTCATCAATCTACTTAGAGGAAGAAGAAAGAATAATTATGCAGAAGAGATGGAGAGATTCTACAATATGGTTTATGATAGTACCGTCGTATTCTTGAATCAACCTGAGCCTAAGGGTTTCGGAGATGCAGTCTTAAGAGCTAGAGGCCTAGTAGATGAAACATTCATAGTTCATGCAGGAGATACATATATTGCTTCAAGCAACTGTGAGCATCTTGATAAACTCTTAGAAGTACATTCCAGACACGGCTGCTCCGCAACTCTACTTGTCATGGAGGTTGATGACCCCCGTCCATACGGGGTAATAGGTGGAGAGATGATAAGAGACGATGTTTGGATAGTTAAGAAGGTTGAAGAGAAACCTGAAAGACCATGGTCTAATATTGCTATACTTCCAGTATACATTTTCGAGACTGAGATTTTTGAATGCTTATCCAAAGTTAGCCCTGGAGTAGGTGGAGAGATACAATTAACCGATGGTATAGGATGCTTGCTAGAGAGGGGGGAGAAAGTTATGGCTGTAAAGCTTCCAAACCATATAGCTAGACTAGATATTGGAAACCCTAAAACTCTCTGGAAAGCATTAGAAATATCTTACCGCCTATCATCTGAGACAAATATATAGCATCGTGAATCACGTTTTAATGCAGAGTCTTGATATTGGTAACTGGTGCTTTTGGATTCATAGGAAGCCACCTTGTAGAAAAGCTACTGAATATTGGTGAAGAAGTAGTAGGATTAAGTAATCCTAGACCACCTGAAGACAACTATAGATATATTGTAAGGAGTCCAAACTCGAAAAACTTGAAGATAGCATACGTTGACTTAAGAGATTTCGAGGCCACACTCCAGTTACTAAAGAACTTTGAGTTTGAGAAGATATACCATCTCGCAGCTATTGCATCCCATAGACTTAGTATAAACGAGCCTTATCAGTATCTTGATAACAACTATAGAGCATTATTAAGCATACTTGAATCAGCTAGGATTATTGAACCTACCCCTAAGATAATTTTTACATCCAGTTCAAGCGTATACGGAGACCATCAGCCACCTCTCAGAGAAGATTTTCAGCCTAAGCCTAAAGGACCATATGCTTTGAGTAAGTTCTTCGGTGAGAAACTATGTGAACTCTATGCAGAAACGTACGGGTTAGACTGCCCAATAATTAGATACTTTAATATTGTAGGCGAGAGATGTAGAGGAAACATAGTCTTCAAGATTTTCGCTGAAAATATTTCTTCCGAGAGGCCAGTTGAAGTTTATGGGAGGTGGGTTAATGGGGAGTTTAAGCCTGCTGAGAGGGATTTCACATACGTTAGTGATGCTGTAGAGGGGACTATAGCGGTAGGCGAGAAAGCAGAGGGAGCTGAGATATTCAATATTGGGTTTGGTAGACCTGTGAGTGTTCTAAAAGTTGCAGAACTAATGATGGAAGCCTTCAATAGGAAGGTTGAGGTAAACTTTAGGGAACTTAAACCCCATGAATCTCTCATAAGCTACTGTGATAACACTAGGGCAAGGAATATCCTTGGATGGAGGCCGAAGACCGACCTTGAAGAAATGATTCAAAGATATGTTAAATGGTTCCAGTCAGAGAGAATGATAAGGTAGGTAGTGTAGATGATTAATCGAATCGGTGTAGTAGGATTAGGATATGTAGGTCTACCATTAGCTTGTGCTTTTGCTTCCAAGTCTTTCAAAGTTATTGGATTAGATACAGATTTAGAGAAGATTGAATTAATCAAGAGAGGAGAAACGCCTATCTATGAAGAAGGCTTACAGGAGTTATTAAGGAAAGTCTTAGAAGAGAAGTCCCTCAAAGTAACTTCTAGTTATAGAGAGATGGTTGAAGAAACCGAAGCTTGCTTTATATGTGTTGGGACGCCTTCAAATCCAGATGGTTCAGTAGACTTGAGATATGTTAGGGAGGCGATAGAGATGCTTGGTGAATCTTTAAGAAGAGTTGATAAGTACTTCCTCCTAGTTGTTAGGAGTACTATACCGCCTGGGACAACCTTGAATGTTATCAAGAGAATCCTAGAAGAGAAGTCGGGTAGAAGGCTTGGTGAGTATGGTTTATGTTTTAATCCTGAATTCTTACGAGAGGGTAGAGCACTTTATGATATCTTCAACCCGGATAGAGTAATCATTGGAGCTATTGATGAAGAATCTGGAAAACTTCTATTAGATATTTATAAGAAGTTTCATGGAGAGTCTATACCTCCCGTTCTTATGACTAACCCGACGAATGCAGAGTTAATCAAGTATGCTAATAATGTTTTCCTCGCAACCAAGGTTAGCTTCATAAACATGGTTTCACAGCTTTGTCAACGTATACCAAATGCGGATGTAAAGGTCGTCGCTGAAGGTATAGGTATGGATAAGAGGATCGGTAGGGAATTCCTAAACGCTGGTCTCGGATGGGGTGGGTCATGCTTTCCAAAAGATGTTAAAGCATTTCTTAGATTTGGAGAAGAATTAGGGCTCCGCTCCAAGTTAGTTGAATCAATAATAGAAATAAATGAGACGCAGATAGAGAATGCGGTGAAACTTGCAGAAGAACTAGTAGGAAGACTAGAAGGAAGAACAATCTCGATTCTTGGATTAGCATTCAAGCCTAATACAGATGATGTTAGAGAATCTAGAGCTATACGGCTAATTGAGGAACTTCTAAAATATGATGTAGAGATTAAGGTACATGACCCTAAAGCATTAGAGAAAGCTAAGAAGATCTTAGGAGATAGAGTCATTTATTGTAAAACTATTGAAGAATGCTTAACTGGTTCAGACCTTTGTATACTTGCAACAGAATGGGCTGAATACAAAGAGTTGAAGCAAGAGATGCTGAAGAAATATATGAGGAGTCCAGCTCTCCTAGATTGTAGAAGACTCTACGATCCAGGAGAATTTAAGCAAATAAAATTTGCAGCGATAGGGCTTGGCCCTAGGTATGTGAAAAGCTTATCTAGTAACTCAGAAGAGTGAAAGTTATAATTCTAAAGTGGAGTAAAGTGAGTAG
>JAKCEX010000069.1 GCA_023539395.1 Candidatus Geocrenenecus arthurdayi | reverse complement strand
AGAAGGTATCATTTTGTGGGTCGTAGCATATATGCATCTTTAAGTCTCTACGCTTTCTAGGTCTCCATTTAGTATCAACAAAGACCCTTCTAATCATCCTCCATAACACCTCCCTCTACTTCTCCACTATATACACCAATCAATACTAGGAATCCTTCAAACACGATATACGCATACTCCTAGGTGGATAAATTCTTTATACTCTAGACTGAAAGTGGAACATACCAACCGTCAGATATAATAAGGATAGGTACTGGGAGATATAGGTGCTAGCTCGTAGACCTTAATGTAGGTTGCTGTAGAGGCATATCCAGCTTATCCATATTATGCATAAAGTGTAGAGCTATAGTAGAGGATACGTAAGTGGTTTCTATGGAGAATTATGGCCAGACATCCCTAAATGAATACTATACAATTGGATGAACATCTGGAAGAGGGGAACGTAAAAATTGAAGAAGAGTCTGATACTAAGCCTAGTAAGTATAACTACTCTATCCCGAAGAATATGAAGAAGTATATCTTCCATCTAGTACGTTAAGGATGAGGAGCTGAAAGCTCTAGCAAACATACACCATGTATATCATAAGTGTAGAGAGGGTTTAATTGATAATAGGTTTTCTCTATAAGATGATGTGAGTTTAAGTTTACGATACCTTGCATAACTTATTCCTCAAACTTTATAACAGAGCATGTACTAGGGATTTAGATGCGAGGTTAGAATAACTCTTAGTCATCTATGAGGGTGAAGATATCGCTGATTACTTTTGTTTCCTTTTTGTTGAGATGCCTACCCTCAGTGACCCTATGGGTCATCATGCTTCAGTGTGAGCTATGGGTTCTTCATTGGGCAACTATAGTTCTTCATAGTGTGATTTAGATATTACTCTCTTGGAAGATGCTTTTAGCTTCTCTAGGGAGATTCTAGTCTTGAAGCATTTTATATGTGGATAATTGTTTTGAAGCCACTCTATGAATCCCGATATTCTCTGGATTGGTACGTAGGGGTATCCTTCTACGATAAGTTCTCTCGGCTCATAAAGTGTAAGGACTATTGGAATTATATTTACTTGAACATCTCCTTCAAGCTTCATTAAAGCTTTTATCCTCTTTTCCTGGTTAGAGATTATTCTACGTCTCTGAGTGTAGGCTGGTGGCTTAACCCAATGTTTACAATCTACTACTAGTAGTAAGCCTATATTGTAGGCTGTTAAGTCTATTTGATATCTTTTCCCATCTTCAACTATCTTAGTATCTAGGTATACTGTGTATCCAGCTATCTTCATTAGTTCAGCAGATAATTCTTCAAATTCTCTCCAGTGAAGATACTTGGCTATTCTATCTCCTTCAACGCCTATCGTTAAGGCGGTTACTGCAGCTTTAACTCTCTTTTTAGATGATGCTTCACCTTCTAATCCATAATCTTTCAATATATTTCTAGTTATTTCTTCTCCAACTAGAGATTCGCTAGATATCCTACTGGTTGTTGGTTGCTCACCTCTAGATGTTAGCTTGAGGTATGTTGTTAGTATTCTAGCTATTATGTCTTTAGAGGAAGAGGTCATCCTCCTCTCTCCTAGGAATTACTTTTGCAGGTGTTTCTGAAGGGTTATACATGTATCCTCTAATTATAGCTACTGGGGTTTTTTCATCTGCTTGACCTATAACTAGCTCAGCTGCAGAAGCTAGCTCATCTGCTACACATATAACCTTAGAAGTTAGTACTCTACCATACATATCTACTTCGCCTCTCCTATCAAGTAATGGTTCAAGCCCTGAGCATCCAATCGCTATATTTACTGCACCATTTCTTAGAGGTCTACCATGCGTATCAGATATTATTACTGCAACATCTACGTTAGCTAGTTCTTTTATCCTGTTTCTTATCTTTCTAGCTGAATCGTCTGGGTCTAATGGAAGCATGGCTGCTCTCCCCGTCCCAGCGTTAGATAAATCTACACCTGCATTTGCGCATATCAACCTATTTACAGTCTCAGATATTATTAATCCTCTTCTCATCCTAACGATCCTCTTAGATTCTCTTAATACTAGCTCGATGTGTCTAGGGTCTTTATCAGATTCTTCAGCAATATTCTTTGCGAATTCTGAAGGCTTGATATCTGAGAGGTTTACTATCCTCCCCTCAGCTTTTGAAACAATTATATGGCTTACAACAATTATGTCTCTATCTCTTAATTCTAAACCCATCTTTCTTACAGCGTTAACTATTATCTCTCCAAGATCCATAGCTTCCTCTATTTCTGGAATCCCCTCAACAGCAATTATCTCTACTCTTCTATTCCTCATACTAGTAAAAATTGAGGCGGGAAGTTTCTTATATCTTAACTGGTCCTATGGATAAAGCATGCTATTAAGCAGCTTTATCGAGGCTACTCCGAAGAAATGTCTTACGGCTGAGGCACCGAACTCTTGTAGATAGTAGGCTAGACCGACTACTAGAACCAGTACTAGTAGGAAGAATGTGAAGAGCGCAACTATAGAGAGCGTCTCTCTAATCAATATTTTGTATGACATATCTACTCTAGGTGATTATAGCTTCAGGGGTACCTTATAAGGGATCTCTCTTTACATTAAGTAGACGCATAATGTCTAAAATATTCTCTAAACAATGATTCCAGGCATACTATTGTTGGTTGAAGATGCTGGTTATTCTAGAGAACGGTTATGCTTGTGTTACTCCTAGGTATAGTCTAGCAAGCTCTGGGTGCTGTAGGAGTTCTTGGGCTCCACCTTCATATCTTACTGTACCGCTTACTAGAAGATATGCTCTATCACCTATTTCTAATGCTTTTCTAGCTGCTTGCTCAACCATGATGATAGTCAGGCCAAGTTCATCTCTTAACTGTACTACCTTCTCCATAACTTTCTTTACTAGTATTGGTGCAAGGTCTGTTGACATTTCATCTAGAAGTAGTATTTTTGGTCTCCTCATAAGAGCCATACCTATTGCTAGCATCCTCCTTTCTCCACCGCTCAAGGTTCCAGCCTTCCTATGGATAAACTCTTTTAAAACTGGGAATATGTTGAGGATTTCTCCCATTCTATCTCTTACTTCACTTACTGGTAGTAGATAGCCAGCAATCTTTAGGTTTTCCTCGACTGTTAGCTCAGCCAGTACGTTTCCCATTTGAGGTAGGTAAGCTATACCCATCTTAGCTATCTTGTATGTTGGTATACCGTTCAGCTTCCTACCTTCGAATAGTATGTCGCCTCCATGTATAGTTGCTAAGCCCATGATACTATTTAGAAGCGTGGTCTTCCCTGCACCATTAGGGCCGACAACAACTGTTATCTTCTTTTCTTCTGCCTTAAAGTTTACATCAAACAATACCTTGATCTTACCGTAGCCAGAGTATAGAGATGAAGTCTCAAGAATCGCCATTACCTTCACCCCAAGTATACCTCGATTACCTTCGGATTCTTCTCAACCTCGCTTGGTAGACCCTCAAATATCACTGACCCTCGATCCATAACGTATACATAGTCAGCGAATGGTAAGGCTATATCTATTCTATGTTCTATTAGTAGGAAGCTTATACCCCAGCTATCCTTAATATTTCTAACATAGCCTAATATTTCTCCAGCGTATGCTGGGTCAACGCCACCGATAGGCTCATCGAGAGCTATAAGCTTCGCACCAGTAGCTAGCGCTCTAGCAACCTCAAGCATCTTAAGCTGTGCACCTCCAAGCCTAAATGCTTCATAATACCAAACATCTTCAAGACCAACTTTAGCAAGTATCCTGAATGCTCTCTCAATATTTTCTTCCTCTTTCTTTATCCAGAGATTCCTGAATGGAGCCTTGACAGGATTCTCTGCATCACTCTTCAATGAAGCTAATACATTCTCCAACACAGTAAGCTTCAGGAAAGGTGAAGGTATCTGGAAAGTACGTACAAACCCCTCACTATAAATCTTGTG
>JAKCEX010000068.1 GCA_023539395.1 Candidatus Geocrenenecus arthurdayi | reverse complement strand
AAGCACCCTCCTAATCTTTTCAACAACATCATACTGGGACCATAACTACCCCCTCATTCTAGGATTAACAAGTTTATCGAGTATTTTAAATTCTACCATCCAAGTAAACCACCAAGTCCCCGATAAACTCCACCTATAATCATCAATCCACGAAACCCACAAAGAAACCATAAAAATAAAACCAACTAGTCTAGAAATGAGCTCAATAATTAATATTAAAAAACGCGGCGGGAGGGATTTGAACCCTCGAGGCCTATAGAGGCCACGGGCTTACCTGTCTACCCTACATCCAACCTCAAGGCCCGCCCCTTGGTCCTGGCTTGGGTACCGCCGCTCCATACATACATACTGATGCTTCTTCGTATATACTTACCTCAAATCCTCTTAAATATATCAGATAAAAATGAGACCATGACTCACCATAAGCTACAGCAGCTGGAGACAAGCCGAACAAAGACCCCTTTATCAAGGAAACAGGCAACAGTCTTCTCCTTATCTACTCTGCTAGCCTCGCAGCTTACCGCTCCCTATCAGCAGAGCTCCTTCCTCACCCTATTCTTTCATCTGGTTTAACTTATTTCTTAACTGCTCTAGTTCTTTCTTCATAGCTTCTTCATGGAACTCCATGAACCATTCCTGGCCCCTAGATATCTCCCACAACCTACTTACCAACGATATACTATTCTCTAGATGTTTTACTATCCCTCCAGGCTCGTACCCCACCCCAGTAAACAGTATCTTCTGACGGGCTGACCAATCCCCAGGCTGGTCTGCACCAGGAATAAACTCTAAAACATACTTTTCAAAGACTTGGTAATCCGTTATCCCCCCAAGCTTTCTAACCTCTCTATACTCTGAATAGTAACTCTCATCTGGACCATACAATGGCATATCATACATATTATAGCATAGAGCAGTAATATCTCCAAGAGCTATGAAGTATACCTTCTCAAAGCCAACCTTCAAAGCCTTCTCCTCGATAACCCTCATACCATACTCAGAGATAAACCCATAGACTATCAACTCCCTAAGCTTCGAATTCTTCTTCTCAGCCTCCTCATGTAGCCTCTGGAGAGCAACCTCAGCAGTCCTACCACTCGCCTCCGTATCAGGCTTAACCACAACTAAATCCCTACCCTCTGGAATCATCGAGAAATCTTGATAGACTACTTCAATCTCCTTCACATTCTCTTCATCATGGTCTCTATAAGATGGAAGCTTGTATCTAGGTCTAATCCATACCTCCCTAAAATCTATACCCAACCCCCTCAAAGCTTCATGGAGACAATAACCTGGAGCAGCTCTCAAAACATGCTCAAAAACTATCTCATCACCCTCCAACTCACCTATAGATGTCAATTCCATCAAAGCCTTCACAGCATCATATGCAACCATACCCATAGATTCTATCAATTCATCCCCAACTATATGGGGATGACATGCAACACTCTTAACTTCAGGAGAATCTAGAATGTAAACCTCAGACCTTAGCGGTAGACCTCCAACCTTGTATATCTCCGTACATGGTCTAAGACCTGGCAATTCAAGCTTCTCAGTTAACCCAACCCTGATATCAAAGGTTTCAATCAGCATATCTATAACTGACTGACTTATCGTTCGAGGCAGTTAAAGCCCATCCCATTAATGTTAAGGCTAGCTATTAAGAATTCCCACTTCCCATACTCAATGCTTCAGCCTAGAATTCAAGAAAGAAGATGCTTGGCCATAAAAACATGGAAAACGGGGAATCAAAACCTACCAACTTGATGCTCCCAACCTCTAATGAAACTTTAATGCATGGCTTACACACTCATATAGAAGAGGATGAGCTACGAACGTTGGAGAGACTGGCTCGATGAAGCAAGAGACGACTATGCTTCAGCTGAAATACTCCTAAGAGAAGGAAGATATAGTAAAGTATGCTTCCTATCACAGCAAGCAGCAGAGAAAGCTGTAAAAGCACTCTTAATATTCAAATTCAAGAAATTCGAAACAATCCATAGTGTAGCAGAACTACTTAGGAGAGCGGAAGCCCCAGAAGAACTAATCAAGCTCGGGCTAGAACTCGATAGACACTATATCACTTCGAGATACCCAAATGCATGGCCTCTAGGCGCACCCTCAAAAATGTACAGGGAAGAAGACGCTATCTCAACAGTAAATGCAGCTAGGAGGATTATAGAATATGTTGAGGGAGAGATTAAAACTAGTTATTGAGAAGAATCCCCCACTAAGAGAAATCGAAGATGACCTGTTAAACCTAATCTCATCAATAGATTCCGAAGACACCCTCATAATAATCGTAGCAGGCTCCACTGCAGAAGGAAGGTACGTCTCAGGAATAAGCGATATCGATATCCTCGTTATAAAGAAGGCGGGACCACCAACTTCTAGAATAACATCTATCAAGGATATCAATGTTGAAATAACATTTCTGGGGCTAGACGATGCCGTAGAAGCTCTAAAATCTAAAAATTACTTCATCTCCCAAGCATTAGATAAAGGCATATACCTGAAAGGCGAAGAAATCAAGAAGACAATACTCAACCTTCTTTAACATTCCATCTAGATAGGTAACAGCTAGACCAATTCAAGACTACTTCTATTCTCCTCTAAGTATCTTGTCTAAATTATCTCTCACTGGCAAGTATATCTTCTCATAGAACTCCCTCTGGCTTTTCACAGTCTCAAGAGGAAACCGATGAATATATCTTAACGCTGCCTCCCAGTATCTCTGAAATATCTCCTGACCACCAAACCTCTGTACAATCTGCATATCAAAATCTCTAGGAGTCTGCTCCTGCCCACCTATCATGTACCATCCCCCTGGCGACCTATAGACTACTTCATCTCCAACAACATCTTCCAATTCGCTTATCTTCTGCTCTCTACTTAGTAATAGTTTACTCGGCTGCCTCCTCCGAGTAACACCCCTCTTCTTAGCCCATGCATAAAAGATTGCTCTATTCAACCCGAAAGACTTAGCCTGCTCTATATCACCTCTCAATACATAGTATCTTGCAGCTTGCATTAAAGCCATCACCTGAAATCTCCCAATAGATAACGGCTGGCTAGCCAATCCAACCTCAGGAGATTCATCCTCTCTTAACTCTTCACCTATAATTGTCCGCGTAATAGACTCTACCCTCACCTCTTTCATCGCCTCCTCCACAAGACCATCCAGCTCTCCTTCAATATATCTATCCCAATCTCTCCAGTATCTAAATCTATCCAGCTCCGTCCATTCTAGGCTGAAGTTTTCTATCTCATCTGGATCTATCGTTACAGTTACTATGTCTAGCTCTCTATGAATACTTAGAGGTGAAGTAAACACTCTCTGTACATCTATTATATTCTCTATCTTCAGCTTCTCCTCATACGATTTAGACTTAGCAGCTATCTCCAACAATTTACCCCTTACCTGCTTAAGTATGTATTCTATTATCGTGTGAGCAGTCTTCACTGGGTCAGGTCTCCAGTAACTTTCACTAATCGCTTTCTCATTCAAATGTATATGGACCCCCCTCCCAGACCATACAAGGTATACCGACTTCTCTACACCATGCCGATGTAATTCCTCAAGTATTGTTTTTACAGCCTCTATAGTTAAATCTACTTCCTCAAGGCTTCCATCTATATCTATGCTTGGCGTCGTCCTAGATATATTCTCCATCCTCTCTAAATCCTCCTTCGATGATATTCTATTATAGATGTTAATCGTCCCATATATTGTCCGGATACGCTTATCAGTGAACCTATTTATCATCTTCTTTACATCCACTGGCTCGTTTATCGTTAATGGCTTCTCATCAAAATACCTATAGAATACTCTCTTACCATGTATAGGCCTAGCCTCTAGAGCTACCCACCTACCTCTACAGAACCTAGCAACCTCCACCTGTACTTCTTCCCTAAGATAATGCCTTAAAACTGCAGGTTCCATCTTCATCTACACCCAACATATTATTATAATGTTGGACTCATTTATCTTAATTCTAATGAGTCGTGTCATGTGTAACAGAGATACTCCCAAAATCAATAGCCTCGTAGTATTTGACCA
>JAKCEX010000022.1 GCA_023539395.1 Candidatus Geocrenenecus arthurdayi | reverse complement strand
ATCTAGAGAGTATAAATTAGCATCGCTCTGTTTTCCGTGGCTGGATGGTTAACATTCTGTTTCTATCCAACCTGTTAAGCGGCCCAATACTACCATAAGCTGAAGACTTTAATCATGTAGTGTTATTACCTCTATTGCCATGGTATCTTTAATTAAATCAGCCTTCTTAGCTATGTCTTTGTCAAGAGTAGCTATAGACTTTGCTCCAACAGCCTTGGCTATAGTGATATGCAGTAGATCAAGGGTTTTAAGCCTCAGCATAGGAACATACCTCAAGCTTTCTCTCATGACGATGTTAAGATCAGCCTCAACTATTGAGGCGCCGAATCTCTTGATAGAGTACATGGCTAACGGTATCGGTTTCTCCAATTCAGCTCTTGCGTAAATAGATGCTAGCTCGAGTAATGTTAGCTGGCTTACAATCCTCTCCCTATCCAACTGCATAGAGGTATTTACCACTTTATCATGATAAGGATCTTTCTCATCAACATATGATACGATAACGTTTGTATCAATGTATATCATCTATGTCTCTCCTCATCCAGCATCCTGTTTAATCTGCCATGAGCGATCTTGAAGCAAGATTTCTCGAGTTCTTCAACATCTCTATATATCTGCTCCCAGAACCCAACCTCTCTCATAACCTCATTCAAGCCTTTTTCAATGAGAATATTGAATGCATGAGATCTGCTCTTAGCAAGCCTATACTTAACCATCTTATCAGCCAGCTCGACCACCTCCCTACGAACCTTGATGGATACCGTAGTGCTCATTTACCATGTATACTTATGGATACCATGGTATATAAAGAATACCTTAAATCACAACATGCAAGGACCCGAATGCAATAGTCATACGCCTTTCACAAGACCCTTTATTTGCCACTAGAATGTCTTCTATCTAAATCTTTGCGGGTTTGTTAGCAGTTTCCAAATAATTAAGCAGGCCATACAATTCACAATACATCGTAGATGGAGATAGATAAGAATTGTGTAGTGTTGTAGAATAAGATTACTGAAATTTCTACACGTAATATAGGATAACTATGCTATAATGTTTCTACCTTTGTTGAAAACTACATCATTCTCCCTACAAGAATTATTCGAAGATCAAGCATAATGATAATTTACGTCCAACAGTCTGACTTGTAAAGCTTTCTCCGTAAATCAATTCTTATATGTCCTAATAGATTGCTGTTAGTTGTTTATTTGTAAGCTATATTACTGACTCCTAAGATACTAAGGTATCCAGGAAAAAGTAAATCAAGGTTGCGAAGAGACCATACTATTTTATGGTTTGAAGGTAATATCTACAAGGTAGACTCTTCTTCTATATGTTGTTGAAAACCTGGTTTGCTATCCTTTAATTACTCCTATAGGTACTAGTCTAGCAACTTTCGTGCCTATTCCTACTTCATGGCTTACTTCAACTACTTTATCTACCGACTTGTATGCATCATCAGCTTCTTCAACTATCGTCTCCATACTATCTGCTTTGATGTATATTCCACGCCCCCTCAATTCATTCACTATATCTGTTGCTCTACGAGTTCGTTTAGCTGCTGCTCTACTCATTTCTCTTCCAGCTCCATGAGCTGTACTCCCGAACGCTAATTCCATAGCTTTAGGGTTCCCAAGTAGAATCCAGCTCGCCGTCCCCATCGATCCAGGGATTAAGACTGGTTGACCAATCTCTCTATAAGTCTTCGGGATGAGCGGGTGTCCTGCTGGGAAACTCCTCGTAGCCCCCTTCCTATGCACCCAGACTTTCACCATCTTCTTATCTATTGTATGTTCTTCAAGCTTAACTATGTTGTGGGCCACATCGTAGATCAACCTCATCCCAAGAGCATCTGCAGATTTCTTGAATACCTGCTCAAAGCTCTGCCTCACCCAGTGAGTTATAGCTTGACGGTTTGCAAAAGCGAAATTAACAGCACACTTAAATGCTTTAAGATACTGGTCTGCTTCAGTTGAGTTGGCTGGTGCACATGCTAGTTCACGGTCAGGCAGTCTTATACCATACTTCGCTGATGCTCTCTCCATAACTCTTAGATAGTCTCCACAGATCTGGTGTCCATAACCTCTACTACCTGTATGTATCAATACTGTTATTTGACCTTCATGAGTTATACCCATCTTTTCCGCAGCTTTCGCATCAAATATCTTGTCTACACGTTGAACCTCGAGGAAGTGGTTTCCACTACCAAGAGTTCCTATCTGACCTATACCTCGACTCTTAGCTGTTGGGCTTACAAGCCTCGGATCTGCACCCTCCATTGCACCCTCTTCTTCACAGTGCAGTATATCTTCATGCCACCCAAGCCCGAACTTCTCAACAATATACCTAGCACCTTCAACTGCAATCCTATCCAAATCACTCATAGTAATACTGAAGTCCTTCCTCCTAGAACCCAGCCCCGAAGGAATATTCGCAAACAAAACATTAATCAAATCAACGATCCTCGGTCTAACATCCTTTTCATCAAGATTAGTAACCATTAGCCTCACCCCACAATTGATATCATAACCCACACCTCCAGGCGATATCACCCCTTCATTATAGTCTGTTGCAGCAACGCCTCCTATGGGGAACCCGTATCCTTCATGTGCGTCTGGAAGTACAATGCTATGTTTTAGTACGCCTGGAAGTGTTGCAACGTTTACTCCTTGGTCTAGAGTTCTATCTACCTGCATTTTTTCTAGTAGCTCTTCAGAAGCAAATATTGTTACAGGTACTCTCATATCATGCCTATAGTTTTGAGGTATCCTCCAAATGTAGTTATCTATTTTCTGAAGCGGTATCTTAGGCATCTCCAACCCACTATCAACTGTGATATGTGCTCGTATTTAATCATGCCTCTAATACTAATCTTCTTGATTTCATCTTGTTTCTTCTAGCTTTTTCTGGCCTATGATGTATGAGAGGTAAGCTACTCTACTCTCACCTTCCACGAACTCTATCAATTGGGTTGAACGTATCTTTGAGATATACTCTATTAAATCTAGTTTTGGGATCATTCTCTTAGCATCTTCCATAGCTCTCATTATCTCACTTAAACTGGGAGAAGATATGCCGAGGATCTTCTTTACATCTTCCAATTCTATTGTGTAGCCTAATGACTTGCACAGTACTTCACGTGAATCAATTAATGAGTTTGTGGATTCTAATCCTTTAATAAATGTTTTTAGACTTTTTAATCCAGCTGAATCTAGGTAGTCATATAGGACTCTGATATTATATGTTACTATCTTGAATCCTTCATCGATTAATCTTGAGACTGCTTCTTGGATTTTTAGATAACTGTGGTCTGGTTTACTGAATTCCGTGATTCCAGAACAGCTAACATTCTCTTCACCGTCATATACTGATAAAACGTAGATTCCTGAGTTAAAGTCTTCTCTAAGTGGGAGATAAAGGCTTTGAATAGAAGCTATCTTCAAGCTTCTGGAAGGTTTAGGGACTTCCAATAACTTGTCCATGAATTCAAGTATAATCCTCTCTCTTCTTCTAATATAGTCTAGAGCTCTTAACGCATATTCCCTAGCTATTCTCCAGTCAAGTTTGAGAGATATGAAAGCTGAGTATGAGTATTCATCTAATGCTTCAAGTAGTATTTCATCTATCTCATCGGGTGTGTATGCTTGAACGCTTCTATATACGCCTCCCCAGTCTATCTTCTCAAGTAGCCCAGCGCTTTCAGGTTCATGGAGAGCTATGAATTTTCTTTCTCCAAGTCTGGTGACGCTATACATTATTGTTTCGAGAGGTATCCCGAAAACTCTCCTTAGAACTATCATGACATATGCTAAGCCTAGTCTAAGTAATTCAGGGTCTTCTTCTAATCCAACTTCAATCACTACCCCGTAAGTATAGTCTTCGTATTTACCATATGTTGGAGCAGCTACAACTATAGACCGCTTATCTCTATAGAATAATGTTTCATCCCCCTTCCTAGTCATCTTCTTCTTTTCACCTATTATGATCCATTCAACCCTGTTAGGTATCTTAACATATTTGCCGAATCCCTCGATAGGTGGATGAACAACACAAAATACTCTTGAATGTAGCCTACCCTGTACATAGTCTCTCCAGATGTTTGGTTCCTCACCCCAGCTCTCTTTTACTCTTTCATATTCTTCAAGAGCATATGCTGTCCCCTCATATCTTCTTAGCGTTCTCTCTCTTAAAGGCTCGACAATAACTGATGTAACAGTTCTCCCTCCTCCAAGCCTGTGAAGAGTAACTACGCTGTCACTAGTATAATCGATCGAGCCTGGCTGAAACTTTTCAACAAGGTCACAGTGGCTAACATCTTCAAGCCTAATGGTTGAGCCATCTTCTTCTATCTTAAGCCTTTTTATCCCATATGGTGGAGCATACTCGTAGAAATTCATCTGCCTCCAAACTCTCTTCCCAGCTTTAGATAGCTCTAAACCATTAAAGAGACCTAGATTCTTCAAGAAATCTATTTCTTCATTAGTTAGATCTCTCCTTAATATTGGAGACTGGAACTTTAATAATGATTCAAAAAGTGTTGAATAGTTATTTTTAGGATTCACTATTACTTTCTCAAGAGACATATTAAGCCACTTTTCTACGGTTTTTACACCTCTCGATAATAGGTCATAATCCCATGACCCTTGAGGAATTATCACAGTCTCCGTAGATTTGGTCTCCGCTCTCCTACCCTTCCTACCTTCTCTTTGATAGAACTCTCTTAGACTATCAGGCAGACCAACATGTACAACTCTTAATACTTCTCCAATATCTATTCCCTGCGATAGTGTTCTAGGGGATACTAAGACTTTTACAAGCCCAGACCTTACAGCATCCTCGATCTCCCTCCTCATCTCTCTTGATATTAAGTGGTGGTGGGATGCAACCCGCTCCCTCCTACCAGTTCTCTCAATTACTCTTCTAGAGAGTTCTTCTGCTCTCTCAATACTCCTAGTGAATACTAATGTAACTGCTTCGTCATATACATAGTTTGATAGGATCTCCACTGGATCCGACCATGGTTCAGGGGCAGGTATACCTGCATATCTTAATGCATCCCAGACCCTGTAAACATTCTGTTGAAATAATTGGAAATCTCCAAGTGAGTCAAGTATATCTCTTCCTACGCCTATCTGCTCTAGTTTATCTTTAAATTTCCTAGCCTCCTCCCATAATTTTCTAAGATTCTTCCCTAATACAATGTAGACTCTATTCTTCGCTTTAAAAGCTCTTCCTGAAATAATCTTTGTGTCTCTGCCATTTATCTCTGTAAGATATTCAGCTACTTCTTCAGGGTTTGCAAGCATAGCTGTCATGAAAGCAAATTGAGTGTTAACCCCAGTAATCTTTACAAGTGTCTTAAGTATAGAGAAGAGGAGAGCAATCTCTCTTGGACCATAAAAATCGAAGTCGTCAATAACTATTAACCCCATCTTCTGGAAGAATGGAGAGAGTAGCCCATTACCCTTTAGAGCAGTCTTCTTAACTTCATTAAGTAGGAATGCAGGGTTAGTGACTACAAGGTCCGATTCAGAGATTATTCTTTTAACATTCCTTAATCCTTGTTTAGATATTAACTCCTGTTTTCTCGCAGCATCAAGAATCATTATCTTCATGTTTAGGTCTAAACAGTATTGGCTAAGTCTATTCAGCTGGTCATATGCTAGTGCTAGTGTTGGGTAAATGGATAATGTTTTAATCTTCCTCTCTACTGTATAGAGAAACCAGGCTTCAGTTTTCCCTGAGCCTGTACCAGATTTCAAAATTATATTTGAGCCTTCTCTTAAAGCTTGCAGAGATTCTAATTGATGTTTGTAGAGCTTCTTACCTACTAGCTCCATGGTTTTCTTAGTAGAACCCTTCAACAGTTCTGGAATTATTTCTTCAAAAGATTTATCGGCAAATTCTGGAGCTTCCTCCATCTGGTCGAAGAAGTAGTAACTGTAGCCTAGCATATCTAGTAGACTTCCAGTCTCAATTCTTGGTCTCTCCATCTACGATTAAGTAAATACAGTCCCGTAGTATAAAAGTAAAGAAGTGGATTTGTTTATAAGATACAGTGTTCGATTTCTCTTGGATTATGAACATTAGGGTTGGATGTTGTGGATGGTGTATAAAAGGAGGGAAAAGAGAGTATTGTAAAGTCTTCGAGACTGTGGAAATTCAAGAAACATTCTATAAACTTCCTAGAGTAGAGACCGTAAAAAAGTGGAGAGAAGAGACCTATTCAGAGTTTATCTTCAATATGAAGGCGTGGCAAGCAGTTACTCATCCACCAACTAGCCCAACTTGGAGGAGGAGTGGAGTAAGAATAGCCCGGTCAAAGATTAGTAAGTATGGTTTTCTTAAACCTACTGAAGAAAATTTTGAAGCATGGGAGAAGACGTTGGAAGTAGCGGAAGCTATGAATGCTAGAGTAGTAGTTATCCAGACCCCTGCATCTTTTAGCTATAGTAGAGATAACCTAGAAAATATTGAGGAGTTCTTCTCTACGGCTAAGAGAGGTTCAAGCAATATTGGGTGGGAGCCTAGAGGGGATTGGAGAGAACACTTAGATGAGATTAGAAGAATCTGCATTAAGCATGACATCCTACATATTACAGACCCATTTAGATGTGAGAACGTTTCTATTCATAACGTAAGGTATTATAGGCTTCATGGGATTGGAGGTAAAGAAGTAAACTATTCATACAAGTATACTGTAAGCGATTTTAAGAAACTGGTAGAAATAATTGGTAGAGATAAGGATGAGGGAGTGGAAGATGTATACATAATGTTCAATAATATTTCTATGAGGGATGATGCCTTAAACTTTAAGAACTTTGTTTTAAGCTATTTTTGAAGCTTCAAGAATTATTACCGAACCCATAAACTTTTCCACAAGCACTGTTTGATGAAAATATCTATTATAAATATGTAAGAGCTGATTTGTCGTTGGGTAGAATTTTAATGTCTTCTTGATTTTTATGCTGCTTAATCCTTTGAATCCAAGCCTGAGAAAAGCATGGAGAGGTGCAATAATAGTCCAGTAGAAATTTATTAGATGCCTCTTTAGATGATTACTAGGCTTACCTAAATCTACAACTATCAGTTTACCAGCTCTTCCTAATACATTACTAATCTCATTCAATGCTCTCTCTAAATCTATTGCATCACGCAGTGGGAAAGCAGCTAAAACATAGTCAAATACAGAATCTCTAAATGGAAGGTATTCAAATACTGCCTGAATCTTTTCTATATTCGGAGCCCTCTTTGCTTTCAGCAGCATTTCTGAGAGAGCATCCAGCATGATTAAGAGATCAATGTTAGGATATTCGTCTAAAACTATCTCGGTGAGATAGCCATTCCCAGCACCCAAGTCTAATACTGTCTTGGGGTTTTTCAGAAATCTTTCTACTGCTTCTCTTCTAACCTTGATATCTCTTCCGAATGATATAGCATTATTTAATTCTCTATAGTAGCTTGAGACTTTTAATAGAGTATTAACTATATCGAACCATTCTTTTCCTAGCCCAGTCATACCTTGTGTTACTGAGGAGTTTAGGAGATGTAAGCCATGGATTTCCTGAATTCAGTTAAGATCCGTTCATATTCACGTTTCTGCTCTGGTGTTATACTTGGCTTAATCTTCTCCAGAGCCATCATGAAATGCCTCATACTTACTTTCTCTATGTTAATGTTTTCACGCATAGCCATTATTGCTGCTTCTCTACATACTGCTTCAATATCTGCACCCGTATATCCTTCTGTCATAGCTGCAAGCTTGCTTAAATCAACGTCATCTGATAGAGGCATCTCGCGTGTATGTATCTGGAATATCTGGTATCTCCCATCAGCATCTGGTGGGGGAACATATATTACTCTATCAAACCTTCCAGGTCTAAGTAATGCTGGGTCAAGTATATCTGGTCTATTTGAGGCTCCTATAACTACGACACCTTTCAGAGTCTGTATTCCATCCATCTCGGTTAATAACTGGTTAACAATTCTATCTGTTACACCAGCATCTGCATGTAAACCTCTCCTTGGAGCAATAGCATCAAGTTCATCGAAGAATATTATACAGGGTGCAGTCTCCCTAGCTTTCCTAAATATTTCTCTAACTGCTTTCTCTGATTCTCCAACCCACTTACTTAATACTTCTGGACCCTTCACACTGATAAAGTTAGCTTCAGACTCAGTTGCAACAGCTTTAGCAAGAAGAGTTTTGCCTGTTCCAGGTGGACCATAGAGTAGGATACCTCTGGGAGGTCTTATCCCAAGCCTCTTGAAGACTTCAGGATACTTTAATGGCCATTCAACAGCTTCTTTAAGTTCCTGCTTAACAGATTGGAGGTCTCCTACATCCTCCCATTTAACATTTGGGATCTCAAGGATTACTTCTCTCAGAGCTGATGGCTGGATCATTCTCAAGGCATTTGCAAAGTCTTCTCTTGTAACTTTAAGCTGCTCTAGTATTTCTGCAGGTATAACTTCTTTCTCAAGATCTATCATAGGTAGGAATCTTCTAAGCGCATTCATTGCTGCTTCACGGCATAGAGCTGCAAGGTCTGCACCTGTAAACCCATGGGTAATATCTGCTATCTCATCTAAATCTACATCTTCTGCAAGAGGCATTCTACGTGTGTGTATCTGAAGTATTTCTTTCCTACCATTCCTATCGGGGACGCCTATCCTAATCTCTCTATCGAATCTTCCAGGTCTTCTCAATGCCGGGTCTATCGCCTCTATCCTGTTAGTTGCACCGATAACGATTACTTGACCTCTACCTTTCAATCCATCCATTAGAGCAAGTAACTGGGAGACAACTCTCCTCTCAACTTCACCTGTTACTTCACTCCTCTTAGGAGCTATAGCATCGAGCTCATCAATGAAAATTATGCTTGGAGCGTTCTGTTCAGCTTCTTGGAATACTTCTCTTAGCCTAGCTTCGCTCTCACCATAGAATTTACTCATTATCTCTGGACCATTTATTGAGATAAAGTGTGCTCCAGTCTCATTAGCTATAGCTTTCGCTATCAAGGTTTTACCTGTTCCAGGAGGACCGTAGAGTATTACTCCTTTAGGCGGGTCAATACCTAAGTGTCGGAAGAGTTCTGGATGCTTTAAAGGTAGTTCTATCATCTCTCTTATCCTCTGTAATTCTTCATGTAATCCACCTATATCCTCATAGGTAACTCCTGTTGTTTCTTCGAGCCTCTTAACTGGGGAAGTACTAACTTCAACAACAGTGTTCTCTGATACTATTACTGCATGTGTAGGTGCAGTTGAAGTTACTTTCAGCTCTATACCCATACCGAGTATCGGTACGACTACCGTGTCTCCCTTCATTACTGGTAGGTTTAGTAACTGGCTCTTAACAATCCTTGCGAAATCTCCAACGAATGGTAGGGTCTCATATGGTGCGAGAACAATCTTTGTTGCAGGCTTAGCATTTGCTTTAGAAATCCTAACATATTCTCCAACTGATACACCTGCATTCCTCCTAACCTCACCATCAATCCTAATCAAACCCATACCATCGTCTTCTTTGTATGGTGGCCATACGATAGCAATAGTAGTCCTCTTACCATTAATCTCGATAAGATCTCCAGGGCTGAGATTAAGCTCTCTAATAGCTCTACTATCTACTCTTGCAATCTTCCTCCCAATATCCCTCTGCCTGGCTTCAGCGACACGAAGCTGAACCTCTTTCCTTACTCCACTACTGTTACTCCACATGCCTTAAGCTCTAAGATATTACTGATGATACAACCATATAATGATTTTCCCTCGACAATCTACAACATTCCCGGATTAGATTAATATAATTGGAGAAATGACAGATAAAATTCGTAAAAGCTACTAAGAAGGAAAAAGAATAGTAACTCTGGATTGCTTTCATTAAGACTCTAGACTATGTAAAAGATAATTATAGAAGGAATTACTATTTTTCATGGATTGAGTGTAGATTTTTCAGATGAGTGGCTTAGACGCCAGGTAAGGGAGTTTAATAAAGATATTCCTCGTATTAGACTTCCTCTCACCCTCCTCCTAGAGATGGATACACCATACGTAGAAACAATAGGAGGGGGCCGCCATTATTTTGATAAGAAAGAACTAAGAGAATTAGCAGAGGTGCTTCCAAAAGAGTTACTAGATAGGTTGAGATTACCACTCGTGTTTAAGAGAAGCCTTGAAGTAGAAGAAAGCTTATACTTCCTGGATGGAGGAGAAGTTGAAGTTGAAGTTTTAAAAAGGCTGGTAGGGTTAAGTTACATACCATCTAGAGGAAGGCAATACTATACGTATAAGCCTATAATCTCTAAGTTGATTTCTAAATTTCCATCAATAGTGGTTATAGGGGTTGTCTAGCTGCTAGTCTTTTCACAGCTCTGTATAATGGTATTGCAACAGCGGTACCGATTATCACTTGCCCGAAATTAACTGGAACTTCAGCAATTGCATAGTATCCTAGGATAAACTGTTCATAGACGAAGTATCCTGAAACCATTATTAATCCTGAGAGTAGTAGAACAAGCAGCAGTAATCCTTCTGACTTCTTAGACTTTACAGTTAAGTATAAGGGTGTTGCAATCGCTAAAACAGCTAGAGGGTACCAGATTGATGGATGGATAACACCTACAGCTGACATGACTATGATGAATGATGCTTCAAACTCACCAGAGAGAATATACAATCCGACGATGAGGATTACGAAGAGATATCCTGCTGAAACAATCAAAGATAGTATGAATATTCTTAATGTCTTCTCTCTACCCATTAACTTGAGAGCTAGATATCCTGCAGCCCAACCTTCAGCAGCTTTTATCAGTAAGGTAGCTGGAGCATAGATTGTGTACCCGAGGATGAGGTCTGCTAAAGCTGAACCTATGCCTCCTGCAAATGCTCCTACAAATGGCCCAAAATATAATGCTGTAAAGTAAACCATTGTCTCTCCTAGATTAAAGTAGCCCTTGGTAGCTGGAACATATATTGAAAAAATAGCTGTTGCAGCTGCTACTAAGGCTGTAGATAGTGCTAGTTTCGCTGCTTTCAATCCTACAGTTGAGCTAGACCTCATCCTACTAGGTTTACTTTCAAAAATAATATATAAGCTGAGCCCTATATATAGGAGAATGAGCATACTGCTGGTATGTCCTAGATGTGGAAATAGGCAAACAGATACAGGCAGGATAATACCTAGATGTAAATGTGGAACGCCTTTTCTCATCAACAACTATATAGAAAAGTATGGTTCAGAGTTGGTGAAGGCATTCTCTTCAAGACCTAGAGGCGTTTGGAGGTATCTTGAGCTTCTACCAAGTCTTAAAGCTACTCCAATATCGATAGGTGAAGGTGGAACATTCCTACATCATTCAGAAGGTTTAGGTAGGCAGATAGGTTTAAGAAAACTTTACATCAAGAATGAGGCTACAAACCCTACTGGAGCATTTACAGATAGGGGTGCATCTATTGAATTAACTAGAAGTGTTGAAATCGGTATACAGAAGATATTGTGTGTAGCTTCAGGTAATCTCGCAGTCTCGATAGCAGGATACTCAGCTAAAGCTGGTATACCATGTTCAATCTACTTAAAACAAGGAGTTGAACAAGTAAAGCTACTTCAAGCTTTAGCATACGATGCAGAAGTATTTCTTACAAGGGATCCTTCCCTTACGATAAAACTATTATTAGAAGATTCAAAAGACTATCACTTGGTTACCTCTTTAAACCCTCTACTAATAGAAGGATACAAAACCTGTATGCTTGAGATTCTAGAGCAATTTGATTGGAGCCCTCCAGACTGGATCTCCATACCTATTGGAACTGGATCCCACTTAACCGCATGCTGGAAAGCATTAAAAGAAGTAGAAAGAGCAGGCTTACTAAAAGATAGCCTGCCGAAGATTGTGGGAAGCCAGATCTCTTCATGTGCACCTATTGCTGAAGCCTATAAGAAAAACAAGGACTATGTAGAACCAATACAAGTAGATAGGATAATATTCCCAGATATTGCTGAACCTAACCCTTCATGGGCTTACACAGCTTTGAAAGCAGTAAGAGAATTAGGTGGGGCAATCCTTACGGTAGATGAAGAACAATTAATAAATGCTATCAAGATTCTTGCAAAGAATGAAGGAATACTAGCTGAGCCAGCTGCAGCCGTAGCTCTTGCAGGTTTAATTGATGCAGTAAATTCAGGAATTATCAAGAGAGATGAATCGGTTGTCTATATTGTTACGGGGTCTGGAATGAAGGATCCTACAATTATACAATCATTCGCTGAAAAGAAGAACTCTATCGATTTAGGAAAGGAGAAACAGATTGGTTTTACGAAAAAGAAGATCTTAGAGTTACTGATAGAGAAGCCCTTACATGGATATATGATTCAGAAAGAACTAGCTCTAAGATACGGGATTAAGGTAAGCTTACCAACAATCTATGAGCATCTTAGAGACCTCCAAATGATAGGCTTAATACAGCAATCTTTCTCAAGTAGAGAAAAAACGAAGAAACCAAGAAAGGAATATCATGTGACCGAGATGGGCATAGAGATTTACAGAAAACTCTCTTAATACAGTATTGAGAATTCGTTAAATTCTCCTATATATTCTTCCCACTCAACTTCAATATTTGTTACCTTTGCACCAGGCGGACCAACCCAACACCATGATAGAAGCTTCTTGATATCTTCTTTCTCTCCTTCAAATACTGCTTCAACTCTTCCATCTGGGAGATTTCTTATCCAACCTTTTACGCCAAGTTTATCAGCCATCTTCTTAGTATTCGACCTATAGAAGACTCCTTGAACTCTACCTTCAATGATAATGTGTACACGTGCTTTCAAAAAGACCACCACTATTTACTAGGAGTAATATTCAACTATGTTATTTTTAATTTTTTAACTTTAAAACGAACAAGATGGATAGAAAAACGTATTATGTGGGATGGGATAAACTCTCCTTAGAGTTGAAGGCTGAAGTAGTAGTTGTAGGAGGGGGAGCTATCGGCTTAATAGCAGCTAAGACCTTGGTTGAGAATAGCTTAGAAACAATTCTAGTGGAAGAGCATGAAGAGATTGGAGTTCCAGAGCATTGTGCAGGACTATTTAATATCGTCAACTTTAAAAGACTAGAATTACCAATCTCCGAGAAGTATATCGAAAATACTGTAAGAGGAGCAGTTTTTCATTCACCTACGGGGAGAAAAATCAAGCTGGATGCTGGAAGGAGAGTTGCGATAGTAGCCTCTAGGAGGTCTTTAGACTCTTTCCTAGCAGGAGAATTTGAAAGAAAAGGTGGAAACCTCATATTAGGAGATAGAGTAGTAGATGCGACTATTATAGACAAGGTTGTAAGAGTGAAGACGAGGAGAGGTTTAGAGGTAAAAGCAGAGATGCTAGTAGATGCAGAAGGTATGACCTCCATTCTTCTTAGGAGGATCCTGAATAAGACTACTGAGAGAGGAATGTGGATTCCTATAATCCAGTTGTGGGTGAAAGACCATTCACTAGACCCTCAGTACGTTTACCTATTCTTCGAAGAATATCTACCAGAATTCTTCGCCTACCTTATACCTATAAATGATGAGGTAGGCAAGCTTGGAGTTGCATCAAAGAATAACTTAAGAATTAAATTAAACAAATTCATAAAAGATAGATTTCCAGGAGTCAAGATTATTAGGAGTGTATCTCATGCAGTATATACGGGTAGACCCCTAAAACTAGACCTCAATTCTAAAATCATACCAGTTGGAGATGCTGCTGGCCACGTTAAAGCGAGTACTGGGGGAGGCGTGATAATGGGTGGGTTAATTGCAAGAAGTATTTGTAGAATCATTGCTTCGAAGCTTACGGGAGCTTGTACAGACATTAATAATGATAAAGAAGTAGTAAAATCTCTTACAAAAGAACTAGATAGAATCGCTAACGTGATGAAGATTCTTAGGAGTTTACCAGTTCTGTTTATTGATAGATTATTTGAGATCATTGATAAAAGTGGTTTAGTCGAGGAATTCCCAGAGAAATTGGATATGGACTTCCAGTATACATCGATTTTAAGATTCTTAATAAATCCCAATAAGATCGCTAGGCTTCTATTAGCTTCTCTAACCTGAACCTTGGATTAAGGTTAGACTTCTGCTTTACGCAACCTATTCTAGTAGAGATACTGATTTTAATTTATTGATAAGATTAATGATAGGTTCTCTTACTTCATCTCTAGGTATGTTGCTGACTTCTGAGAATTGGTTAATAACTTCGTCTATGGTTTTTCCATCACATATGCTCCAGATATATGCGACGACCTCATCAACACCGAAAGCTTTGTCTTCTTCATTCACGAGAAGTATTGACCCACTCTCTCTTACTAGTGCTCCTTTACGTTTTAATCTAGCTTCTTCCATGACTTCTTCTTCATATACTCGTATATAAGTATTGTCTGAGACTCTAGCTTCTTGTAGCTTCGATCAATATTGGCAATTCATTGATGTCTTCTAGGATAGCATTTGCACCTAATGCCTCGAATTCTCTAGATAATTCTTCATTATCTGAGACTGCTATAAACCCTATCTCTAACCCCTTTCTAGAAGCTGCCTGAGACATAAGGAGATCTTCCATAGAGTTCCCCACATAAATTATCTTCTTAGTTCTTAGAATATTTGCCGTTTCTATCAGAGATTTTGGACTAGGCTTTTCGTATTCTGAACCCTTATCAGCTGTGAAGATCGATGCTTCCATTTTGAAGTATTTTAAGATTGGTTGAAGAGTTTTCTCAGTCTCCCATCTTCCTCTACCTGTAACTAGTGCAACACCTTTAGGTAAGAGCTTGTTAAGCCTCTCTATAGATTCTTCTCTAATTAAGAGCTTCTCATTCTTAAGGGTCCCTGAGTAATCAATGTAGCGTGGCTCCCATGAATATTTCTCTCTGACTCCTTCAGCTCCTAGGAATATCTCATCAAATAATGTTGTAAGAAAACTCTCCTTAAAGGGCCCTGGGTAATTCAAGATAGATCTCAGTTTAAATAGTTTATCGCTTACACCGAGGCTTACGGCTTTCATATCGAGTAGTTTTTCAATTTTTCTTAAATCGAGATATTCTTTTCTTGATTTTATTTCATAGCTTAACCATTTTAATGCTTCATGGATAAATCTTGGAGAAGATTGAGCGGCTGCAACAGGTTTAGCGTATTTATCGGCGTTTTCTACTTTATCCCATTTTGTTAACTTAATGTCTAGAATACTTGGTAGGAAGATGCAGATGGTCTGTAATAATACGGATGTGGAATCACAATCATTATTGAATCCACCTGTCATCCTTAAAGCACATAATGCATCTTCAAAATCTTCACCGAGCTCGATTTCAATATTAAATAGCTTATCAATTATAATCGCTATTGCTATTCTTATAGCTAGGTCATATGAATTGGATGCATCTATTATCGTACCATCGCAATCCAGTACTGCTGCTTCTGCATTCATTATCTTCTCAGTATCACGCAGTATCTTCATCTTCGAATTTCTCCGTATCTAAAACTTGGTTAAAAGTTTATCTATAGAGATGAATCTATATGAAGCTATGGTTAGAGAAGTAGTGTATACGGAGAAAGCTCCTAAACCTGTTGCAGCTTATTCTCAAGCAATTAAATGTGATAAACTATTGTTTATTTCTGGACAGCTAGGAATAGATATATCTACTGGGAAACTAGCGGAGGGCTTCGAAGAGCAGGCAAAGAAGGTTTTTCAGAATATTCAAGCAATACTTGAATCTGCAGGATATAGAATTGAAGACATTGTTAAGGTTACTATATACTTGAAGAGTTCAGAGTATTTTAAGATTATGAATAGAGTTTACGAGGAGTTCTTCGGAAATCATAGACCTACTAGAACAACTGTAATAGCTTCTCCACCACTGGAAAACGCACTAATAGAAGTAGATGTAATTGCGTACAAGGATGATTAAGCTTCTACCCTGATAATCCTGATTTCTTCAACTTGTCTTCTTAATTCTCTTAGTACTTGCTGATAATCTAATTCTCCAGCCTCAATCTTATCCATTGTTAACTCAAGCTGTCTAGTTACTTCTTCTGAAACATAATCTCCAAAGTATTCTTTCAAGTATGAGTAGACTGATAAACCTTTGCTGGTTGGGATAAGCCTACCCTTTTTCTCGAAAACATAGCCACGGTCGAAGAGGACTTGCACTATTCTACTATACGTACTAGGTCTACCGATCCCTCTATCCTTCATTAAAGCTATTATATCCCCTTCACTATAAAGCCAAGCTGCTGGAATCTTTTTAACCTCTATATCCTTGATACTGTATTCTCCCTCCGTAACTCTTCTGCCTACCCTTATAGCTGAGAAAACTTTGTTGAAGCCTGGCTCGATAATATCTACATTCTTATCAACATCTATTTCTAATCCATTTACTGCTACTTTGTATCTCTGGACTAACACCTTGGCAGATGGAAGTTGACTAGCTATAAATCTTCTAAAGATCAAGTCATACAATCTTAAATGGCTGCTAGTTAGCTTGACTGAAGGCTTAATCAACCCTATCCTAATATATTGAGATAGCTTATTCACATCTATGGGTTTAACGGGTCTAATACATTCATGTGCTCCTTCCTTCCAATACGTTCTAGGGGTAGGTACTCCTAAGTTCATTGTTTCTATGTACTCTCTAGCTACATTCAACCCAACTGAAGAAACTGTAGTAGCATCTGTTCTATGATATGTTATGAGTCCACTCTCGAAGAGATCTTGCGCAAGCCTCATAACTTCAATAACAGATAAACCAAGTTGAGTAAAAGCATCTTTCAAGAGGGAATCAGTAGTGTACGGAGGAGGTGGTTGAACTTCTACAACCTCCTCTTTTAAGTCTTTCACTAGAGCCCTTAACTCTCCATGCTTATACTTATCCAAGATTAACTCTAAGTTAGATGGATTCTCAAAAACTACTTCTAATCCGTTCTCTAGCACAACGTAGAGTAAAGTCTTCTTATTCCTGCTTTCTCTATATCTTTCAATTATCCACCCTAGCACTGGTGTTTGAACTCTACCAGCTGACAAAGTCTTTATCTTAAACTTATCCCATAGCTTTCTACTTAATTCAAATCCAAGCCATCTATCTTCAATCCTCCTTACAAGCTGAGATTCAACTAGTGGAATTGAGATTCTAGACTTATTGTTTAATGCATGGATTAATGCTCTTCTTGTAACTTCATGGAATTCAAGCCGATATATGTTTCGATTATAGGGTATGAGGGAAGAATAGATATCGTAAGCGATCTTCTCTCCTTCAGCATCAGGGTCTGTAGCAATGTATACTTCGTTAACTTCAAGAGCAATCTTCCTTAAACCATTTATGATATCTCTTTTTGAGCTTACATCCTCCGAGCCGCATGAAGGACATTTATTGCTTTCTACAAATTGATAACCACATTTATTACATTTCCTGATAGGCGAGAAAACTGGTATATACCTTCCATCTTCTTCTAAGATTCCATCAAAGCCTTGTGTGAGGGATAACTCTGTAACATGACCCATACTTGCCGCAATCTGTAATATGAGGTTTGGTGTGCTTGTCTCATAAACAGGTACACCTTCAACTTCTCTTTTATATGGTCTACCGAAAAAGCTAGCAAATGTTTTTGCTTTAGTAGGTGATTCAACAATCATTAAAGCCATCTTCATGATATCTTTTTGTGGGAGCATTATCTTCCCATCTAGTATGTCTCTGATTAGCTGTCTATCATAATCTATTTCTCTAAAGATTCTTTCAGCTTCTTCTTCACTATAGTTTACCCATTCAAATTCATCTAAGATTACTCGAAGCCTCTTAGTTAAACCTGTAAAAGTCTTTAAATCATCAACTAAAAGTATACTTGCACCTTTCGAGATCCCGCCTGCATAGAGTCTTGACGTTCTTCCAGAAGCTTGGACGTACCCTAGGGTATCTGGAATTATTAGAGAGAAGCCATCATCTAATAAATTAACTAAGGTATCTGTCTCCTTAGCTATTTTATCCAGGAAGTCTGGTGTTATTATCTTCTTCAACAGCTTTCTAGATTGCTCAACTATCTGTTGTATGTATCCTGCATATCCTTCAAGTCTAGTTCCATTCTCAAAAGATTCTTGAATCTTGGTAACTATGTCTCTAGGTACTGGAACTACGTTTTTTAACTTCTGAATTATCTTGAGAGCCTCCACTTTTAATGGTTCATCTAATGCTTCAACTATATTCGTTAAGAGTGCGTAGATCTTATTTGGGTTCACTTCCTCCCTTCTTATCTTAATCTCTCTCCTAGGTACACCAACAAACACTGCATACCTAATCTTTTCAGGTAAGTCTATCCCTCTAGCTAGTGGGCTCCTACTAGTCGATATACCTACGAGTACATCATATTCTCCTCTAGAAAATTTCTCAAGAATATCTTCCTCCATAACTTCATAAAAGTATGTTTTTATTCCTGATTCCTTAAGCTTCTCAGCTAATCTCCTAGCATAATTTCTTCCCAATGCTGAAGGAACGAAGATGAGCGCTCCACTTCCATGCTTTTTTACTAACTGGATTGTTTTCTCTTCTAGGTCACCATCTACATATAAATAAAAATCTACGATATTTCTAATAAATTCTGGCTTAGTTCCGAGCTCAAAACCAAGTAACTCTGAAAAAATGTATATACGTTTAGTTTTTCTAGGGCGAAGCGTAGCACCTGCAACTACGAGTCTACCATGCTCTTTCTGTCTCTCCTTCATAACTTCATTCTTTAATTCTTCATATTCAGCGAGAAGATCACTACTACCTTGGGAGATTAACCTCTTCTTAACTTCAACAAGCCTCATCACGGTATCGATTATCTTTGAGTCAAATCCTAGTAATGAGACAACTTTATCAATGTTTTTAGGAGACTTCAGGAAAGAATCTACATCATCTACGAATACGTAGTCGAAGTGTGTGCCACGGAGAGAATCCATCCTATCGATAAGGAATCTATCAGTTGTAATCAATAATTTATAATCTCTTGACTCAATCTTCTTAAGTGCTTCTTCTCTCTGGTTTTTCGGCATACCAGCATGATAATAAACTATACAATCAGCTGGTAGACCTACCCTCTCAGCCATGTTAATAGCTTTTTCTGATACTTGCTCGACAAGTATTGAGCTAGGTAACATGATGTAGCATCTACTATTCTCGTTTTTTACGAGGAAGAGTGCTATAACAATACAAAACATGGTTTTACCTATGCCTGTGGGAGCTACGATTGTAAAATTCTCTTTAAGGAATACTCTCCTAGCCCAAACTTCTTGTAGAGCCCATGGTTTAAAACCTGTAGCTTTCATAAATATATCCCTAAACTTCTCCATGAATTCTTCAACTTCAGCTATAATTCTATACTCTCCTAGTTTCTTAGTTCTTCTTAGAGCTTCTGCCACGTTTAATGGTGAAAGGCTAGATACTGGGGTTGGTAGACAGTTCCTACACACTCCTACAGTCTTTAATTGACTATCATCAATACTGCCACCACAGTTTGGGCATAATTCTTCAAAGATTATCCTAGTACTTTCTCCCATTCCCTAGAATGTGTCAAGAAATCATATTAAATACTTTCCTAGGTTATTCTTGAAATCCACATATAGGGGTAACATTATTAACAGAAGCGTTTATTTATCTCCTTGAAGAGATAAAATACATGCCCTCGGCGTTCGTATTAATAAATACAGAGATTGGAGCAGAAGAAGAGATACTTCAAGAATTGAAAAAGATTTCTAATGTGAAGGAAGCCTATGTTGTTTACGGAGTATACGACATTATAGCGAAAGTTGAAGCTGAGAATATGGATAAATTAAAAGAGATAATATCGTGGAAGATTAGAAGATTAGATAAGGTACGTAGTACTTTAACTATGCTAGTAGTTAGTGGTGAGAGCTAAAGGCTTGGATAAATGCCTCCTAGCTGAAGCAGGCACCTCATAAATACCGCAGGAGATCTTCCTCTCAATCTTAATAACCTCAGGCTTACTGGAAAAAGTCTTACAGCTTCTACATGTATATCCTATCTTACCTATTTTCTCCATTTTTCCACTGCATACTGGGCATGTTGGAGCTTTAACTATCTTTAAATCTACAAGAGACTTAACTTGTATCTTCTCTAGGTTTAGTGTAAATCCTTGAGGTTTCTTCTTTACCGCACCGTATACCGTGACTTTATCTCCAGGCTCTAATCCAGTGACTATATGTCTAAAATTCTTTGTTGGTTCGTAAGCAGCGCAGGTTATCTCCCCCGTCTCATCTTCGAGAGTAAAGAATACGTGACCACCAACGGTGAATCTCGGCTTAGATTTTACAACACCATCTATGATAGCTGAGACATTATCCTTAACATCTTTTATCTTCATTAATTGTAGGTGTGCATCTGTCCCCTGGTTTGTCTCAAAGATCGTGTAGAACTCTACAGGCTCATATATCTTCAGCATCCTATAAGCTTCCTCCAGAATGCTTGGTGTAACCCCTCTGATACCGAGGAGAACAGGGCATGGGGTATGAGGCGTAATTCGGATATCTCCTGTTTCTCTATCAACATTATCGAAGGTTAATGGATACGTCTTCCTATCCATCTCCCAAACACTTTCTGGGTCTACTGACCTTACTGTTCCCCAATACTCCCTCTTCCGATGAGCAATCAATTCATACGTCTTATCCCTAGTTAAATCGGCTCCTATAGCTGCAAGAGCTCCAATAATACCTCTACCCATATTCCATTCAAGTAATCTAACCTTGTTTCTCTCAGCAATTTTCTTAGCTTCATCCTTCGTAGATAGGTCTCTAAGGACATGCCAATAGTATTCTCTCAATACATGGTCTGGCTCCCCAAGCAGTAATACTGCCCCCGGGTCTGTTCCTTCAACTTCAAGCTCAGCGTATTCTTCAATTACACTTGATACTATATCCTCGAATGGTTCGAATCTGTCGGCTTCAACAGCTAATGCTATTGCTGCATTCCCTCTAGTCTTGTATGGGCAGTTTGGGTTAAGCCTAACTAGCCTGGGATAGCCAATTATATTGTAGCCTTCAGATTTTATTCTTCTAAGGAGTAATGCTCCTATATAGGTTGTACATCCAGCTTTCTTCGAATCTGTATCATCAACAGCGATCCAAACCTTCTTATCCATCTTGCTTTTCTATCACCTTCTTCTGCTCGGGGAGTTAATTAAGATAGAGCACATAATCTCAAAGTCCTTCCTACTTGAGAAATTTATCTCTGAGAATATTAATATCATTGCTGAGAAAGATTATTAGTAGGTATCCTCATAGATGATGGTTTATGGAGGTTAAGGTTGTCTTCCTAGCTCATAGGGTGGAGTTCCTGGAGCTTCTAAGAGAAGAAGCCGAAAAATACGGTGTTTTAGTTTTAGAAGAACCGAATGACTTTCTCTTGGAAAAATTCTTAAACGGGTCTATCAGCCTGGAAGAGTATGTTAGTAGTTCTGACACTAACTTTCCTCAGTATACATTTCATCAAGCCCGCCTCTTAAAGAATCTACATGATCAAGGTTTGAAGATACTTCAGATCGAGCCTTACCTTGAGATAATAGAGAGAATACACGTATCTATAAAAATAGGAAAATTTAGGGAATATACTAGAAATCCAGAAGTCAAGAATGTTCTTGAAGTTGAGCGGGAAGCTGTCGGAAAACTCATTGAGTATCAAGAAGAATTAATGAGGGGAGAATTTGACAGGATAGTAGATAAGGTTGTAGAATTTGCTAGGAAAGATTCTGAAAGATTCAAGCTAAGAGATTATATGAGAGCAACCGCAATTGCAGAACTCCGAGCAGACGATAAAGTTATAGTCGAGGCTGGATACCTGCATATCCTCTTGCCGATATTCTTAGAGAGACTTAATTTTAGAGTAGAAACAGTTAACTTACTGGAGAAAGCATGCAGATCTTTAAACCTAGAACTAAGTGAGAATCCCGGCGACACTCTAACTAAAGCATACATGTTAAACCTAGGATTAAATGGATACGAGAGATTGATGGCTGCCCAATCTCTAGTCTATGTCTCCATGATAAGCAAAGATGAGAAGCTACCAACAAAAGAAAATCCTTTCCCACACTTATTAGAAGAAATAAACCTAGCGAGAAAAGTCAAGAAAATGAATTATGAAGAATGTAAAGAAGAATTCTTTAGAATAATAAGGAAAAACAATCTTAGAATCTAGAGAACCATAGATACTAGAATTAGAGAATACACTAAAGAGACCTAAATACTATAAGAAATTAAGGTTATTAAGAGCC
Organism: Candidatus Geocrenenecus arthurdayi; assembly: GCA_023539395.1. GTDB lineage: Archaea > Thermoproteota > Nitrososphaeria_A > Caldarchaeales > Wolframiiraptoraceae > Geocrenenecus > Geocrenenecus arthurdayi. The sequence continues at coordinate 116 of JAKCEX010000022.1, read as the reverse complement.
GATGAATATTATTCATAGTAGAGGTAAAAGCGGGGTAGGGTAGCCAGGGCGAACCCGCCGGGCTCATAACCCGGAGAACGCTGGTTCAAATCCAGCCCCCGCTAACTTTATATATT
>JAKCEX010000067.1 GCA_023539395.1 Candidatus Geocrenenecus arthurdayi | reverse complement strand
CTTGCTTCTATTAAGTAGTACTCTCTAGGCTTGTCTAGAACTATCTTTATCACCCTTACCCCACCTCTTTCATGTAGAGGCTTAAGGAGTACTTGTTTTCTAGACCCTTTCTCAACTATGAATATACTTTCATCTTCAATCCATCCAAGCTTTATCCTACTCCAGCTTGTTAATCCAGCTGGAACACTTCCAGGAGATCCTAAGGGTCCATTCCATGATCCCTCAGCCATCAAATCCCATGGTCCAACAAACGCATCATGTTCTTCTCTCGAGGATATATCATACAGGTCGGGAAGACCGAGTAAGTGACCGAATTCATGGGCCCATATTCCTAAAGGATCAGCATAAGATACTACTGATATGTATTCTATGATTGTTTTTTCATCTGTAGGTATGAATCCACAGAAAGCTGATTTAGAATGTATATCTTTCTTATCATGAGTATATGCTTGGTCTCTTCCTGAATGCATTATGATGATGTAATCATATCTTCTAAAGTCTACGAGTGGGTCAGCGGCTTTAACTGCGTCTACTATCAATCTACATGAATTTGGCTCGTCACTACCTACATCTTCACCATAGAAAATGTAGGGTTTATCAAGCCTAAGCCATCTAGAAATCGTGTAAAGCTTAACAACCAGCTTACCATAGCTTACTTCCCTCCAATAATCATTCATTGAGGAATTAAGCCTACTAACATAACCTTCCGGTAAGCCTTCTCCAGCCTGATCCGGAAAATCTACTGGGATAACAATAACTCTAGCTTCATCTATTGAGGCTTCGATAGATGTAATTAACACGATTGAGGATAAGAGTATAGTGAAAAACATGATAGTGTATAGCTGCCTAGACTCCACAGAGAATTAGTATAAATGTATGAGTTTAAAAATTTTCCCACATAACCTATAATACTAAAAGATGATGCTTCCAGGGAGACTGAGCAGGCTTGACCATCATGGGTAGTAGGATGTCCAGAGTTTAGTACAGATTGTTCGAAAAAGTATGGATATTCAGAAGCTCCCTTATTATTTAATGATGTTAAGTGGGATGGATAAACGGAAGATTATAGTTATAATGATTATAGCAGTCTTAGTTTCCTCAATGATTTCCGGATATCTATTTGATACTTTGACTCATAATATTGGCATTACGTTAAGATTACCTGGTCTAGAACATAGTTCAAGCATAGAATATGAAGTTAAACAAACAATAGCTACTATGACAACTACTACGGTCTTCGGAGGAGAGACCCAAACATCTAGAGTAGAAAGAAAGATTACCGAGAGTTTACAGGAATACCTAACAGCTTATAGTGAACAAGGTAGATTAATATCTTACACAGCAAGCGTAAGCCTCCTTGTTCCAAGAAATGAAGTTAAGAGTAGTGTAGATAAAGTATTGTTCATCATAAACATCTATAACGGATATATTTCTTCTATGAATATTGGAGAAGAAAAAGCATATCTTGTTGCAAAAATCCCCAAGATAATCTATTTAATTTCCTTGAAGATGCTTCAAAGATTGGGGAAGTTGTAAGTAAGTCTATCTCAGGAGTAGATTTAACTGATAAGATTATAGATCTAAGAGCTAGGATAAGAAATGCTGAAGCTACTGAAGCACATCTGCTAGGATTACTGAATAAGACTGGAAATGTAAGTGAGATACTTGAAGTAATGAGAGAACTATCAGTAGTTAGAGAAGAGATAGAAGTAATGAAAGCTCAGCTAAGAAATCTTGAGATAAGCATATCATATTCAACAGTAACAATAGAGATTTCTGAGAAAGAATTAAAGAAAGAGTATGTAGAATTATTGTTTAAAGTTGTAGACTCTGGAGGCTTGCTTGTTCCAAATACATACATATATGTCAAAGACGGTGAAGCAAGGATGTTTGTTACAGACGAGTTCGGTGAAGTGAAAGTACCCTTCGAGAAGAATACTAACGTAACTTTGATAGCAGTATTCTATAGGTCTGACGGTGAAGTGCTTAAGACATCGCAGACTGACGTCGCAGACTTCAATAAGACTGTAACCATAAGGTTCAGTAAACCCTCCGAGCCTCCATACATTAACTTAGAAAAATCATCTATGATAGCATCATTCTTTATAAACTTCTTAATTACAGGATTGATAATAACAACGGTGCTAGTTATGCCGATGTTATTAATCTTTACAGCTTTAATTGCATTAGCCCGCAGAGCATATTCAAGGATGAAGCTAATAAAAACAGTAAAGTAGAGTAATGCCAGCTGAATAATTAAGCTTGTAGAATGGAATACTATCAATAGATTAGCTATTTAACTTCTGATGAACTAGGAGGTTACAAGCTCAGATAAGGTAGAACTTAGTTTTCTTCTTAGCTTCATCTATGATTCTGGGTCTTCAGTTTGAATAGAAAGTCTGATTGTGCTGTACTGGTTCTTCTTGTAATGTTAATATTTTTATTTTTGAAGCTATCTAAATTTGATGGAGTGGATTTTAGGTTTGGATAGAGTATCATATGGTAGAGAGGCTTTTGAGAAAGTCCTCAATCTCCTTGAGGAGCATCATAGATGGTTTAGAGAATCTATACCTTTGATTGCTAGTGAGAATGTTCCTAGCCCAGCTGTTAGAGAAGCTTTAGCAAGTGATTTTGGTAATAGGTATGCTGAAGGATGGCCTGGAGAACGTCTATACGCTGGATGCAGATACATCGACCAAGTAGAACTCCTAGCTATTGAACTAGGTAAGAAAGTATATGATGCAGAATTCGTTGATGTCCGACCAATATCTGGTGTAATGGCGAATCTAGCAGCTTATACAGCTTTTGCTCAGCCTGGAGACGTTATGATGGCTTTAGCTATACCACATGGAGGACACATAAGTCATGGTAGACTTAAATGGGGTGGAACAGCAGGAGTAGTAAGACATCTAGAAGTTGAGAGATACGAGTTTGATGAAGAAAACTTCCAAATCGACATTGATGGAACTAGGAAGAAGCTGAAGCAACTTGAACAAGAAGGTAAGAAGCCCAAGTTATTCATGCTTGGTGCAAGTGTTTTTCTCTTCCCTCACCCAGTGAAAGAGATATCTCAGTTAGCTGCAGAATATGATGCAAAAGTAGTTTATGATGCTGCACATGTTGCAGGGTTAATCGCTGGTAAGATCTTCCAGGACCCATTGAGGGAAGGGGCAGATGCTGTAACTCTTAGTACTCATAAGACTCTTGCTGGACCACAGCATGGTATGGTTCTCTCATGGGATAAGTATTCTGAAGATTTTAAGCGTGTAATCTTTCCAGGGCTCCAGTCTAACCATCATCTCCATGCAGTTGCGGGTGTAGCAATAGCATTAGCTGAAGCATTGGCTTTCTACGAAGAATATGCTCGCCAGATTGTTAAGAATGCTAAAGCTCTTGCTAGAGCATTGCATGAAAAAGGTATAGAAGTACTATATGGGCATAAAGGATATACTGAATCGCATACATTGATAGCCGATATCAGTAGGTATATGGATGGGATGAAAGCTGAGAAGAAACTTGAAGAAGCTAACATCATCTTAAATAGAAATCTTATACCGAAAGACTATCGATTGAAGACTGATTATAGAACTCCAAGTGGGATAAGGATAGGTACACAAGAAGTTACACGTTTAGGAATGAAAGAAGGAGAAATGGAAGAGATAGCTGAATTCATAAAACAAGTAATTATTGATGGTAGAGAACCGAGGGAAATCGCAGTAAAGGTTAAAGAATTCAGAAGAGAATTCCAGCATGTCCACTATGCATTTAGTTCCCAGACGGAAGCATATGAATACATTAAGATTAGATAGAAAAGCTTGAATCTGAATCTTCATACATGAAGAATGTATCATATCTTCTACTAACGCTTCTGGCCATATTATGTATAGTGGTTTCTATGTATATTCGTCGGAAACGTCTAAAACTGCAATCTTCCTACTATCGTGAACATAATACCATACTAGGTCTCCGAACTTCATCATATCCATCAAAGTCTCCAGTAGGTCGCCTACATCCAAACCATTATTCCTCAAATACTGTTCAAGCTCTTCTAAGCCAACCTCAACAGTCCTTACCCCCTGAACAACTCCCCT
>JAKCEX010000066.1 GCA_023539395.1 Candidatus Geocrenenecus arthurdayi | reverse complement strand
ACAACAACCAAACCAATAAGGGGCTTGCCGGCCAATGAGCAGTAAAAGCTGTGAGATCGGCAAGCCATATAAAAGCTCTCCCTGTATTTTTATATACAGGGTTTAATAGTCGGCAGCTTGCCGTATCTCATGGCTACTGAAACACATTGGTCGGCAAGCCCCTCTCCCTATTTTATTATTTTAGAACTCATCTCTGAATTCCGTATTTTAGGGGTGTATGATTATTGATGTTATTGTTACTAGCTTCTTAAAATATTTAAGTCTTCTCCAAGTAGTCTTATATGATCCATACTTTAGAGGTATACCATCTATCTACAACCAGTGGTAAGAACATATAGTATGCCGTTCAAGACCTAGGAAGAAGCAGACTCTTGATAACCTCCCACTAAAAATCACTAAACTCAAGAAACTTCGTAAAAAAGCCAAGAAAGGGATACTTAAATAATCTTGAGACAAGCTTATATAAGTGAGCTTTAGAATGAAGCAGATGAAGAGTGCTATTGAAGCCGTAGGAGAGGTAACTGTTAGGAAGACGTATATCCGTGAAGTAATCCTAGAGAATTTTATGAGCCATGAATACTCTAGGATACCCTTGAAGCCTGGGATAAACATTGTTACTGGGCCAAATGGTGCAGGAAAATCTAGTATACTATTAGGTATAGCTGTAGCTCTTGGACAGACATATACTGAGAGGAGCCAGAAGCTCAGCGACCTTATTAGGAGAGGAGAAGAAGCAGCAAGGGTATCGGTAATCTTTGATAATAGTGAAGTAGATGGTAAGAGACCTATTCCATGGTTAACTTCAGACCAGCTTGTAATAACGAGGTACATTAAGAAGAATGGAGACTACTGGCACTATGTTAATAATAGGTTTAAGACGAAAGCAGAAGTCGACCACCTCCTCCAACAGCTTGGAGTAAACCCAAATAATATGTTGATAATAATGCATCAAAACATGATTGAGCAGTTCGCTGCTAAGAGTAATATTGAGAAGTTAAAGATGATTGAAGACGCTGTAGGTGCATCACATTTTAGGAGAAGAATAATAGAAGCTGAAGAAAAACTAAGAAACGTGCAATCTGAAGCACAAACTCTTAAAAGGTCGCTGGAAGAAGCTAAAGCAGCAGTAGAGTATTGGAGGGAAGAGTATGAGAAGCTTGTAAAGAAGAGGATGCTCGAAGAACAGAAAAAGAAGTTAGAGATTGAGTTAGCATGGTCTGAGGTTCAAGAAGTAGAAGAAGACATTTATAGGCTGCAGGAGAAGATTGAAGCATTAAAGCTTGAACAGATAAAGCTTAAAGGAGAACTGGAATACCATAGTGAAGAAGCAGAAAAATTAAGAAGTGAAGTAATAGAATTATTTACGAATAAAATATCATTAGAAGAGTTTGAGAAGAAGCTTAACTTAATGATTGATGAGTATGCTCAATCAGCAGTTACAAGATATAAGCTTGAATTAAGTGAGAACACACTTAAGAAGATTAATTCGGAGTTAAGTAAACTTGAATTCTTAAAAAATGAGAAGACTGCAAAGGCTTTAACCCTTGGTGAGAGACCTAGAGAGGTTAGGAAGACCCTAGATATAACTGAGGATATTAAGACTATTATTTTGAAGATTGCTTCTCTAGGAGAAGTTTCTGAAGAAGCTGAAGATATGTATCTTATAGCAGATGCAAAGTATAGAGAAACAGAAGTTAAAGCTCAACAAGTAGAAGATAATTTAAAGAAAGCATTGGAAGAAGTTGAAGTTAGAAAAGAGAATTGGAGAAACTTTCTAAGAAAACTAATTGAAGAGGTTGAGCCTAGATACAACTCTATACTCTCTTATGCTGATGGTGTAGGAAAAGTTGTCTTGAAAGGGTTAGAAGACCCTGAGAAAGCAAGTATAGAGCTTTACGTAGGATTTAGAGGAGCCGAACCTACCATCCTCGATGCACACACTCATAGTGGAGGAGAAAGAATAGTTGCTACACTAGCATTTCTCCTAGCTCTTCAAAACTATGTTAAATCTCCATTTAGAGCAGTTGATGAATTTGATGTACACCTAGATCCATTGAATAGAGAGAGGATGGTTAAGCTAATCCTAGCCTCAGCTGAAAGCTCCCCTGACTCACAATACTTCATCATAACTCCTGGGAAGCTCCCAGTCAGCGATGAAGTAAACATCCTCGTAGTTCAGAATATTAGTGGTCGCTCCACTGTGGGGAGGGTAAGTGAGTAACAAGGTAGTAAAGAAATATAGTAGAGAAGAGATTGAGAGAATAATCTCTATATGTGAGAATATCGAGAAGAGGGGCTTAGACCCCTTTAGTGTAGATGTTAAAGAATTATTATTTAAGCTTCGGAAGATGCTTGAAGAAAACCCCGACTTAGATTACTACCTACTAGATGCTGAAACAATCTACAGGATTGCAACGATAATTGCTCTACAACATAAATGGCTTACAGAAAAAGCTAGGTCACTATTCATAGACTCACAGCTCATCTCTTCTAGGTTAACCGTGCTAGATAAGAAATCTATTGTACAAGCTTTCCTTAAAGCTTGGAGACCTATAATATCTATCGGTCAGCTTACACCCCAGAGACTACATTATGGATTAGAACACTTCCTAAGACTTCCACCTAGAAGAGATGAAAGAACGTATGGATGGAAGCTTACAGAGAGAGAGATCGAGCTTAGCAAGATATATTTAGAGAAAGAGAGAGAAGAAATAGAAGAGAAAATGAAGATTCTATACAGTGAATTAATTGAGAGAGCTAGAGAAGAAAGCGAAGTAGATTATTGGGAGTTTATCTCTAAGCCTAGCATCGAGGAAACATATGATAGAGCATACATCTTGAGCTTCCTTATCTCAGAAGGATACGTTGAAGTCAGGAAGAATCCTCTAAAGAGTGAATTAAAACTTATACCTAATAATCAGAAGGTTCCGAGGAGGAATACTACATCGCTTGTTATAAGCTTAGGGGGTAGAGCTACATGAGTAGTGAAGAGAGAATATCTAGGAAGCTTATGATCGCTGCAACTATGCTCTTCTTTAAGAGCCATCGAAGCCCTGGAGTAAGAGGATGGGAGCTGAAGAATAGATTGGGGAAAAACTACATGAAGGTTTTAGAGCTACTGAACCATAAATTAAACGAGCTTGGATTACAGATAAAAACAGTCTTTGAAGATGATTCAAGCCAAGATCTTGATAGAGCGAGATTCTACATAACACTTACACATCCCTTAACGATGTCAGATTTAGTAACCTCAGATTACAGGATAGATGAAGTCGCAGCACTAGCAATCACCTTATCAATAATCTTTAGTAGAGGTGGGAAAACACCTCTAAGAGATGTATTAGAAGTCTTGGAGACAAAATTCCCAAAATGGAAAGCTGAAGCATATATTGAGAAAGCTATTAGAAGAGGATACATCAATAAAACTGAGGAAGATATACTAACTATAGGGTGGAGAACAAGAGTAGAACTAGACCAGAGAGAACTCTTAAAAGCAATACTTGAAGCACAACCACAACAAGAAAAGAAAACTGAAATAGAGAACCAAGAAGATAAACAAGAATAACATATCTGGACTACACGCAACAATCAACATTTTTAGAGAAATATACCTTATACCCTCCGTCTCACCTAGAAAAGACATACTTATATACGCATATACTTCTACGATTCTCATAACGGAGGCAAGATTAAGGTAACATTGTCTTTAGAGAGAAGACTTGGTAAAGAAAGTGAAAAGTAAGCTGGCCATAGAGGGGAAGGGATTAAGCAAGCTTGTAGAAGAACCTCTATCAATATGCGACTAACTTGAAGTTCTTGATATATTCTGCCGGCAGCTGAGCCTTGAGAAGAGCTTCTACACAAGCTTTAAAGTTAAAACTCAAAGTCCTAAAAGGTTTAAGGCTGAGAAGATAGTTAGAAGGCTAGAAATGAGTGCTTAGACCGTTTACCTAGATACTAGCGTTATAATCGAGAGATATGTTACAAATATTCTTCCAGCGTTTCCTATAATAAGAGTAAACTTTAAGACTTGACTTGAGAAAATATATAATGTACGTGCGTGCGGCCACAATATACATGTGGGATGATGCAACCCACCCCTGCTGCCAGAGACAAAAATGAAGAAACCCTCGATCACTGACCACATACACTAAACATATAGTAACAAAGACTCTACACTTCACCTAGAATTTAGATAGCTCAATCTAAGAAAAATCTATACAATATTGAGTTACTGTTTAGGAATGCTAAACTAGTATAGAGGCGGCACTGATTAAAACTCTTCCCCATAATTCCTATAATACTACCCTCTTCATTAAAATTAACGTAAGTTATTAATTTCAAGGAAATAAATGCGCCGCCGGGAGGATTTGAAC
>JAKCEX010000065.1 GCA_023539395.1 Candidatus Geocrenenecus arthurdayi | reverse complement strand
ACTCCGTCAGCAGCTATCAGAGGTTATCTTGGATTAACGAATAACAGGAACGGTAGGTATAATAGAAATATGAGGAGGCATCTGACGCAATTAACCAATATGATATACGTGAATATTAAAAGGAGCGTAGTAGAGCCATCATGTAAAGAGCTTATCGATATAGCTGCTATGGAGCCGAAGAATAAAGCATTGTTCAAACTACAAGTAAAGATTCTGAAGATATTAAAGAATGTATGGAGGACTATCAATGAAGCAAGCGACGAACCTGCTGGCCGATGAGCAGTAAAAGCTGTGAGGCTGGCAGGTTGGAAAGTCTTACCCACATATTGTGGTAAAGATTAGATATCCTGCGGTCTCACAGCTACTATAGCTCGTCGGCCAGCTTACCTCTCCCCATTTTTAAATTGTTTAAAAATATCTAAGTCTTTCACTGTCTATGCTTCTATACGTACGTAGGGTGTTATTTATTCACTTGGTTTTCTACTTTTAGGTTTAGATGGTAGGGAGACTGAGACAGCCCCATTCCTCATCAGTTAACCTGCGAAACTCCATAAAGCAAAATAAGATCCTGTCGGCCAGGTAATACGCCTCCTTGGTTTTCATTATTTTGAGTATGTTTCTATTATTGCTATTGCTGATACGTAGTCTTCCATAGACTTTCCAGGATTTATGATTGATTAAGCTCTCTACATTCTATACACTCTTCTAGATGTTTTAATGCATGGAGAAATCCTAGAGGACTATACATAGAATTGATTGATTCACTGTTTTCTCCAATCCTATATACCCATCCACCAACCTTACTATCCAAGTCTTGTTCAACAGCTATACCATAACATGGGATGTATAAGACCCTCCTCATGCTCCCATAGTAACTATGCATATGCATAAAATAAACATGCATAATGCATTAAACATCAGAAAAACCTATAAGGAGGATGGAAACCCCCAGGAAAACTCTCAGTAAACCAGTATTGTGATTTGCAACCTTATATTTAATACCAATACAATGTAATACAAATATATGCAATATGTAACCGTATCAGCTAAGATTCCCCGTAGATTATAGGAATTACTTGATAAATATAGAATTAAACCTGGACCTATTATTAGAAGAGCATTAGAAAATGAGGTTAAGAAAAAGATGCTTGAGCAGGTTGAAAGTGAGGTTAAGAGATTAAGTAAGAAGGTCTCGCATATACATGATGAAGAGATTGTTCGATTAATCCGAGAAGATAGAGAGAAGACGATAGATGTACTTGTTTGATTCAAATTCAATTACTAGCTTAGGAGATGATAGCCAGTGAGTTATGAGGAGAATAGAAAGTAATTTATTTTTAGTATAGATGTCAAGTCTCAGGCTAATATCATTTATTAGAAGTTTAATCGAGAATCCTTATACATGGCTGATACGATATATCTTTTAGAGCCTCCTTCGAATCTTTCTAATCTATATTCTAGTTATTTATATGGATAATGCTTTTATGTAGTTTAATAGATAACTTTGTGGAGCTGATCGTATTGGCCACGGTTAAGGTTGGTTTAATAGGTAAGACGAATACTGGGAAGACTACATTCTTCAATGCTGCAACCCTTGGAGTAGCTGAAGTCTCAACCTATCCATTTACAACTAAGCAGCCAAACTATGGGACTGCTAATGTTATCTCTCTATGTGTATGCCGTGAATTTGGAGTAAAAGATAACCCAAGGAACTCGAAATGCGTAGAAGGTTGGAGATACATCCCTATAGAACTGATAGATCTTCCAGGGCTTATTAAAGGTGCATGGGCTGGTAAAGGCTTAGGAAACCAATTCCTCTCAGTTGCTTCACAATCAGATGTACTACTCCATGTGGTTGATGCTAGTGGAAGCGTTGATGAAGAAGGTCGATTAACTGAGCCTGGGTCAGGCGACCCTCTCGCAGACTACTATGATATTGAAGAAGAACTTGTAATGTGGTTGATGAAATTGATTGAGAAGAATGATGATAAGATAATTAAAGGTGTAAAATCTGGTAAGAGCTTAGCAGAATCTATGGCTGAGATACTAAAAGGTGTAAAGATAAGCGAAGAACACATAGTTCAAGCTCTAAACTTGAGTAATCTTAAGAATAAAGATTTCGAGAATTGGACACCGCTTGATGATAAGAAGTTTTCACAAACTCTTAGAGAGATTGCTAAACCAACAATAGTCGTAGCAAATAAGATGGACTTAGATACTGCACCTGAATACTTTAAGAAGCTTAGAGACAACCTTCCAGACAAGATAGTTGTACCATGCAGTGCTGAGGCAGAATTATCTCTTAGAAGAGCTGAGCAGAAAGGATTAATAAAGTATATTCCAGGACAGGAGACTTTCGAGATAATAAAAATGGATGGATTAACAGAAAGGCAGAAATGGGCTTTAGACTACATTGCTAAAAAGATACTTGGAGAATACATGAGAACAGGCGTACAGTTTGCATTAAACGTTGCAGTATTCAAGCTTCTAAAGATGAATACAGTCTACCCAGTATATGATCCACAGAAGCTCTCAGATAAACATGGAAACATTCTACCAGATGTACTATTAATGCCAGATAACTCAACAGTCGAAGACCTAGCTAAAGAAATACACACAGAATTAACAAGAGGTTTACTATATGCAATAGATGCTAGAACAGGTCTAAGACTCCCAGTAAACTATAAGCTAAAAGACAGAGATGTACTCTCAATATACTCAACAACTAGGAGAGGATAAAGTTCAGAGATTGTTTAACCATTATGATCAACATCTCCTGTTTTATGAATATCTTTTAGCCCTTTTCACTTGAAATCTGTAATCTAAGCTTCCACAGTACCTATAGCTGAACATTATAAGAGTTAAATTTTGCAACATCTATTCTTGGATTGATGTCTAAGGTTTTCAAGAAGGCTTATGAGTATGTAAAGAGTGAATTATCATCTAATCCTTTGAAGAAATCTCTGCTCATATTAGAGTTTCCTGAATTCCATGAAGGAGAACATATCATTAACCTATACATAGATTCTAATCCACCTCTCCTAGGTAGAAGATTCGAGAAGAAAATCCTAGAACTCTCTCCACAAAATGTTAGACATATTACTAGGATTGGCTCACTACATGGATACATAGTACACCGTGTTGGAGAAGAATTCTACTATCTTAGAGATGGAGTAACGATAGCAGTAATAGGTAGAGATTACTATGCAGCATCAGAGCCGCAGCTCTTCGAAGAAATAAGTAGAGAAATATATGGAATAGGCTCTAAAAGAATAATAGAAGTAGATAAACCAGTAGGATGGCTTAAAGCGCTCAAGATAATCTTCTCCCGCTAAGAACCATGTAGAGATTATCAGAGAAGCCAAGCTCAAGTATATGATGACATGAAAAAATAATATTAGAGATAAGAAAACATGCTGAACCCTAAATCAATTTTAAGGTGTAGATAAAAATTCTACTCACCCTCCATAAACATTGAGCCCATATACTAGAACTAGCTTCAAAAGCTCATATCAGAGATTCAACAAGCTAGTGAAGGTGAATACAAGTAAACACACATCAACATAATCAACAATAATTCTAATTTGAGCTCAATAAAAAGAAATTGAGAAGTGGGGGCAGCACGCCGCCTTCGCGAGGGCTCCCGCACCTCACTAACGGCGACGCGGGAGCGGGCTTAACTTCCGCGTTCGGATGAGAGCGGGTGTTTCCCCGCTCCCTATGACCGCCCCCATTTACTGGATTATATGTGTTGTATATTAACTTGATTCCTTATCTAGTTATTCTACTTTTCTTTTTCTTAGCCTAGTGGTTTCTATTCTTTAAAGTGGTTGATGAGAGGCGGGAGTATTGTTAAAGGCTTTTAAGGGTGTAACTTATTCTTACATATAGAATATGGAAAGAAGCTACGTAGGTCTCGTTAGAGATCATAAGACGCGTATTGGTAGGATAAAAGCGGTGAAAGATATTGGTAGTAAGAGTGAAGATAAAGATTCTATGTAGGGATAAACCGGTAGAAACTATAGGTCTCCTAAATAGTGGATATGAGTCTGAGACGCCTCAAGTCCTCATCCCAGTAGAGTTAGCTAAGATGATAGGATTGTGGCCAGATTTAGAGAATGCTGAAGAAACGGAATTTGAGACTGCTGGTGGACCATTAAAAGTATGGATAATCCCTAGAGCATGCAGAGTTACTGTACTCACTGAGGATACTCATTCGCCTGAAGTAGAAGGAGATATAGTTATATCACCTATAGCAGATGAAGTACTCATAAGTGATAAAATGATAAGTGAACTATCAATCGTATTAGAAGATGTTGGGAGAGGATTATGGAGATTCAGGTGGGAGCCAACTGAAAAATTAAGAAGAAGCTATCCTCCAAAATACTGGAGGTAATCCTTCTCCAGAATCATAAATCAACAACGACATCACATACATTCTTCT
>JAKCEX010000021.1 GCA_023539395.1 Candidatus Geocrenenecus arthurdayi | reverse complement strand
ATGAAGGATGGCTTGATGGGTTAGATATGCTTTCATAGATTCATTATTGTTTTATATCCTTTGTTATGATGTATCCTCCAAATACTAAAGCCCATAGAAGTACTGGGTAAACTATCATCCTCTCCATTCCTCCATGCCCTAGTCCTAGATAGTTTTCAGATGTGAATAATCCTAATGAAGCTAAGGATACTACACCCATTATTATGGATATCCATGAGATAGGTTTAGGTGTAAATCTATATGCTGTTATAGCAGTTACTCCTGCGAAGATGAATGTTACTGCAGACATTATTGTGTGTAGATTGTATGGGCTTCCCTCTGGGAAAACTCCAACACCTGTAGCTCCGAATCCAGTTAAAAACAAAACTATAGATAATACTCTACTCTTAAATACTTGGTAGAGAAGCCACGAAGAAACGATTACCAGTATGCCTAGAAGTATTATTGAGCTATTGAAGATTGGAGCTGTTAAGCCGACTCCAAGGTCGCTAATATAGTTATAGGCTACACTATAGTTGGGATAGAGAGCCTCACATACTACCATCAATATCGTAAACTGTATTACACCCAATATAATCAATAAACCAGATATCAAACCATAACGAGCCATACCATATCTTGGTTTTAACTCTTTTTTAATCTTTTCCGGAAGATCAGGATAGTAGAATGTTATCAATAGTATAGGCGATAATTGTACTCTGGTATTCTTTTGTTCTTCTATTTAGGGGGCGGCCATACTCTATCAAAGTATTTACTCTTGGATGATACGTTTAGAGGAATGGCGAAAGCATAGTCTGCATCTATTAATTTAAGTTCTTGTGCTGTTACACCAGCGCTAAACATAACTCTATTATCTATGTTATGTATTGATGCTGTCTTCACAGCTGAGCCTATAGCTATCCCTAGGTTAACTATACTGTGTAGGGTATCTGCATCTATCTTCCAGAATGGAGGAGTCTTGAGATTCATCGCAGCAATTTTGCATCCTATCAATACTACTGCTTTACTATTCCTTATATTATGAGCATCTCTCTTAAAGTAATCTCCATAATATTCTGAGAGTTCTTCCATCTTCTTTGCGAGTAGCTCTAATTCATCATCTCTATCAAGTATTCTCACTACAATATTGTCTACCCCTCTAGCTTTCGGAGCTGTTAGTGCAGAGACGGCCATAAGCTTAGCAGCTTCTATTACGGTCTCCTTGATAAGGTCTTTATCTTTAATCATGCCTATAACACCCTATCCAATATTATCTAGATGGGGATTAATATCATTTGAACTTATCTATAGAAGAGGTATAAGCTCCTTATACATTCCCTTAAATGCTGGTTCTGAAGATCTTTGAACTGTGGATTCCAGAAGTATGCTGACTATTAAAGAGATGGTTGGTTTAGCTTCCCTCTCAGTTGTCTCGGGTGTAATCTTTGCTGCCTTAAGCCATCTAGTAGCTCCAGTAGTAACATTAATCGCTGGACACATCGGTATAGGAATGATATATGGGATATGGTTTATCGGTGGAACACTTCCAGCGTACGTAATCAGGAAGAAGGGTATAGCATTCCTAGGTGAAACAATAGGCTCAATAGTAGAACTACTACTCGTAAGCCCATACTCTATACTACTATATTACTATGGACCAGCACAAGGCTTAATGAGTGAGATAGCTTTCTGGATTGGAAGATATAAATCATGGGGTTGGAGAACAATGATACTCGCTGGAATGCTACCAGTAATAGCTGCATATCCATTCGATTGTCTAGTTAGTCCATTCTACCCAGCTTGTAGAGACCCAGGCTATCCTCTATATCTACACTTTACCATAATTCTAGCAATGCTTGTAAGTGGCGCAGTCTTTGCTGGAATAGTAGTTAAATTAATCGTAGATAGACTTGTAGCTGCAGGAGCTTTCAGGGGATGGCCCGTTGCTCAAGATAGAATCAATGAAAGCTAGGAGAGGTATGTGGAAGAGCCCTGAGATAAATTTAACATTAAGGGAGGGCGAAGTAGCAGCAATTATTGGACCAAGCGGCTCTGGAAAAACTAGCATCCTACTATCAATAATCGGCTTACTCCCCTATGAGGGGACAATAGAGTATAATGGAGTTGAAGTATCTCTAATAGATAAAAAATATCTTAGGTCTAAGATTGCATATGTACCAGATGAGCCTGAATCCTACATACTCAATAACAAAGTATTTGATGAGGCTGCCTTTGGACCGGAGAACCTAGGGTGGAAACCAAAAAAGGTAATTGAATCAACAATTAGAGCTCTAGAGATAACTGGCTTACTAAACCTTTACAATAGAGAAGTTTCAACTCTTAGTGGAGGCCAGAAGCAAAGGTTAGCTATTGCAGATGCATTAAGCATCTCACCTGAGATACTTCTACTTGATAATCCATTCTCGAATATTGATTGGGAGGCTAGGAAGTCTATATCGAAAACACTAAAAGAACTCTGTGATAACGGTCTCTCAATAATCTTAACTGGTTACTCACTAGAAGAACTATACCTTAAACCAGACAAGACAATATTCATAGGAGAAGTAGGGAAACCTTATGTCAGGAAAACATCCTATGATAATCTCCTAGTTTCTGAGAAATTTGTATATGTTAAGGATGTATGGTTCAGCTACGATGGAAGAAACAATGTTTTGAAGGGCATCTCCCTGACTATAGGTAGGAAGGAGATCATATCGGTAATTGGGAAGAATGGTGTAGGTAAAACTACTCTTCTAAAGATTCTAGCAGGAATCTATAAGCCGAGTAGGGGGACAGTTTTGATCAATGGTAGAAAACCTAATCCACATCTCTCATTATATGTTAGCCAGAACCCCTCAGCCTTCTTAACAGGGACAACACCTAGGGATGAGCTACCTAAATCCGAAAATACAGATGCAACGAGTCTTTTAGAGAAGTTTGGTTTATCCTACTTACTAGATAAACCAATACATACATTGAGTTTAGGTGAGAAACGCATAATATCCATCATGTCTGGATTGTATAGAGGTGCACTACTGCTATGTCTAGATGAACCTACAGCAGGGCTAGATTATAAGATGGGACAGAAGCTTGGTGAAATCTTAAGATCAGCCGCATCCAACAATGAGGCATTTGTTATCGCTACACATGATATATCTTTCGCTGAAGCATACTCTGATAGAATACTATTGCTAGATGGAGGTATAATTTATGAAGATTGGAGAAGAATCTTTCAATAACTATGACATCTATACGGAGCCTACTTCAAGAATTAACCCACTAATTGCAAACATATTCTTACTAATATTAGTCAGCGCTGCAACAATAGAATCTAGAGTGTACAATCTCTCAGTAATACTCTTCTTACCGATCCTCATATCATTTATCGTTTCTAGAAAGCCTATCCAAATCCTGAAGATTATGCTTATCGCTGCACCATTTGGTTTAGGTCTAGGTATTTTTTACAGCATCATTGGAAACAAAGAAATATTAACAGCTTTACTTACAATACTACTTAGAATTGAAATATTAACTACCAGCTCAACAATACTTTACTATGGGGTTGATCCTTGGGAGCTCCCACCAATCTTAATAAATAAATTCAAAACCCCACCTCATATTTCCTATACGATTGCTCTTGCATTCATAATGTATCAACGGCTCATTAAAGATTTAAAAGAGATAATAGACTCTTTAAGGTCCAAGAATATCATACGTAATGAATTAGATTATATAATCAGAGTCCACGTAATATTGTATGTACTGGTCTACCATGCTATACGTAGAGCAGAAGAAATGGAGATAGCGCTAGAGGCAAGAAATTTCAACCCATTAACAAGGAATACGAGAAAGAACCTAAGAATAAGATTCTGGGAGATCCTGCTAATTGCTTTAACCCTCATAATAATTGTACTATTAAGCATGTTTGGAAAATTATAAGTAGAATTATAAAATTGATATATCTAAAAGTATCAAAATTATGAGTAGGATGGACTCCTACATACTTATTGGATTATTGGCCGCAGTACTAACGTCAATTATTACCACTATATGGATTGTAGGTGAAATCAGATCTAAGAAGAATCCGAAGGTTGAGTTTAGGATCGAGAGATATGTAATCTCTCCTAAATATGTTTTTCCATCTTCTTCCCCCGTCATCTTAGTAGGCTACTACAATAGACTTGAGAATACTATAATGTTGTCAATTTCAAGCATAGTGTTAATAGTTTGGAGAAAGATCCTAAAAGAAGAGGTTACGAAGTCGGCAATACTTGAGCAGAGATTCATTGATGAATTTGTTAAGGAGTTAAATACCGTATTAATTCATGAACTTACAGAATGGGGTGTACATCAACTAGAATTAAAGAGAATTCTAACACATAGTTTATGGAACAGGTATATAAGAAGAGTTCAATAAACAAGAATGGAATAAATCTGATCTCGAAACTATTTTATTTATTAAGAATTGGGGAACACTCAATGGATTAAGTTCTTCTTTATGCTAGTTCTCTCCCTTCTGAGAAGTCTTCTTCATTTCTATCTTTGCTAGTGTTGTTAGGTATCCTGCAACTTTATTTCTAATCTTCTTTGAGACTCTACCTGTTAATAATTGTCCAACCAAGATTTTATTAGTTTCAAAATCTGTAGTTATCTGGTCTCCCAGTACTTTCAATATCTCTTTAGCTAGAACCTTAACCTTCCTTATTCTAACTTTACCCATTCCCTAGGCACTTGAAATTAATCTTTAATCAGGATAATAAAAACATTCTTTAAAGCCTAAGTGCTGTATTCAGATTAATGTTTCGATTCTCTCAAAGATGTCTCTATAACTTAGCACGCCTACTACACGTCCAGTATAGTCTATTACTGGGAGATGTCTTATCTTGTGGGTTATCATTATATTCCTAGCTTCATTAACGCTTGCATCTTCTCTAACAGTAATAGGGTTTCTAGACATATATTCTTTAACTTGTTGAGAAGGGTCAACTTTCTCCTTAAACAATCTTAGGAAATCTCTCTCAGTAATTATTCCTATGCATCTACCATTCTTATCTACTATAATAGCGCTACCCACGTCTTTCTCTAACATCTCAGAGACTGTATCAGCTAGTGTAGAATCTTCTGCTAATATCAAGACTTTCCTACTCATTATATCTGAAACACGTACCGATGTTAAGCCGCACATAATCAATCTTGCACCTCAATATATCCATATTGATCTATGTAAAAACTTTTCTCATAGACAAATTTTATTAGAAGATTATACTTACTATACATGATATGGATGATTGTAAGCTCTAAAGATCTTTATGATGTTACAATCATAGGAGCTGGCCCAATTGGGCTTTTTGCAGCATTTTATGCTGCGGGGATGCGAGGTTTAAAAACAAAAATAATTGAGGCGTTAGATAGAGTTGGCGGTCAATTGATTACATTATATCCCGAGAAATACATTTACGATGTTGCTGGTTTCCCAAAAATACTTGCAAAAGACTTGGTTAGGAATTTAGAGAGTCAAGCTATGGCTTATAAGCCTACACTGGTATTAGGTGAACGTGTAGAGGAGCTATCCTATATTGATAATGGGATTATACAATTAAAGACTGATAAGGGAGTCCATTATACAAAGACTGTTATTGTATGTGCGGGGAGAGGAGCAATAAAACCAAGGAAGCTTGATAACCCGTCTGTTAATAGATTTGAGGGTAGAGGCGTATTCTATCAAGTTACCGATAAATGGCAGTTTCGTGGAAAACGTATAATGATCGTTGGAGGCGGAGATTCAGCAGTCGATTGGGCTTTAGAATTAAAAGATATAGCTTCAGAAGTCATACTTGTTCATAGGAGAACAGAGTTTAGAGCTCATGAAGGAAGAGTAATAGAAGTTTTCCATTCACCTATTAAGGTTATGATCCCGTATGAGGTAAAGGAAGCTTCAGGGTCAAGTAAGCTTGAGAGGGTTACTATCTTTAATAATAAGACTGGTGAAGAAGCTACATTCGATGTTGATGCACTTATACTACAGTTAGGCTACGAAGTAGATATTTCAATATTTAGGAAGTGGGGGCTAGAGATAATTGATAACCATATCAAGGTTAACGGTAAGATGGAGACAAATCTTCCAGGAATATATGCTGCAGGAGATATTGCCTACCAGCCCGATTCTGTAAAACTGAATTTAATAGTAGTAGGATTTGCACAAGCCGCAATAGCTGTTAACATGGCTAAGAAGTATATCGACCCATCCTCAAGCATCTTTCCAGGGCATAGCTCAGAGAAGCGGTTAATGTAATTTCTACAGAATATTTGTGTCTAGTATAGGCTAACAGCTAAAATAGTAACGTTTTTAATCTATGATGCATAAAAAGTAATTAATGGGGATAAACTTATATATAAAAATAGGGTCAATTTTTATATATCAAAGCCCATTTTTATCATTCTGGGTCTTTATGCTCCAAGCAAGAAGCTACATTAGAAAAAAGATCCATGTAAGTGGTAATGAATATTATTATATTCACATACCTTCAAAGCTTGCACATGATAGTCAGTTTCCATTTAAGGATGGAGATGAGCTAAGGATAGCTGTTGATGTTTCTAGGAGTAGGATGATAATAGAGAAGATAGACAGTAAAAAGAAGCAGAAAAATAAGAAGTAGAGTTTCACTCTCTATTATGTGGGAGGTTCAGCTGCATGAGGTCTTAAAGTTAACTGGACTTCTTTCTTCCTCATACGTTTAAAGATACCCGCTGAGGTTATAATCTTCTTTAAGAGTTGGATAGATTTTGCAGGGTCTATTCCTTTAGGGCAGACGCTACTACAAGCTGCTGCAAAGTGGCATCTCCAACACCCATGCTCAGAATCTATTATAGGAAGTCTGTATTGAAGCCCCTTATCTCTTGAATCTACTGAGAATCTATATGCTTTATTTAGTATCATTGGTGTGAGGAATAGGTGGTCAGTTGAATATGTTGGACAAGCTGAAGAACATAAACCACACTCTATACAATCTGCAAACTGTAAGTATTCCAATAATTCCTCGGGCTTCTGCAAATACATGCCAGTAGGATTCTTCATCTCCTCGATGTCATCTCTGATTATATATGGTTTAACCATCTTCTCTTTGTTAAATAAGTCGGAGAAATCTGTAACAAGGTCTCTAGTTATTGGTAAATTGTTTAGAGGTTCGACAACGACTACTTTAGAATTCAATTCTAGGACTCTCGTAAAACATGCAAGTCTCTGTTTACCATTAATCATCATACCGCATGAACCACATACAGCTTGCCTACAAGAGTATCTAACTGCTAGAGATGGATCCTTTTCTTCTTTTATCTTTAAGAGAACATCTAACACTGTCATACCTCTGTCTACTTCTACTTCGTAGACTTTCCATGTTGGTAAAGCATCTACAGCTGGATTAAATCGAAATACTTTGAATTTTATCTTTCTAACCTCGCTCATTACCATTTCTCTCACCTTCCTCCAAATATCACTAATAGGAAGTATAGTCCAAAGACAAAGAATATTATTCCAACAACAGTTAGGATTATTGAGATTATTTTCCCGCTACTTGATCCTGGGAACAACTCTACTAATATTACTCTTAGACCATTCATAGCATGATATAATACGGCCGCTAGGAATACGCCTTGACTCATAGGATACCATAGAGTGTCTTTAATCCAATTAAACCTGACTAGGTTGTTAGCTATTAAATGAGTGGCTCCTGTTATGAGTATGAGAAAACCTGTAATGTAATGTAGTAGCATCTTAGTTGATTCCTTCATATCTACCACCCCAGTAAATTGAATGCAACCATTATCCAGAAGTAGAATATAATGATGAAAACTGCTAGAACTAGGTATACTGCTAGCCTCTGCCGCCCGCTTAGTGAAGTCATCTTATACGGATATACAGCTCTTCTAGGTTTACCTACTATGAATCCATATTCTGCTAGTATCAGTCTTACACCGTTAAATGTATGGAAGACAACTATTATCCCAAGTATGACTAAGACTGCTTTACCAATTATTCCAGGAGGCTCCCATAATTCTTTCGTGGGAGCATAGACCAACCCGACGTTCAGTATATGTGCGAGAAGGAATATTATTATTCCAACACCCGATATCCTCTGCGCAACATACATCAACTTCTCAATAGAGTAGCCTTTAAGCTTCAACCATCCAAGAATCCCCAGCTTATTTTCTCTCCTACCCATTTCTTCCCCCCTCCAGCTAGTATTTTCTTTCTTTTGGCTCCCACTTAGTAATCCTTACTGGTATGTACTCTAGTCTAGGTCCTTCAGGAGTCTTATATGCAAGAGTGTGTTTCAGCCAGTTAACATCATCTCTCTTCGGGTAATCAAAACGATAATGAGCCCCTCTACTCTCAGTTCTTGCAAGAGCTGAGACTAAGACTACTTCTGCTACTTCAAGCATAGCATCTAGCTCTAACACGTTTATAAGGTTCTGATTAAATTCTCTGCTTTTATCACTTACTCTGCCTGTTCCAAATCTTTTTCTAAGTTCTCTAATCTTCCTCAGCCCTTCTTCTAGACTTTTACCATCCCTGAAAACATATGCATGCTGAGTCATAGTATTCTGCATTTCTCTCCTAATCAAGTATGGATCATCACCAAACCCGCCCTTTAATATTTCATCAAAAATTCTTTTCTCCTCTTTTTCTACTTGGATAAGAGGTACATCGCTCTTATCGGTTTTCTTTAAAACGTATTCTGCTGCATTTTTACCTGTTATGTATCCATATACTAAGCAGTCTGTTGTTGAATTGCATCCAAGCCTATTCGCTCCATGTATGCTTACACAGTTTACTTCTCCAGCCGCCCATAAACCTTTAACAGGTGTTTGACCATTTATATCTACGTGTACACCACCCATAGTATAGTGGGCTACCGGTCTAACTGGGACTGGCTCGTTTACAGGGTTTATTCCAGCAAATTTCATAGCTATCATTTTTATTTCTGTAAGTTTCTCATCTATGACTTCTTCACCTAGATGAGTCAAGTCTAGGTGGACATAGTCTAAACCATTTGGTCCTTCAAAACCTCTACCCTCAATTATTTCTCTCATCATAGCTCTTGAAACTATATCTCTCGGCGCTAGCTCCATTTTCTCTGGTGCATACCTAGACATGAATCTCTCTCCCTGCTTATTTCTAAGGTATCCACCTTCACCTCTAGCAGCCTCTGATATGAGTATCCCTGAGGGGACTAAGCCTGTTGGATGGAACTGGATAAACTCCATATCTTTTAATGGTATGCCTACTCTATACGCCATAGCCATACCTTCAGCTGTAGCTGAGTGCCCATATGTTGTGAAAGAATAGAGTCTACCAGCTCCACCTGTCGCTAGTATCCCAGCTTTTGCTTCAAAGATGTAGAGTTCCCCACTTTTTATTTCTAATGCTGTAAATCCTCTGAATTCATTATCTTCAACAAGGATAGAGGTTGCAAACCATTCATGATAGAATGTTATATTATCATACTTCAAGCATGTATTGTATAACGTCTGCATTGCATGAAGACCAGTCTTATCAGATGCATAGCATGCTCTATCAAAACTATGACCTCCAAAAGGTCTTTGATCAATTCTACCATCAGGTCTCCTACTCCAAGGCATCCCCCAATGCTCAAGCCTGAGAATCTCTCTAGGAGCAAGTCTAACGAACAGCTCTACAGCATCTTGGTCTGCTAGGTAGTCTGAACCTTTAACAGTATCAAATGCATGTAGATCGAAGCTATCACCTTCATCAGGATATAGGACTGCCCCAGTTCCTCCAGCATAGGCAACTGAGTGGCTTCTCATAGCATGCACCTTGCTTATAACGGAAACCTGGATGCTAGAATCAATACTTGCAGCCTCTATCGCAGCTCTAAGACCAGCAAGCCCAGAGCCGATAATAACAATATCAGTACTTATCTTATCTACCAAATATGCTCACAGAACAATTTTTCCCATTCTTGCATATAACCATTTTCTTTTAGGATTATTTTGAGTTATCTTATTGTGAAATCTCCATAAATCTTCATACATTTGATAGGCTTCTTCAGATTTAATGTTCTCTTAATTTTCATAATTAATCTACTTGGGCTCTTAATATTGTAAAGATGTGATTTACACCTACAATCTGATGCTCCAAAATTGTTAATGCTTATTGAGTCATTCTCTTGTAGAATCTTAGCTATCCTACATTCATAGTTCCTAGTTAGAGGCAGTACAACTGCATAAATAGGTTCTACATCTTCTGAGGATGTTAAGTAATCAATATGCCATCTTAAAGTCTTCTTCTTGTTAAGATGCCTCTTAACTCTAGCTTCTACACTATTTTGAGCAGAGCCCACATATACGTATATTCCAGCTGGAAAACTAATCAAGCCCAGTGAACCAACTCTAATCTTAGTATCCCTAGAAATATTCAAGAATAGAAGATACACGCCCTTCAACAATATGTAATTGAATTGGAAATCTTATAACCTTTCACTATCATCACCTGATAGCGTCCAAATAATCATTTTTGCTCACCTCCCTCTCGCTGCTTGATAGTATATTATGGATAGGTTTATGAATAGTTTGAGGTTCGTGATTCCATGTACATGGTTTCTTGCACTCATCTTATGATGGAATACCGTTGTCCTCTCCTTTAGGTATCTGAAGAATCTTTCAACCCTGTTCCTCATACCAAACTTTTCATACCTATACTCTAACCCAAGCCTCCCCAATACCTATCTATACCATGGACTCCTATCAACCATGACTAGTGGCTTGTTAATGCATATCCTTAGTGCTTTCTTAAGGAATATTAGAGCATTTAGGCTGCTCCTCCCATACGATGCTTCTAGAGCTAATAATTCCTTAGAGTCCACGTCTACAGCAGACCACACGTATACATGGGATTTCTTAACACATAGCTTAGTCTCATCAACAGCTATACACCTCCTATACCTAGGCTCCCTAGCAATCTTAATTATAGATACTTTCCTAGCAAGATCATGTACAGTGGACTTGATTATAGGCTCCAAAGCCATGCTCAGAACTTTGCCCCAATTTCTGATGGCCCGCCACGACTACTATATTCCCCCCTAATGTTTTCAAGGGTCCAAACATCCCACCTGTAATCGGGGGAAGTTGAGAAAAGCTAGTGTAAGTAGCGTTATGGCCACTATCAGGCAGATAATCCTCCACCATACTTTGATACGGTCTACTTTCTACCAAAAAGGAGATTCTATCAAGATTTTACTTAGCTTACCTTGCTCCTTGCTAGAACCAAATATGATTGAAGAGCTCAGTATGGCGCTAGGGCTTAATTTCAAAGAAGTGTTTTGGGAGCTTGAAGGTATGATGGTAGACCAATTGGTTTATATTTTGGTTTACTAGCATGAATACTTGTGAGTGAAGTCATAAGCTTCAAGGTTTCCAAAGAGGTTAAGGAGAAATATGAGAGGTTAAAGAACGTTATTGACTGGCCGGCGGAGTTAAGAGCCTTTGTTGAGGAGAGGATCCGGAAAGCTGAGAGGTCGCTCGTAATACGTAGGATACTGGAGAAAAAGCCTCGAGAAATTCTTCCGAAAGGCTCTGTTGTGGCGGCTATAAGGGAGGATAGGGTAGGTGATTGATGCATCAGTTATAGCGAAGCTGATAATGCGTGAGGAGAATTATGTTGAGGCGGCTAAGGAGATAGAGGCTGATGATGAAACACTTGATCTAGCAATACTGGAGGTGGCAAACGTAATTTTAAAGTACCATAGGAGGGGGATTCTCCCCATAGAGGAGATGCTGGAGAGATTTGAAGAGCTCAAGGAGCTTTCAAAAACGCTCAAAATTCTTGATTTTAAGAAATTCTTAGAGCAGGCATTCGAGTTCGCAATTACAACGAACCTGACAATCTATGACTCCCTCTATATAGTCGCTTCAAGTAAGCTGGTGACATCAGACATTAATCAGGCTGAAGCCGCCAAGCAGCATGGAAGAAGGGTTGTCCTAGTTTAGAGAAACTTTAACCTTTGAAAGACCTGATGGTACAAACTTTACCGAGGGGATCCTTACTAACATGGATGGATCATTCAGCTATAGCTTCACTCCAAAGGATGTCAGGAAGCGGAGTGTGTATGCAGGCTGGACTGGGATGACAACTATAAAGGTGCTATTAGTCTCACCATCTAATTCATAGTTGAAAACCTCCGCCAC
The DNA here is from genome assembly GCA_023539395.1 of Candidatus Geocrenenecus arthurdayi. GTDB lineage: Archaea > Thermoproteota > Nitrososphaeria_A > Caldarchaeales > Wolframiiraptoraceae > Geocrenenecus > Geocrenenecus arthurdayi. The sequence continues at coordinate 12,239 of JAKCEX010000021.1, read as the reverse complement.
CCGTAACGCCAGTAACAATCTCAGCGACCACCCCCAGCCAACACCTGCACTTCAGCCCACATCTTTATCCCAGCCCACATTTGAGCCCCAGAAATCTCCCATAGAATTTGTAATTACCCTATTAATATTGATCAGAATTGTTACAATGATACCCGCAAGAATAAGATAAGGCAGGATCAGGCGTATATGAGGCCTAAACCTAAAGCCACGTATGATCTGAAACTTTTGATTTAATTTTAATTTATAGTTAAGAGTAAAAAGAAGGAGTTCGTAAGCATTCAAAGATTGGGACTAAAGATCATTTAGTGCGAAAAGCTGCTATCCTTATTTTCTCACTCACTTTTTCTCAGAATTTTCAAGATGAGCAATCCTAATGAAATGCCTGCTAACAATAATACTATCACTATAATACATATCTCGCCGTTACGCCAGATCTTTCAGTAATAAGTGTAGTTGTAAGTGTTTTGATATGAAGTGTTGGCTCCATTCCGCTAGGCTTTTGCATTATTGTTTCAGTTATTGTGATGGACTTGGTGATAGCATGAAATTCCTTTTCTGTTTTAGTGGTTGTGGGCATCCCACTATGCTTAGCTCAAAAATATCTATTGAAGCTTACAAATGCAATTCTGTGGAAGATTGGTGAGAAACGTTCGTCAACTTTCAAGGATATGAGAAGAGCTCTAAAGATGCTGATAGAAGCAAAGAAGTAGGAGGCTCGCTGGGGATGGGGCTGGGGTGGGGTCTTGGGCTAGTAGTAGATGATGTTGAAGATGAAAGTGATTATAGGAGGGGGAAACCCTGTATCCATAAGATTTACGGTGTAGACATAGCGATAAACATGGGTAACACAATATATTTGATTAAGCTACGATAATTTAGAAATAGAATGCTTGGTACGAAGGACATAGAAGAATATTTGAGAAAGAATAAGATAAAAGGTGAGATTGTCTATCTTAAACCTGGTGAGGCAAAGACATCTATTAGTGCTGCAAGAGCTATGAAATGTAGCCTTGGGCAGATTGCTAAGAATATACTTTTAATTGGAGAGAAGAGTAGAGTCTTGGTTATAACTTCAGGTGATAAAAGAGTTGATTTAATGAAGATTTCAAGAATCCTCGGAGAAAAATTTAGGCTTGCAACTCCATCCGAAGTTGTAGAAGAGACTGGTTATAGTGTTGGAGGAGTCCCCCCATTCGGTCATAAAAAAGAAATAAGAATAATCATTGATAATTCAATTAAAAGGTTTAGTTTTGTTTATACTTCTGGAGGATCTGAAGATACATTAATGAAGATAGATGTAGATGAGTTGATAAGAGCATGTAATGGAGAACTACTAGATGTATCCCAGTAGACATGAATAATTTTGATGATATCGCGATTCAAGCATCTGGTAACAACCTGTATAATCATAAAACATAATGCCGGCAGAAACCTGTACATCAACAACATCCATTTAGAAAAAAGATTAATCAGTTTACATTGCATTCTTCCTCCATTATTATATGGGTAAAAGAAGATGAAAACAGATTTTGAGATAGTGGCCCTGCTGATGTGTGTATCCTATCTTACTATTGAATGTTCAGCTAGCTTGATGTGCCCAGTATAAAGTTTTAAACTCTGACCAGCTTGTAGTAAGAATATATTTAACTTAAGGGAAGCTAGGTATATTTTATGAGGGTAATGGAAGAAGTATCGGGGAGACCAGCTCGTTTATTCCGTATTCTTGAAGATGGAAGATTAATGTGTACTGCATGTGCACGTTACTGTAGGCTTAAGAATGGTCAAGTAGGGTTCTGCGGGATAAGGAAAAATATAGATGGAACTTTATACTTGCTTGTCTACGGTAAGATAATCTCTGCACATGTAGATCCTATAGAGAAGAAGCCTGTAACCCACTATGCTCCAGGGACGAAGATATTCTCGATAGCTACAACTGGATGTTCATGGATGTGCCAGTACTGTCTAAACTTTGATATTAGTCAAAGAAGGAAAGTTGAAGGTGTAGATGTAACACCTGAGAAAATAGTTAAAATGGCTAAGAAATATGGTAGTCATGGTATAGCATACACGTATAATGAGCCATCAATCTATATGGAGTTTGCACATGATATTGGTGTTATAGCTAGAAGAGAAGGGCTAATAAATATCTTCGTCACGAATGGTTATTGGCCTGATAGTATTAATGAAGCAAAAGATTTCTTGGACGCAGCAACAGTAGATTTCAAAGGTAATGGTGAAGTAGAATTCTTAAGAAAATACGTAGGAGTACCAGATCCTGAGCCTATCTTTCAGACTCTACTCGAACTTAAGAATAAAACAAGAGTCCACATAGAGATTACAGACTTAGTTATACCGAAGATTGGAGATAGCCTTGAAGCAGCAAGTAAATTAGTAAAATGGGTGTACGACAACCTAGGACCAGATACACCCATACATTTTCTTAGATTTCACCCAGATTACAGGCTACTACATCTACCATTAACCCCTGTTAAAACTTTAGAGAAACATTATGAATTGGCTAGGGAAGCTGGGTTAAAGTATGTTTACATAGGTAATGTTCCAGGTCACCCATACGAGAATACATATTGTCCAGAATGTGGAAAAATAGTCGTTGAAAGGAGGGGGTTCGATATACTTGGATGGTATCTAGATGAAGAAAATAAGTGTAGATTCTGTGGATACAAGATAGCAATACATGGAACTCCACCACCAGACTATAGAACATCCAGGTTCATACCAGTCTTCTTCAAGTAATATTGCTTGCAGCTAGCTATTTATTCTCTAAAGAACACATCCTATTTCCTCTGAACACCTTCAATCTGACGTCAGCCCCCAGATTAAGCTACTAGATGGGTAGCCTAGCAGGTTTAGATTAGCTGCATTAACATTTTTTAAGTGTTTCCTAGCTGCCTCCAGGCATTTATGAAATTGTTTCTCGGGTGTTACTGGAAGGTCTCTCATCATGAAATCTGGATGGAATATTAGTAGAGAGTAGGGGATTTCAGGGTCAAGGCTTGAGATAAATTCTGCTATCATTTCAACTTCTCTCTCATCAACATAATATGGGACTAAAAGAGTTGTAGCTGTAAGTACAGGTAGGTCTCTTCTCTCATTATAGAATTCTCTATAGATAAGCTCGAAATTTTTTAAAGTCTGCATATTGTCTCTGCCTGTTAAAGCTTTATGGATTGAAGGTGTATATGCTTTCAAGTCAAATTTTATGTTTCCACCTGTTTCAAGAGCTATCTCACCCACTCTCTTAACTAGTGATGGGTTTCCACTACCATTCCACTCAAAACATATCCTTAAAATTCTATTCGATGGTTTTTCTTCGATTATTTTCTTGGAAGATTCAATTGCAAATGGGAGCTGAGGTTCGGGGGAACCACCAAACCAGCACCAGCAAGTAATCCTACTATTTCTTAATGTTACATTTACAAGCTCATCTACAGTTGTTCTTTCAGCATTCTCTAAGAATTTATGACTCCAATTCTGACAGAATAAACAATTAAAACTACAACCATAGAAGAATAATGCAAGATTGTAATAACCTATCTCAGCGCTATTCCTTACTGCATATCTAGGGTAACCACACCCAGTTCCAGCAGGGCAAAACCAAGACGAGCAGCAATTTGTTATGTGTGGATCAAGATAGTAGTGGAGTAGAGCTGTCTTATTATCAGCAATCTGTAAGAGTTTACCAGACTTATTCATCCTTAAACCACAGTATCCCTTCTCTCCTTCACCGATTATACAGCTGTTTACACATAACTTACATGGAATACCTCCATCCGTCTTAGGAGGGTAGGGTGGTAAACCATACTTTAACCTAGTTTCACTATGCTTCAAACTAACATATCTTAGAGATTCGTCAGGTCTATTCCTTAAGCAATCTACACATACACCTATAGAGTCAGAAATAAACCTAGACTTTGCTTTACATATAACGCACTCTTTCTCTACTAAGAATTTAGAACTCCAGCTATAGAACATCTCTATACCATATAGGTATTGAGAAAAGCTGTATATATTTTCATAGTTTTAAATAGAAAAATTTATGAAAATCCAGACTGCATGAATTCGCATGAGTGTTGAAGTTACATTAGAAGAGTTTCTAGAAGCTTGGAAAGAATATGAGATAAAAGAAGCTTTAAAAGGATTTCAATTTCACTTGGCTGCATATATTATAGTTAATGTTTTCCTCATATTCGTTAACCTATGGACTTCGCCAGGAACCATCTGGTTCATATGGCCTTTAGCAGGATGGGCCATAGGGTTAGCATTCCATGGATACTTTAGTAGACCTAAGCAAGTAATAGATAGCATAGAGAAGAAGCAATCATACATTTTACGGATGGTCTCAAAGAAAAAGACTACTAGTTAAAGGTAGCATCAAGAGGATATTGAATACTCAATGATTCTTAAATTAATCTGGGAGATGAAGAGTACAGGGAATTTTAGTTACATTCTAGATTTTTAGGACATTATGATTGAAGTTAAAAGTTGTTATGTAGGAGAAGAATGTAAAATAATTTGGAGAACTAGTTATTCTATAGCCCATATTCTTCATGTATTGCTTTTACTGCTTCGCTTCCATCTTCTTCTTTTACTACGAATGATATGTTTAATTCGGATGAGCCTTGTGCAATCATCCGTATATTTATCCCCCTCTTTGCTACAGCTCCGAAAACTTTACTCGCTACTCCAGGTGTTCCCCTCATACCTTCTCCAACTACTGCGATAACATTTACATCATCTTCAGATTCTATATCTTCAACTAAGCCTGTTCCTAGAAGGGCTGTTTCAAGTCTATTTAGAGCTCTAGTTAATGCATCCCTCTTAATGACTATGGATACACTGGATTCTGAAACACTCTGAGAAATCATCATAACGTTTATATTCTCTCTAGCTAGTGTCTCAAGTATCTTAGCTACTGTTCCAGGTCTACCAACCATGCTTGCACCTCTAACACTAATCATAGCAACATCCTTAACGAGGAGGACTGCCTTAACGATCATATCGCTCTTCTCAGGTTTTGAAGTTATTAATGTTCCTAGATGAGATGGATTAAACGTATTCTTTATCCTAACCTTGATATTTGACTTCATAGCTGGTTCAAGCGCTCTTGGATGAAGACCTTTAGCACCAAATATCGCCATTTCTATTGCTTCATTAAATGATACAGTCGGTAGGACTCGAGCATTCTTAACTATCTTAGGGTCGGCAGTCATTAATCCATCTACATCACTCCAAAGCCATACTTCATCTACATCTAGACAGTATCCGAGTATTGTTGCAGTATAATCGCTTCCTCCTCTACCTAGAGTTGTTATAACACCTTCTTCATTAACTGCAATGTATCCTGTTACTATTGGGGTTATTCCTCTATCGAGTAATGAGCCGATTCTTCTCCTAACTTCCAGCTTAGTGACCTCCATGAGCGGGTTAGCTTCACCAAAATTTGAGTCAGTTATTATCCCAGCATCTCCACCATCTAAGTATTTACAGTTAACATTCAATTCTGTTAAAGCCCCCCACATTATCCTCGTTGATAATCTTTCCCCAAATGAGACTACGTAATCTCTAGACCTTGGAGTAGCTTCCCTGAGATACAATATACTGAGAACGGCTCTCCTTAGATCTTCAATTAAATCTTTAATAATACTTTTAACATCTCTTTTAACTGCCTCATCGACTATAGCTTCATCTATTGCTCTAAAGTGTTTTTCAGATAGATTATTTAATGTAATCTCGACATCTCTTACTCTACCTCTTGAAGCTTTATCAACTAGCATAAATAATGTATCTGTTACTTCAGCCATCGCTGAACATACTACGATAACTTCATTATTCTCTACGTATTCTTTTACAAGTCTTGCAGCATTCTTTATTCTTTCCCCATCTCCAAGAGAAGTACCTCCAAACTTCATTACAAACCTCATTTAAACCTTCACTTCCACTAGCTTCTTCTTAATTTCTATCAAGTCTCTCAAGATTGCTGTAGCAGTCTCTCTTCCCCCTGCGCCTCTTCCAAGTATTACATGTACGCCGGAGTTCATAGTCGTAAAGGAGACAGCATTCATCGAGTATCTTACCGCTAGAGGGTCTTCTCTCTTAATTCTAGTAGGTTTAACTTCTAATCCACTATCCACTCTACCAATCAATCTGTATGTTTCTCCAGATCGAATAGCTTCATCTATTTCCTTCTTTCTTAGTTCTTCTATCCCCTTTATATGGACATCATTTATAGTCGCTTTGATCCCTAATACTTCATTTGCAAGTATTACTAGTTTAGCGGCAGTATCAAGTCCTCTAATATCTAAGCTTGGGTCTTTCTCAGCATAACCTCTTTCTTGAGCTTCCTGTAATGCTGCTTCAAATTCTAGACCATCCTCCATTCTAGATATGATGTAATTGGTTGTTCCATTTAATACACCCTCTATCTTGATTATCTCATCACCTCTAGCACATTGTCTTGCAAACTCTATTACTGGTAATCCACCTCCTACCGAACCACTGAACCTAAAGATAACATCTTTATGTTTTGCAAGTTCTTTTAATGCTGGGAGTGCTAATGCTAGTGGACCCTTATTAACTGTAACAACGTGGATCCTTGATGCTAAAGCTTTCCTAATATATGTATAGCTTGGCTCACCATTACTTAGATTTGTTGGAGTTGCATCTACTAGAACATCTACTTCTAATTCATCCAGCAGGTCTAATACGTTTAGACCAGGTCTACCATAATCATCATGATGTGAGACTGAACCACTTTTCTTCTTTGTTTTTATCATCTCTTCAAGGTTGAGACCTCTCTCATATACTGCAGCTCCTCCACTATCAATTATCCCTATAATACGTATGTTTAATCCTTCTCCTCTCCTCAATTCTTCAGAACGTTCTACTAGTATTTCAGCAAGACTCCTACCTACTACACCGAACCCTGCTAAGAGTATCCTCAGCACCCATCACCTCTATATGTGGAGAAGTTTCTATCAGAGGGACTTTGAAAAACAAGATTAGAATTCGGTTTGATAACCCCCTCTCATTACACCTTCAAGTATCTTCCAGCTACATACGATTATTTAAGTATTCCGATAAATAAAGATTATTTTATTACTATTGATAGGATGTTTTGAGAATGTCTCAGAACATGCTTTTGGGTTTTCTTTCAGGGTTAATTCAAGGAGTTACTGAGTGGCTTCCAGTTAGTAGTAAGACGATGCTATTCTTTGTATTCTATTTATGGAGCTTATCTCCATCAGATTCATATTTGTTAAGTTTACTGCTTAATGGGTCGACTGTAGTAGCGGCTTCTATCTACTTTAGGAGAGAACTATTAAGAATGCTACGCCTACCCACCAAGATAGATGATGCAAGCTTTAATCTGCTCATATTTTTAATAATCTCTACAATTGTTACAGGCATTCTTGGAATACTCCTCTCTACGCTCTCAATTAATCTACTTGTTATGCTACGTACAAGTTACGCATTAATTTTCATAGGCTTCATGTTATTTGTAACAGCTCTCCTAAATTGGTGGAGGATGAAGATAAAATCCATAAGAAAGAGTATAAACGATGTAAATATTCCAGATGCATTAATAGCTGGAATAGCTCAATCTTTTTCTATCCTTCCAGGAATTAGTAGAAGCGGCGTAACTATGTTAGCTCTCCTTCTAAGAGGATATGATGTTAAAGATTCTCTAATTATCTCATTCTTAATGAGCATACCAGCGACATTGGGTGGAAGCATATATGCATACATAGTATCTCCAAGAATATTTGAATTTTTAGGGTTAACTGAAATATTTCTCTCATTCAGTACAGCTACTATTATCTCCCTAGCTACAATAAACATATTACTAAGATTATCTCAAAAATTCAAATCACACATATTTTTATCAGGGTTATCTATTATAACTATCATTCATGGATTGGTAATGTCTGGCTAACCACATATAGTAGGGGATAAATGAGTTGTTAAACTAAAAGCAGTATTAACTAGAGTGTTGTCTAGCAGGAAGAGGGAAATGTTTCGTAGAAATGGTAAAAGCAGTCGGCTGGTAAGTTGGAGAAAACATACGATTGCTGCCGCTTCAACTCATCAGCCAAGCTCATTTTGAAATATTTTAGAATAGTTATTTTCATATATGCATTAAAGTTATCAAAATGATAACGTTTATGGGAGTTCTCTCCTTTAATACTCTCTCAGGATTTTTCTTCAGCTAACTCTATTAAACTTCTAAGTATTTTCGCATGCTTTCTTTCATCTGCTTCCACTGATTCGAGTAGGACTTTGAGGAGTTTATGTGGAAGATATGATTTTACTTCATCTAAACTATGAATATGTGCGACTTCCTCTTTCTCTAGTAATGATTGTAAAATATTCTTTTTAGGTACTTCTATCTTTATTTCTTCACCTCTCTCAAGTATAGAAATAGTAGACATTAATACATCTGCATGCTTAATACTATCACTTGCAATCTGCCTGAAAATCATTCTCGTAATTTCATTATCTAACTTAGAAGCAGTCTCCATGAATTTCTCAGCAGCTTCATGTTCTGCCTGCGCTCTTTCCCGTAATGTTCGTATAAGCTTATTCTTAGCTTGGTCTAAACTATATTTTATTTCTCCCTTCTTTTTTTCTTCAATTATAGATGAAAGAGTTAATGCAAGATCATATATTTCAGCTTCTGAGACTCTTCCACCTTTAGAAACAATCTTCTCTACTACCTCATTAATAAGTTTGCTAGCTCTCGGTTCTTCAAGAAGCTTCAACAACCTTCCTCTCCTACCACTCATATAGTGTGTCACAGCTGCTGGGCTTATATTAAGTATTTGAGAAGCTCTCCTCCTACTATAACTATATTTTTCTATGAGTATCTTTATCATTTTTGCTCTAATTGCAGGAACTAATTGTTCAGACCGTATAGACATTTACCATATTTTAATCGTTTTTACGAAGTTAAAAAGTTGTTGTGACAGCATGTTTACGGTGTATATCATAATGTTTTACACTGCAAATTCTTAAATACCGATTTTCCAAGATATAGCTTGGTAGGAGGATCAATGGGCTACGATGTTGGAGATAAACCTCTTAATGTTTCTCCACTTTCAAATATTGATGAAGGAAAAACAGTCAAGATAGTTAAGATAGTTGGAGGAAGAGGATTAATTAAAAGATTATATGAAATTGGACTTCTACCTGGAGCTGAGATACAAGTCTTAAGAAATAGTAAACATGGTCCAGTTATTATAAGGAATAATGTTAGCGGAACTTTCTCTTTAGGCTTCGGGGTCGCTAAAAAGATAATGGTTGAGGTGATGTAATGGCTTGTCATGAAGCATCAACAAGTACTAAAATCAAAGTTAAACAGCAATCAATTACAGTAGGTATTATTGGAAATCCTAATGTTGGGAAATCAGCTTTATTTAATAAATTAACTAAAGGAAAAGCATGGGTTGCTAATTGGCCAGGTGTAACAGTAGAGAAGAAAATCGGTAAGATCAATTTGGGAGAAACTAGCTTCGAGATAGTCGATCTACCTGGAATATACGGTTTAACTGCTTATAGTCAAGATGAGATTATTGCAAGAAAATTCCTAATTGAAGAAAGACCAGAAATAGTAATTCAAGTAGTTAATGCTGTAAACTTAGAGAGGAATCTCTATCTTACAATCCAGCTTCTTGAGATGAATCTTAAGCTTATCATAGCATTAAATATGATTGATTTAGCAGAAAAAGAAGGAGTAGAGATAGACATTCATGGATTAATAAATGAGTTGAAGATACCGATTATACCAGTTGTCGCTATTAAAGAAGTTGGAATAAATCAACTGCTAGAAACAATGATAGAACAAATAGATAGACCAACAGTATCTTTTAAGCTCGATTATGGAGAAGAGATAGAAGAAGCTATAGAAAAAATCAGTAAAATCATAGATTCATTTATGGGAAAGCTGGACCTAGGGATTGATTCAAGATGGTTAGCGATTCGATTATTAGAAAATGATAATGATGTAGTAGAGCAGTTTAGAAGCCGTGGACTAGAAGAAGTCATTAGAGAATCAAGACGCATTAAGGATGAGCTGGAAGCTAGATTTAACAAGAGCATTGAAGTATTAATGATTGAGAAGAGATATCACTACATACTTTCTTTATCTAAGAAGTATATTAAGAGGAAGCCAGCTAGGGAGAGTCTCACCATTTTTACTAATAAGCTTGACAGGGTTTTAACACATCCAATCATAGGTCTAATGATATTTATATCTGTACTCTACTTACTCTTTAAACTATCATTCGATATCGTAGCCCCTCTAACAAGATTAATTGAGATATTCTTTTCTCATTATATCTACAATCTTATCAAGACTTCATTCTTGCCAGATATTATCTCATCTCTACTCGCTGATGCAATTTTGAACGGCGTCGGCATTGTTTTAATATTTATCCCGAATCTCCTATTCTTATTCCTAGGCATATCATTCCTTGAAGATACTGGATACCTAGCTAGAGCTGCATTTTTATTTGATAAATGGATGAATAAGCTAGGTTTAAGTGGTCGAGCTGTAATTCCACTATTAATCGGTTTTGGATGTAATGTTCCTGCAATAATGTCTACTAGGACTCTTGGAACTGATAGAGATAGGAGATTAGCAGTCTTCATGATCCCATTCATGTCATGCAGTGCTAGGCTCCCCATATATCTACTATTTACTCTTGCATTCTTCAAGGAAAACCAGATAATAGTAATCTTAAGCATGTATTTCATAGGCGTAGTCATCGCAATCATTACAGCAATTCTATTCAATAATTTGCTATTCAAAGGTCAAACAGTCGGATATGTTATGGATATGCCTCCCTATCTTATTCCTTCAGCTATGAATGTCTTCATTAAGAGTTGGGAGAGAGTAAAATCGTTTTTGATTAGAGCGGGAACCATAATTGTATCGTTAATGGTTGTTATATGGGTTCTCAGCATTACTGGTCCAGAAGGATATCTTGGATCAGAAGCTTTAAGCGTTCCAGAGCTTCTATCACGTAGCTGGATAGCCTCGTTCAGTAAGCTTTTAGAACCATTGTTTAAACCATTCAACTGGGATTGGAGAATAATAGCATCATTAATGTTTGGATTCATAGCTAAAGAAGTTGTTATATCTTCACTGGCAGTTCTATACAGTGCAGGTGAGCAAGGCTTACCATCTGTTCTCCTAAGCTCTTTTACTCCGCTTACTGCATACTCTCTAATGGCGTTTACTTTACTCTATACACCATGTATGGCAACAGCAGCAACAATAAAAACTGAAATAGGATTAAGATACACTCTACTTATAGTATCCTACCAATTAATTATAGCATATACTATAACCTACGCAATTCTATTGATTGGAGGATTGATTATATGAAGACAATGGCTAGATATGCATTACTTTTAGGTACAGCATACATAGTATCTTCACTCATATATCTAATAGAAAGCATAACTAAGGTAGAAATAAGCGTCCCCCAGCTTCTCCCCGTAGATGTAGGAATGGTATTCTACTTTATAACAGTAGGAGTTCTATATAATTATGCATGTATAAAGTCTAGGGAAGAAGTATCCAATGCCTCACTCTTCATTGCTTTGCTAATGTCAGTAGCGATAATGCTAGTCCAAGTCATAAACTTCATAACAAGCTCCATAGATTCATTAATTTCAAGCACTCAAGTGGAAATAATCTATAATATTATAAGAATAGAAGTAATTCTAGGAATACTATCCATTCCACTCTTACTCAAGATGAGGAAGATTATCTATGAATAATCAAGACATCTTATTGAGGATATTAAAACTCATCAATTCAAGATGTATAGACCCATACACAATAATAGATAAGCTTAAAATAAGTAAAGAAGAACTAGACACAGGCTTAACAATACTTGAAACCCATGGATACATCGAAAAAGTCAATTATAGAAATGATTGTAGAACATGCCCAGCCTACAGTAAGTGTGATATTAAAAGCCCAAACCTTTATAGAATAACAGAAAAAGGTTTAAGACTAATCATGAGAGAAACATAATTCAAATAACAATTTCAAAATCTCTATAAATAAAACCCTGAAAGAACCATAAGATACTAGATAGTTAAAAATTATCCTATAAGTTGGAAACGGTGCTTCTCAAATATGCTTCTCACGATATGCGGGGGGTGGGATTCGAACCCACGAAGGCCTACGCCAGCAGGTCTTAAGCCTG
>JAKCEX010000020.1 GCA_023539395.1 Candidatus Geocrenenecus arthurdayi | reverse complement strand
GCATTCCTACTATGGAAAGCCTACGAATTATCATTGACTAAAAATAATACTCATAGATACTTTAAACCTTTGACACTCATCGATATTGAATTGAGGCCATTGTTAATGAGGGAGGAGATGCTTTACAGGAATCTTCAGAGAGTGCGGAGTGCTGGCGTAGTCGGTGTTGATGTTGGAGGCGATGTCAAGATGTTGGAGGAGATGGTTGAGGATGCTAGGAGGGAGATTGTTGATAAAGCCATCAAGGTTATTCCAAGATTCATTGATATAGCCGATAGCCTTGGACTAAGTGGAGACGATATTAACGGGTTAGCAGGATTAGTTGGACTACTAGTCTACGATAAGTTCGCATCATATGTGAAGTCTATTAACTATCTTGGATTATACAAGGCTAAAGGCAGATATGGCAGAGGGAATAAGAAGTATAGCCGTAAGGTTCAGAGATACCTAATAATGCTTACAAGTACAATCCTATAAAAGAATGGTGAGAGACGCATACCAAGATACAAGGACCTAAGAAATATATTGAAGAAGATTGTAGACATAAGGAAGTCAATGGGGCTCGCTGAGGATGGGGCTGGGGTATAAGCCCTAGCAAGACCCGCACGGTATTATTTGTCGTCCTCGGCAAGCCCAAAAGGCTCGAAGCGAGGACCGCGTAGACTTGTCTGTGGGTGGCTAGGGCTACCAAGCCAGCCCCTCCTCTTAAGTTTTTATTGAGGACACTTCTATTGAATGCATCTCAACACACTTAAATAACGCTATAAACATTTTTGATAGTGGAAGTAATGGAGATAGATGAGAAAACTTTCAAGAAGCTTTTCCCTAATCTCTATAGAGAAATAGCTGAGAAGAAGATGAGTTTACCGATTGATGCTGCAAGAACATCAATAGAAGAAGGTGAAGCAGAAGCTAAGAAGAGTAGAGAAGCTCCTTCTATGCCTACTGTTATAGATTATCTCCGAAGATGTGAAAACGATGAAGAAGCATTAGAAGTAATAGAATACCTAGAGAGGAGAGGTGAGATAACTAGTGAAGAAGCATTAAGATTGAAGAAACAAGTTAGAGAATTCGGTGTAAGAAGCTTTGGATCAAAGAAAGAATGGGGATACTATTCAGAGAAATACTTAGGAGACCTTAACCCATAATATCCTCTTTCTAGGCTTCTTTTGCTGTTGAAACTATTGAGATTACGTCCCCCCACTTTAGTTCATATTCTTCTCCAACTCTAATCTTCCTCTTAGCATCTATTGCATATAGAAACGTTTTCCCTAGCTCTGTATGTATCTTGTATGCTAGATCTCTAGGTTTAGACCCTTTACGGACGAGATAGACGTCTGGTAAGACATTTCCAGCATGGTCTGTGAGTTTTTCAGGGTCTTCAACAGGATATACAGGAATATATCCAAGTAGATTAAAGTATGCTGTATTGATTAATTCTTGTACTCCTGTTGACCCCCAAGGTTTGAAGACTGATTCATAGATTTTCTCAAGAGCTTTCTTCTGAGCATTTGTAAGCTTTGAATCATCTATTATCTTGAATTCTCTATCTCCAGGTAGATATCTGATTAATCCCTTCTCTGATGCTAATCTTAGAATCCTCTCTGCTTCAGCAGATACCGGTATAACGTTATATCCAGCATTCTTCAGTTTCTCTACACCCTTCCTAGCTTCTTTCATATCGATCTTATTTGCTGCAACGATTATCGGTTTCTCTCTCTTTATTAATATTGAAGAAAAACTGTATATATTCTCTCTACTCCACTGAGATGGACGATGAGGGTTTAACCCAACCTCTCTAATAACCTCTCTTATAGACTCAACCTCTATTCCTAACCCTGAAAGCTTCTTCCCCAATTCTTCTTCAAGCTCACCAAATCTATTCTCTACAATCCTACATATTCTTGGCCAATCAGTATACAGAATGTCTGTAACCCAGTGGGAGATTTCATCTTCTACGATCTTTACATCTTCTAATGGCTCCCCTGAACCTGGTTCTACAGGATTTCCATCAGAATCAGTTGCTCCAGCAGCATCTACTACAACTATTAATGCTGAAGCTTGCCTGATCTCATCTAGGAATTTTAGACCGAGGCCTCTACCCTTGTGGGCTCCTCTAATTATTCCTGGGCAATCTATCAACTCGATTGGAATAAATCTATCACCATTAATGCATCTACTATTCTTTGGGTTATCTTTAACATTAAGCTCTCTACATACACAGTTTATCCTTAGATAAGTAACACCTCTATTGGGTTTAATAGTTGTGAAGGGGTAATTTCCAATCTCTACTGGAGCAAGAGTCATAGAAGAAAACAGGGTACTTTTACCAACATTAGCTTTACCTACAATACCTGCAAGCTCCAACCTTCTCAAAGAATACTGTACAGTCAATAAGATAAATCTTTTATATCTATCTAAAGCTCGTCGAAAGATTTAGATCATTGATTCAATCTAGTGTACTAAGAGTATTATGGTTAAAGTGATGAATACTGTAGAAGTTAAGATTACAAATTTGTAATCCCTAGTTTTTACAAAGTAGATTATTGATGTTAAGACTCTAATGTAGGGTGTAAAGAGGATAATGAGTATACTGGCTGATAGAAGAGTATAAGAGTTCATCTGGAAGGCTTGGTTGAAAAACCTACCAAGTAGTAGGGTAGACTGACCATTAAGTGGTATCTCTAAACATAACCTATTTTCTAGATAGTAGGAGACTAGACCAGTAAGGCCCAATATTAGACTAGCTAAGACTCCTCCTACTAATACATAGCTTATTATTCTCTCAAGTGATGTATCATTTTTCAAGCTGTCGCACCCCTATACATCATCTGGACAATAGCATAAAGCAGGACTATGATGAAAACCATTCTTACAGTCTTATTACTGAGCTTGTTTAATATTCTAGCCCCAATCATTGAGCCTATTAACATCCCTAGTATGATTGGAGCGGCTAAGTAGGTTTGGATCAAGCCTGAGAACAAGTAGACGCTTGCTCCAGCTAATGCTGTCATACCTATTATGAAGTTACTTGTAGATGATGAAGGTTTCGAAGGCATCTTAAGGATAAGTTCAAACACAGATACTTTGAATATGCCTGCACCTATACCAAGCATCCCTCCAGCTAAGCCAGCGAAAACCATACCGAGCCCTCCCCAGAGAGCATTCGTGAGTCTATACTGGACTAGCATACCTAAATTCTCATCAAAATAATCACCTTCAAGCCTCAACCAAGATGATAACCTATCTTGTTTCTCAACGATTGGTATTTCTTCCAGCATCCTCTTTCTCATAGATATTAGAGATGCTGTTAAGAACGATCCAAAGATAAAGTATAATGGTTTCGGAGGAATATACACTGTAAGTATTGCCCCAATAACAGCTCCCGTAATAGTGAATATCTCGAGGAACATCGAAACTCTGACATTCGTAAGCCCTCTCCTAACATACGCTGCGGCCGAACCACTGGAAGTCGCGATAACAGCCACCATGCTTGAAGCAATGGCATACTTTATAGGCACACCCATCACTACTAGTGCAGGTACAAGTATTACCCCGCCACCTAAGCCAGCTATCGCCCCCAGGATCCCAGATGGAATAGAAATTAATATGAGAGTCAATATATCCATAGCTCAGTAAAATCATGTAGGGTAGAGCTTATTAAAGTAGATAGAGATATTCGACTGACAGGCTGGGAAACTACCTACTGTATACTCTTCGAAGCTCCTATAACCGCTTCTTTGGGTTTTAGGGGAACGTCAACCGCGACGATGTATGGGCTCTTACTCACACATTACATTGTAGCGGGTAAGAAAGCTTCTCCTCAAGCTTAAGATTGTAAAAGCCCTCTGTTGATGCATTCTGCCTCCAACTCTGTATTTAAATTTATCTAGAGAAGGCTTATAGCATAGTTGAGAAACTATTTCTCCAGAAAGTACTAGTTGGAGGGATATTAAATGGCAGCAGCACCTTCTGCGGCAGGAGGGATTCCTGTAATAGTCTTAAAAGAAGGGACGACTAGGTCTAGAGGTAGAGAAGCTCAGCTATCAAACATTACTGTTGCGAAGATTATTTCTGAAACAATGAAGTCTTCGCTAGGTCCTAGAGGTATGGATAAGATGCTAGTAGACAGTTTCGGAGACGTTGTTATAACTAATGATGGTGCAACTATACTTAAAGAGATGGATGTAGAACATCCTGTGGCTAAGATGTTAGTGGAAGTAGCTAAAGCTCAAGATGCAGAAGTTGGAGATGGAACAACAACAGCAGTAGTATTAGCTGGAGAACTATTAGCAAAAGCTGAAGAATTAATTGAGAAAGAAGTTCATCCAAGCTTGATAATAGAAGGGTACAAGAAAGCAGCAACCAAAGCATTAGAACTCTATGATAAAATAGCAGTCCCCGTAAGCCCAAATGATAGTGAAGTATTAAAGAAGATAGCTAAAACAGCTATGATTAGTAAATTAGTAGGTGAGGAAGCAGACTATCTTGCAGAAATAGCAGTTGAAGCAATATTGAAGGTAGCTGAATTAGAAGATGGCAAGTGGAGAGTCGATCTAGATGATGTAAAAATAGAGAAGAAGGAAGGTGGATCATTAAGAGATACTAGGCTCATTGAAGGAATAGTATTAGATAAAGAAGTAGTCCATCCAGGAATGCCTAAGATAGTTCGTGATGCAAGAATTGCAATACTTGATGCTTCACTAGAAATAGAGAAGACAGAGTTTGATGCTAAACTTAATATTGAGAGCCCAGAACAGATGAGAGCATTCATGAAGCAGGAAGAAGAAATGCTTAAAGAAATGGTGGAGAAGATCGCAGCTGTAGGTGCAAACGTTGTTCTATGCCAGAAAGGTATAGACGATATGGCTCAACACTTCCTAGCTAGAAAAGGAATAATGGCTGTTAGGAGGATAAAGAAGTCAGATATGGATAAATTAGCTAAAGCAACTGGTGGGAGAGTAGTTACTAGGATAGAAGAACTAAGTGAAAAAGACCTTGGTAGAGCAAGACTAGTAGAAGAGAGAAGAGTCGGAGAAGATAAAATGGTTTTCGTTGAAGGATGCGAGAATGCTAAATCAATAACAATACTCATAAGAGGTGGAACAAAGAGAATAGTGGATGAAGCTGAACGTTCCCTCAAAGATGCATTAAACGTAGTCAAAGATGTAGTTATAGAAGGTAAGATAGTAGCAGGTGGTGGAGCACCTGAAACTGAAGTATCATTAGGGCTAAGAGATTATGCCAAAACTTTGGCAGGAAAAGAGCAGCTTGCAGTAGAGAAATTCGCTGAAGCTCTAGAGATAGTTCCAAGCCAGTTAGCAGAGAATGCTGGGATGGACCCAATTGAGATACTTGTAAATCTTAGAGCTAAACATAAAGAAGGAGAAAAATGGGCTGGAGTAAATGTCTTTAAAGGAAGGATTGATGATATGTGGAAACTCGAAGTCTTAGAACCTGCATTAGTTAAAAAGCAGATAATAAAATCTGCCGTTGAAGCTGCATCCATGATACTTAAGATTGACGATATAATAGCTGCATCTAAGCTAGAGGAAAAGAAACCTGGAAAAGAGAAGGAGAAGGAGAAAGAAGAATCCGAGTTTGGAGAAGACTAAATTAAATACGTATTATCCCATTTTATTTTTTATAGTTACTCTGAATAGCTGCGTAGTGATTTCGCAGTTCATTACTACTTTCTTAATGAATTTTCCAATCCTAGCTTTAAGTCTCCTAGTCTTCTTACCAAACATATAACTCAGCTCAACTATGCTAACGCTTCTACTAGAGTATTAGACTTTAAGCTAGACTTCAAGACCAATGGTCAATTGTTTGTTGATAAGAATATTGCTGGGTAGAAACTATTACTCAACCTCTCTGATAAACCTATGTTTAAGACTAGTTTAAGATTTTTAAATTAGCATTCCTACATCCTAACACTAGAAGTAGAGGATATATGGAAGATGAATACTATAGAAGACCATTAACAAAATATGAGATAGCGAGGATAGTTGGAGGTAGAGCTTTACAATTATCGTTGGGCGCCTTCCCATTAGTGGAGGTTAAGCCTGGAGATACACCGATAGATATAGCTAAGAGGGAGCTTGAGGCAGGTGTACTACCAATAATAATAAGAAGGAGGAAACCTGATGGCACATACGTTGACATACCTGTTAATGAACTGCTTAAACCTATTGAGCAAACCGTGGAATAGATATGGATGAAGACTTAGCTTCTTGGATAATAGCCTGCATAACTTTATCTCTTATAACAGTATCTCTAACGTTATATCAGCTCACCCACTATCAAATAGTTCAACCCATCTTCTTCTTTTTCGTATTCCAAGTCCCAACTATTATAAGTTACGTAGTCCTCTTATACCTAGTAATCAGAAGACGTATAGCTAAGAGTAGGAGAACCTGATAAGTATTCTCCCAATTCTCCAGTTTTACTAGGTTACTAGATATGATGTATGTGATTCCAACGTATAACTCGAGTATTCTAAAAAAGTAAAGAATTAATTGTTCTAGTCTAGTTAGATGATGGATGTATCGTAGTGGTCTCAGAGACCTTGAGATCCATTATACATACAAGTCGAAGTGGTATTTCGAGAGAGCTGAGAAGATATTGACTGCTCTGGTAGAATCATATCTCAGCTTACATGGAGCGAAGAGGTTTCTTAAAGGTTTGTCTTCACCTGTTTTCTTTGATGCTCTATCTGTAGCCTCATTTCTTGATGAACTTGAAGGTGGAGCTACGACCATAATGGCAGCCATCTTTAAGAATATTATTAAGCCTGAGATTGGTTTAGCAGTAGTTGGAGGAAAGAGGGTAGAAGGGTATCAAGTGCCAGCAGAGCTAGATATGATTGGGAGATATTTTGGTTTTAGCTCAGAAAGATTAGATGAACTTAAGTATGCAAGCAAGATGGTTGCAAAAGTAGATAATGTAGCAATACAAGATGGCTTCCCATTATACTTCCACTTAATGGTTGTTTCGAAAGACGGTGAATGGACCATCATCCAGCAGGGTATAAAAGTCTTAGAAGGTCTAGTTAGGAGATACCACTGGGCATCTATTAAATTAAAGAGTTTTGTTGAAGAGCCCCATACTGGCATAATATCTGCTCATAGAGAGAAGACCGTGATAGATATGACTAGTATGAAGAGTGAAGAAGCTAGGAAGGCTTGTGTCGAGCTAGTAACACATGATTTCAAGAAACTGAGAAGATTACATGAAGCTTCTTCTAAAAGTATACAATTAAGATTGACAGACCTAGAAGAACCAAATAGAAACATTGAGTTGGATATGCCTAGTATAAAATGGGTTTATCTCCAGTCTCTCTACCAGAAGCAACCAAGAAATTTTGAAGAATTGCTATCCCATAGAGGTGTAGGTATACAGACACTTAGATTCTTAGTGTTTGCCTGTATACAGCTATACCAGGTCTACCCGAGCTTTGAAGATCCAGCAATATCTTTTGAGGAAGCTTATAAGCTTGCTGAGACTCTAGATGATAAATGGATATATGAAGTAATGGATGCCTTAAAGGAATCTTCTCTGGAAATGTTCTTAAAGAAAGTTTCATATAATAGATTATCCAGCCTCCTATATACCGTAGACAGCTAACCATATCCATCCTAAATATTTCATGGGTCAATCGTTACTATTAACAGGCAGGATTTTAGCGTCGCCCCTTACCTCTCCCTCTTACCTTGTATAAATTCTTCAACCATCTCTCTAGCTACTTCATCTGGGTACTGTATTGGTGGAGACTTCATGAAGTATGCTGAGGGGCTTATTAATGGTCCAGCTACCCCTCTATCTTTCCCAATCTTAGCACATCTAACCGCGTCTATTACTACCCCTGCAGAGTTCGGGCTATCCCATACCTCTAGCTTAGCTTCAATGGACAGTGGTGCTCCTCCAAAAGCTGTCCCTTCAAGTCTTATGTAAGCCCATTTTCTATCTGTTAGCCATGGAACATAATCGCTTGGTCCAATATGGATGCATTCATCAGGGATATTGTATGGTATTAAGCTTCTTACAGCATCAGTCTTAGATATCTTTTTAGAAGTAAGCCTTTCTCTTTCAAGCATATTCAAGAAATCCGTATTCCCCCCAAAGTTTAATTGGTAAGTCCTCTCTATCTTAATGCCTCTATCGAGGAATAGTTTCACTAGGTATCTATGAAGTATAGTTGCTCCAACCTGGCTCTTAACATCATCTCCTATAATAGGTACACCACGTTTAGTGAAGATCTCCTGCCATCTAGGCTCCCTAGCAATGAATACTGGTATACCGTTAACGAATGCAGCTCCAGCTTCTAGAACTTGTTCCACATACCATTTAGTTGCAGATTCACTCCCAACTGGTAGAAAATTTACTACAACATCTGCTCCACTGCTCTTTAATACATCAGCAACATCTACTGTCGGTGAAGGATGCTTCTCTATAACTTGTGATAGATACTTACCTAGGCTATCATGAGTCATCCCACGGGAAACTTCAACGCCCAGTCTAGGAACATCAGCAAATTTCAATGTACAATTAGGTGGAGCAAAGATTGCTTCAGACAAGTCTCTTCCAACTTTATTTTTATCTATATCAAAAGCGGCCACAAATTCTATGTCTCCAACATGGTATGGACCTAGTCTAACATGCATTAAACCTGGAACAAATGTATTCTCATCTACATCTCTATAATAATAGACTCCTTGAACAAATGCCGAAGCACAGTTTCCAACACCTATTATTGCAACTTTTACTTTCGGCATGTTTATTGATCGTTTCCCCCGATATATAAGTATTTCACAGTCATGAAATACTTACAGAGCCCCAGCAAGCTCAATAAGGAACTTCTTAGCTTTCTCAATTTCTCTCAATCCCTTTTCAGTAATAAAATAGTATTTTCTAGGAGCACCCCTACTTTTCTCATCAATCCGCCTAGAAGATATTAAGTTCTCTTTCTCAAGCTTATACAATACAACATAACAAGTAATCTTTCCCGGTCTAAAACCAAACCTCTTGAAGATCCTATCTCTTACTTCATAACCATATACTGGTCCATCTCGCAGCAGGCTTAATACATATATCCATAGATTCTCAATCGTAATCTTTCTTGTAAGCCTCCTATATGCTGAGCTCATTCAAGATAAACTGTCAAGCGGTGGAATTTAAAATAGAAGCTAGTTAACCTGAATTCTTAATGGAAATCTAAGTTTTAAGTTTTCACCTCCTTTTAATCTATGAAATGACGATGCTCTCCAATTACTTCTCTTATGTTTTTATATTAATATGTTGGAGGCTCCGTTGAGGAGGCATGAAGAATTATCGTAGTATACTTCTAGACCTTGATGGATGTATCTATAGAGGAAACCAGATAATAGTTGGGGTAAGAGAAGCATTAAGAGGATTCAGGGAGAGAGGAGTGAAGATACTTTTTCTTACAAACAATTCAACTATGACTTCTGAGGGCTATGCTGAAAAACTTAGGGTAATGGGTATAGAGTCAGTTCCCGAAGAATTCTTAACTTCGGGTGAAGCAGCATCCCACTACATACTTATGAATTCGGGGCCAAGCAATATTCTCCCTATTACAGAGGATGGGTTCAAGGATTACTGTAGAAGAATGAATCATAAAGTTTTAGAGATTAAAGATTGGAGGTTAGCAGAATATGTTGTTGTAGGCTTAGATAGAAACTTTAATTACATGAAATTGAGAGCAGCTTGTAGAGCTATAATGAATGGTGCTATATTCATAGCTACAAACGTAGATCGAACTATTCCTACAGAAGATGGTTTAGACCCAGGTGCAGGATCTATAGTAGCAGCAATAAGAGAAGCTACTCTTAAAGAACCTATTGTGATAGGTAAACCTTCTAAAATAATGATGGAGCTAGCCCTGCATAAGGTGGGTGTTAGCCCTAGTGAAATCTTAGTTGTAGGTGATCGGCTTGAGACAGATATTCTCGCAGGAAAGGTTATTGGAGCTGATACTGCTCTCCTCCTCTCAGGGGCCACGACTAGAGATGCTGTAGAAAGAGCTCCCCCTCAAAATAAACCAGATTATGTTGCAGAGAATCTACTTGAATTGTATAAGAATTTAGTAAGACTTCATCTAATATAGGCTTTTGGAGTCACATGGTTTCAGGATCTAGTAGCCATTAAAGATGATTTCTATAGTGGTAAGCTATATGATTCCTTTATTGTTCTTAGAACTATTCTTGTATCAGTAGAGATTACACCATCCATTGCTCCAATTCTATCAAGTAGCTTTGCAAGTGCTTCCCTATTCTGTAGCCTCAACTTTAGTAAACAATAATAGTCTCCCGTGACATCGTATATCTCAACAATCTCAGGTATTTCAGATAATTGTTTTAGGAGGTATTCATACTTACTGGGTTGAGCTTTTACCGCTACGATAGCTGTAAGATTAAATCCGAGTTTCTCAGAATCAACAACTGCTTGGATCTTCTTTATGAAACCATGTTTCATTAATTTCTGGATTCTAGTATATACTGCAGCTTCACTTAACCCTAATTTTTTAGCTATTTCAGAATATGATGCTCGACCATTTTCTTGGAGAATTCTTAGTATCTCTAAGTCTTTTTCATCACGTAGAGACTTCATATCTCATATAATAGTATTGTAGGAGAGTAATATATTTTCACAATGATAATTGGCTTCATTTAATGGTTATTTCTCCTTTTCTAGCCCCTATTAAGCTTCTTTCACCACTAGTCTCTTCATAGACTTTCCTTAGTAATTCTTCTTCTGCAGGTTTTAATGATACACCCCTCCTAGACATCATTCTTTTCACTGACTTCAATACGCTTTCTATATCTAGCTCTATTAATTCTACTCCAAGGCTCTTAGCGTAGAATATGAATGATGGTACATCTTCAGATATAACCCCATGGATATGTGATGCAACACCTATCTTCTTAGCTGTATAGACTAGTGTTCCAATACTTGCTCTAACATGGTCTCCTATAAAGCATCCCAGGAAGGTATTTCCTGTACCGATATTCTGTCCACGTATATACATTCTTACTTCTCCATACGTATTCTTAAGATTACTATTTGTGAATCCTGCTCCAAGATTAACCCATTCACCCACGTATGAGTGGCCTAAGAAACCAAAGTGCCTCTTATTAGAGTATCTATGGATTATTGAATGTACTACTTCCCCTCCGATTCTACATTCTTCACCAATTATAGATGACTCAACCCTTGCTCCAAAGATAATGCTGTTATCACCAATATAGCATGGACCTATTATCCTAGTAGGCGATTCAATTTCAACGTTCTTTCCAATGTATACTGGTCCATTTCTAACATCTATAACAGTGCCTGGCTCAATAGTTGATTTATCATCTATATAGATGTGTTTCTTGTCGCCTCTGACATATACTCCATTACTAATGTTGGAAGATAACTCTTTATAATCTGATAGTTCTTCTTTAAGTATTTCTGGGAAATAGTTGATGATATCCCAAGGATACGATATTAATCTAAGGTCTTCTGTATATTCAATCTCTAAGTATTTTCTTAGGGATTCTACGTCATAGATTATCTCTAGGCTTCTTTCTCGTAGATTTTCCCCCGATAGCTTAGCGGCAACTAATCTTTTTCCAGTAACTAAAGCTTTATCTCTTCCTTCAGATAGTAGATTCTTTATCATTTCTGATTCCTTTCTACCGATGTAGAGGAGACCATTAACAACTAGTACATCATCTAATGTTCCATCCTCCATCTTAACCTCTGGATATCTTTCCTCCAAGACCCTCTTAAGATGTTTTCTAGCTAAGGCTATAATCTTCTCAGGTCTCAATTTCTCAATTATGTTTTCCAAAATTGTTTTAATACCGATTCTTAACTCAAATGATGCTCTAGTATAAGTTAATGGGAAAAGGTTTACGTATACGTCATCCTCAAAGACTATGATCTTCATTATCTATTATTGTCGTAGTAGAAGCATATTAATTTATACTCCTGCACTCATTACCTTGAATCTTGGGAATGTTAGAGGATAGAATTTATTAACGTTGGAAAGATCCTATTGAGTGTGAGTATGAGCATGAAGTGTAAAGTTGGAGTTATTTATGGTGAAGAAGCTCTATTATATTCTTTTCCAGAATTTCATCCATTCAGGTCTGATAGAGTCCAAAGATTCTATAATGAAGTTCTACCTGAATTCTTACGGAGTTACTATCAGCAATTGATTGCTGTTAAGCCTGAGTTAGCTAGTGAAGATGAGATTCTACTGTACCATGACCCTGAGTATGTCAACTTTGTTAAGAAGAAGTCTGAAGCTGGTTATGGATATCTAGACTATGGAGATACACCTGCTTTCAAGGGGTGTTATGAAGCATCACTTTACGTAGTCGGCTCAACGTTAAAACTTGTAAGAATGATAATTCAAGGCATAATAGACCATGGTTTTAATCCCGTGGGTGGATTACATCATGCTAGAAAAGATAGAGCTGGAGGCTTCTGTATCTTTAATGATGCATCTGTAGCAATTAAATACCTACTCGAAGTAGTCAAGATTAGGCAGGTATTGTATGTTGATATTGATGCACACCATGGAGATGGAGTTTTCTACGATTATTACTTCGATAAGAATGTTATAATAGCAGATATACATCAAGATGGTAGAACACTATATCCTGGAACAGGTTTCAGCTATGAGAGAGGTGGAGGAGAAGCTGAGGGGACCAAGCTGAACATCCCATTAATGCCTGGAGCAGGAGATGAAGAATTCATAGAAGCATGGGGGAAAGTTGAAGAATTTATAGATAAGTTTAACCCTGAGTTTATAATATTGCAAGCGGGAGCCGATGGATTAGCTGGAGACCCTCTAACAGGATTAATGTATAGTGAGAAGGTTCACGAATATGCAACCTCTAGGCTTCATAAAATATCTGAAGAGAAATGTAATGGTAGATTATTGGTACTGGGTGGAGGTGGATATAATAGAGAGAATATCTTGAAAGCTTGGAGAGCAGTCTTATCGAGTCTATTGAACCAGCCGAAATAAGGTTGCCAACCCATTATATCCTAAACTAATAGTAGAGACCTTCCCTCCCTGAGTTGAATTTCCTAGCTTTTACTCTACCTTAATCTTAATACCCCTAATCTTCTTCTTTGCAATTACCTCTAATACTCCATCCTTATACCTTGCTCTCACAGTCTCAGGCTCAATCTCTACTGGTAGTCTTACATGCAGCATGTATTTACCTTCTCTTATTTTCCTAGCGGGTGAACGGCATGGTGCTTCAATCTTCAAGTAGTCTTCTCCAACAGTGAGGTCTATCTCTTCCTTATCAGTCCCAGGCATATCGGCTGTGATTATTAATTCATCTCCAGATTCGTAAACATTGTGAAGTGGTGTTATACATCCTCTCATAGCTTCTAATCCTTTAATTCTCATATAGAATTCTTCTTCTAGGTTTCTTAATTCTTGTTCTATCCTCTTAAACTCATCCAGCATTATTTTCCAGAGAGTTCTCCTGTAAGCCATAACGTTCACCTCCTAAAGATATACTGCGGGAAGCTCTAGTTCACGGGATTTCTGTACATCCTGCATAGCTTGGCTAGTTCTACGCATTAAATCTCTAAGTCTTAACTTTAATTCTTCTGCACTCTCCAGTAGCGGCTTTATATCTATACTTATTGATAAGAGTTTTGAGAGGTATTTCAGTATTTCTGCAGCAGACCCAGGGTCAGGGTAATTAAAGTGTGCTTGCGATAAGATAAGTAGTGCATTAAAATCCTTCCTTATACTTTCTCTTAGGATCATACCTTTAACTCCAGTGATATAACCATCTGTGAAAGCTTCAACACCATCAATTCTTAATGCATCTTGTGAGATCTTATCATTGCTTCCAAGAACGTATACTTTCGGTACATCAATATTTAATCTTCCAGGTTCAGGCATCCCCGTCAAACTAACTATCATTTTAGCTTTCTTAGATATGGCCCACTCAATTATCTTCTGGCTCAAAGGTCTAACCATTGGTAGAGGTATGGGTATCTCAGATAAGATTACAACTATGTTGTCTCCACCGTATAATCTAATCAAATCTAAGACTTTTCCATTCTTCACAGATATTATTGGAGGTAGAACATCTGATTCTACATAGCCTACTTCCTTCATTTGAAGTTTATCGGTTAAGAATGAAGCTGCAATAGTTCCAACTAAACCAACATCGGGGAACCCCTCAATAATTATTACCCCCTCTTTTATAGGTTCAACTTCTACTATTCTAACCAAATCTTCTAATTCTTCCGGCATACTAAAAAATACAAGTATGTAGTAGAAGATAAACTTATACTCTCTAGCTATTTGGAGGATTCTACAAAAGTTATAGTGTAACTTGCAGTGTTATCTTAATAATTCTATCAGCTAGTCTGGTGCAGGCGGGATGAATCCTTCTCTCATCATCATGTGTACTAGTTCTCTTGCACTCTTTATGGTATTATAGGCTTTTTCATAGAGTTCATCTTCACTCATCTTAACCCTTGCTATACCTAGCTCTATCGCTTTCATACCAACTGCTGTGGCCTCCCTAGGATATACTTCCCAATCCTCCATTGTAGGTATAATGTAATCTTCCGATAAGCCTTTTTCTTCTGCTATCCTAGCTAGCTCGCTTGCAGCTGCAATACACATCTCGTCTGTAATAGTTTTCGCTCTAACATCTAGTGCTCCTCTAAATATTCCTGGAAAACCTAGAGAATTGTTTACTTGGTTGGGGAAGTCAGACCTACCAGTAGCTACTATCTTTGCACCAGCTTCCTTGGCTTCCCAAGGCCATATCTCAGGTATAGGGTTAGCGCATGCAAAGACAATAGCATTATCAGCCATTGCTTGAACCCACTCCTTCTTTATTACTCCAGGTCCAGGCTTAGACATAGCTATAACTACATCAGCTCCTTTCAATGCTTCTGGAATACCTCCCATGATTCTATCACGGTTAGTTTTTACTGCTAAATCATATTTCCATGGATCACTAAATTGTAGTTTATCAACATCATCTCTTTCTGCATAAAGCAATCCCTTACTATCAACGATCCTCATCTTTCCAGGATCTACTCCAGCTGAGATGATTAGTCTCGCAATAGCAACGTTAGCCGCTCCTGCTCCAATCATAGCTATAATTACATCATTTATCTTCTTACCAACGATCCTTAAAGCATTTATTAAAGCTGCAAGTGTTACCGTAGCTGTACCCTGCTGGTCATCATGCCACACAGGGATACTCATCTCCTTTCTTAACCTTTCTAAAATATAGAAGCATTTTGGCTTCTCAATATCTTCTAGATTTATTCCACCAAAGCTTGGTTCAAGAGCTTTAACCACTTTAATAATCTCTTCTGGGTCTTTCACATTTAATACAATTGGGAAAGCATCTACACCGCCTAAATACTTGAATAATAATGCTTTACCCTCCATTACAGGGAGACCTGCCTCAGGTCCAATATCACCTAATCCTAAAACTCTTGTTCCATCACTTACAACTGCAACCGTGTTAGCTCTGTTAGTATATTCAAAAACCGAATCGATGTTACTCTTGATTGCTTTACATGGTTCAGCAACTCCCGGGGTATACCAGATTGCAAAATCATCATAACTCCTAACTGGAACCTTTAATGTAACTTGGATCTTACCTTTATAGAATGGGTGATACTTCATAGCAAGCTGTGCAGGGATTTGAGCTTTTCTTAATAATTCTTCTTTAGCCAAAAACTAATCCTCCTAACACAATCTAAGATAAAATAGGTATTGAGTCTTTCTTAAGTATTTCTCTGTTTAGTATACGTCAGATGACATATCCATACTGAAAAAACATAAAAGATAAGAATTTAGAGCATACGTTGAGAAAATTGAGTGGAAGAAGTTCTAGGATACCAGGTTTCTATAAGTTAAGTATTGAAGAAAGATTGAAAGTCGTATCAGAGTTTGCAGGCTTAAGTAGCGAAGAAATAGATCTACTAAAAAAGTATGGAGCATTAGATATAGAAACAGCTAATAGAATGATAGAGAATGTAATCTCAACTTACCAACTACCACTTGGTATAGCTGTAAACTTTCTCATAAACAATAAGGACTATCTTATACCAATGGTTATTGAAGAACCATCAGTAGTAGCTGCTGCATCTAATGCTGCTAGAATGACTAGAGAAGGTGGAGGAGTATACACAACAAGTACTGGACCATTAATGATAGGTCAAGTACAGCTAGTTAAAGTTCCTCAACCTTCAATAGCAAGACTTGAAATACTCAAGAGGAAAGATGAGATTCTAGAATTAGCTAATCAATGTGATCCAGTACTAGTAAAGCTTGGAGGAGGAGCGAGAGACCTTGAGGTAAGAATAGTGGAGAGTAAAGCTGGAGTTCTGCTTATAGCTCATTTAATAGTAGATGTTAGAGATGCTATGGGAGCGAATGCAGTGAATACGATGGCTGAAGCAGTTGCACCACGTCTCGCTTCGATAGCAGGGGGATCTTTTAGGCTAAGGATAATATCAAACCTGGCTGATAGGAGAATTGTTAGAGCATGGACGAAAGTGCCTGTAGAAGCTGTTGGAGGAAAAGATGTTGCAGAAGGAATAATGGAGGCTTGGGCTTTCGCTGACGCTGACCCTTATAGAGCTGCAACGCATAATAAGGGGATAATGAATGGGGTTGATGCTGTAGTAATAGCTACTGGAAATGATTGGAGAGCAGTAGAAGCAGGAGCTCATGCATATGCATCTAGAGATGGAAGATACCGACCTCTAAGTAGATGGGAGACTGATGGAGATTATCTATACGGGTCTCTGGAGATGCCTTTAGCTGTAGGTATAGTTGGTGGAGCAACTAGAACCCATCCCCTAGCTAGGATCTCGTTAAAAATACTAGGTGTAAAAACAGCTCAAGAATTAGCAGAAGTAATTGGTGCGGTAGGCTTAGTCCAGAATCTCGCTGCACTTAGAGCTTTAGCTGCTGAGGGAATACAGGCTGGCCACATGTCACTCCATGCAAAAAATATTGCTGTTATGGCTGGAGCAATAGGTGATGAAATAGACCTTGTAGCAGAAGAAATGGTTAAAGAAAAGACTGTAAGACTTGATAAAGCTCAAGAGATACTTAATAAGATAAGAGCAAGCAAGAAATCCTGAATCTGCATTTTCACCATAGTCTAGAATGTTTTTATGATATTAGATAGCAATAAGTAGTGTGTATACTGTCAATCTCCGATTAAGAAGTTATGAGAAAGGAGATACTCAAGTTGAGAGGATATAGTAGTAATGAAATCCAGAGCAAACCAAGTGTAAACGAAGCCTCAGAAAATATTGATGACTCAATTATCTTAAATAATCCTCTCTTAAAGAAAGATAAGATAGAGGTTAGAGAGTACCAAGTGAAGATAGCTGAATCATCTATTGGAAAGAATACTCTAGTTATCTTACCTACAGCTTTAGGGAAAACGATAATAGCAGTTTACGTCTCTGCATACTATCTACATAATCAGCCGAATAGTAGAATTCTAGTCATGGCCCCCACCAAGCCTCTACTAAATCAGCATAAAGAAAGATTTACCCAGCTCCTAAACATAGACGCACGACAATTAAGAGTTTTAACTGGTGAAACAAGTCCTGAAGAGAGGAGATTATGGTGGAATAGTAGAAATGTTAAGATACTCTTCGCGACACCTGAAGTAGTTAGGAACGACCTAGAGAATGGGCTAAGCCTAGAAGATTTCAGTCTACTGATATTTGATGAAGCTCATAGAGCTAGGAAGGGTTATGCATATACAAATATCGCTCAACACTACGTTAGCTATTATAAGAATACCTGCATACTTGCATTAACAGCTTCTCCTGGAGGAAGTATAGATAGAGTTAGAGAGATAGTAAAGAATCTGTTTATTGAGAATATAGTCTACCGCTCAGAATACGATGAAGATGTTTCTCCATACATACACAAAGTCAGGTTAGAGTACAGGGTTGTAGAGCCCCCCAAGAGCTATGAAAGATATGCTAAATTGATTAAAGAAATACTTGAAGATTACTTAAGAGAGCTTAGAGAAGCTGACTTAATCAAGAAAGAATACAAACAAGTTTCTAGAAAAGACTTATTGGAAATTGGGGAGACCCTCCGTGAAAAGATCAAGACTGAGAAGAACAAATATGTTAGAGGTTTATCTTGGAATCTACTACTTACTCAGAATACAGCACTAATCCTACTACACGCATTAGAGCTTCTATTATCTCAGGGAGCTTATACGCTTAAGAGATTCTTAATGAACTTGATAACATCTGAGAAGAAGTCTCATAGAAGGCTAATGAAAGATCCTAGATTTCAAGTCTTAATGAACATGCTTAAAGTAGAACTTGAAGAACATTCTAAAATCCAAGTATTAATCGAAGAACTAGATAGGCAGTTCAATTTAGAACCACGGAGTAGAGTTATCATTTTCACTCAATATAGAGATACAGCTGAGCATCTAGTAAATATTTTAAAAGCTAGAAATTTTAAGGCAGAGATATTCGTTGGACAGAGAAAAGATAAAAACTCAGTCTATATGAGTCAGAGAGATCAATTACAGATAATAAAGAGATTCAGAGAAGGCTCAATACATGTTCTCGTATCTACAAGCATCGGTGAAGAAGGATTAGACATCCCACAATGTAGCTTAGTCATATTTTATGAGCCAATACCATCAGAGATAAGATTCATTCAAAGGAGAGGGAGAACTGGCCGGGTAAGAACTGGGAGATGTATAATACTGATAACCAAAAGAACACTGGATGAAGTATATCTTGAATCAGCCTATAAGAAAGTTAAGAAGGTCAAAGATATAATCGAGAAAATTAATCAAGAGATTAAACAGAAGAACCTGCTGGGATATACTAACCCAACAAATATAAGCATCTCTGAAGCAACTCATGGAGTAACAGATAAAAACTCCATATTGAAGAATAGTCTAACCTGCGATAGTTCCAGAAAGGCGTTAAAAGAAATGGAGACTGAAAACTATACACACAAACTTAAAGAAGAAAAAGAAACTCCAACTCTAAATTTACCTCGTTATATTGAGCAATCTAAAGAAGCTACTTCTACCATCGTTAAGTCTAAGATCAGCATAACGAAATTATCTAAGATAATTTATAAGAGAATTCTAAAATCAGGTGAAGAAGGCTTTCCTAGAAGATTCCTAATTGAAGAGTTAAGTTGCGATGGATACGATATCAGCGAAATTAATAGAGCTTTAAAGAAACTGTTAAAGTCTCAGAGGTTATATGAAGAAGATGGGAGGCTCTATCCTATTGCGAGACATAAGCTTGAAAGATCAAGGAGATTGGGTGAAGGATTAAGAAAATTCAAGGTATTTGTTGAAGAAATCTATCCTGGTAAGATTCTAGTTTTGGTTAATGAGAGGTGGCGTGCAGTAATACCTGTAGAAATGAACGATGAGTTAATATCTTTAAAGAAAAACTCTGAATATGTTGTTATAGGCAAGCTTCTACGTATAGAAGGAAGGCTACATCTCCGCTTACATGGAGTAGTCAGGGAGTTATGATAAAGAAAATAAGCATCTAATACATGATGGATTTTAAGAGAATAGATTTATCTTGAGATGAAAATCCAAAGATGGAGAGTGCTATATTGAGTTATCAGAAAGGTAGGAAGTTTGAATGGCAGGTTAGAAGGCTACTAGAATCTAGAGGCTGGTTAACAGTAAGAGTTGCTAGAAGCAAGCCTTTAGACTTAATTGCTTTAAAGAATGGTTCTATCCTTCTAGTTGAATGTAAGTATAGTTCAAGAATTAGCGAGAAAGATAAATCTAAGTTAATTGAGATGGCGAAGATCTCTGCTGGTAAACCAATACTTGCAATAAGAAAGAAGTATGAACGTAGAATACATTTAGTAAACTTAGAAGATGGGACTCAATTCAACCCCTAGAATCCTACCTTAAATTCCTCTAAACTGCTTAAACAATAATAATATGCTTTACCAAGTATTGTTTAGGGGTTTTGAGGCTTAGCTTAGAGAAGAAAGCAATCAGGGTATTAGGTTTAGCTGAAAGCTTTAGGAAAGGTTCTGGTCAAGATGCTGTGTTAGCTGGAGTTGTAATGAGGAGCGACTTTATAGTTGATGGAGTAGTCTTAGGAAGGTGTAGAGTAGGTGGAATGGATGTAACTGACTCTATCCTTGAAATGTATCGTAAACTTAATAGAGATGATGTTTCTGCATTAATGATTAATGGATGTATTATAAGCTGGTTTAACGTAGTAGACTTAAACAAGCTCTATAAAGAAACAAATCTACCATCAATCTGTCTAACTTACTATCCATCAACTGGTCTTAGAGAATATTTTATGAAGTATTTCCCCGAAGATTGGAGTGAGAGAGTTAGAATATATGAAGAGAATGGACCTAGAACTGAGGTAGTTAATAAGAATGGTTTTAAGATCTATCTGAGGGTAGTCGGAGTAGATATAGAAGCAGCCACCAACCTAGTAAATAAATACACTTTATTTGGGAGAATACCTGAACCACTTAGATTAGCGAGATTAATTGCGCATGCAATCCTTGAAGAGCGAAACCATCTCAAATTATAGATTCTTAATCAGAGTATTGTTCTCAATATCGGTATTTGGGGGAATAATTAATAGTTCTTTACTACCTTCAATGTATACTTTCTCACCGATCCTTGCATGCTCTCCTACAATAACATTTCTTAGGATCGAACCCCTTCCTATGGAGCATCCTTCAAGTAGGATAGAATTTTCTATCACAATGTTAGAGCTGATCCTTACATTCTTCATTATGAATGCATTACGCCCTATTACTGTGTTCTTATCTATCTTAACACCTTCAAGTATCATTGAAGGGGGCTTTGCAATTACCGCTTCATTAATTTCAGAATTGCATACTACACTAACACCATACTCTTCTACAAATTTCTTAATGTTTGCATTCAAGTAATCTGCTGGAGAACCTATATCTATCCACCAATCATGCTGAGAAGTATGTACTAGGATCTTGTAATCTCTAGAAGCTAGAATGTTTAAGACATCTGTCAATTCGTACTCGCCCCTCCTCGATAGTTTAATTTCTTTGGAAGTTTTGAGAGCCTCATATGGAAGAATATACAAACCAGAATTCACTATTCCAGGTCCACCCATAGATTTTTCTTCAATCTTTTCTAGTATGCCATCTCTAGAAATTATCCTACCAAATCTTAGAGTATCTTCTACGTATACTCCCTCGATTACCCCATCGCATCTATTCTCCTTGTAGAATTTGATTAAGTCTCTTAAGACGTAGCTGTTTAAAGTTATATCACCATAAACAACTATGAAGTAATCTTCACTTTCTAGAAATTTCTCGCAGACTCTAAGAGCATCAGCTGTACCTAGAGGTTCCTTCTGGTAAATCCATTCAATCTCCATGCCGAGTCCGAGACTATTTACATATTTAATGATTAGATCAGACATATAGGATACTACTATACCAGTATGATTAATTCCATTTAGTAGGAGAGCTTCGAGAACTTTTTCTATGATTGGTTTCCCACAAACTGGTAGGAGATGCTTAGGCCTAGTATTCGTAAGAGGTCTAAGCCTTTTACCTAACCCAGCTGCGAGAACTACAGCTTTCACTAAGTATCATCGTCATCTATAAAATTTAAACACATCTCTACCATATAGATACTCCAACTCAGTCTTAATATGAAATTCTATAAACTAGTGTTAACTAAGCATATTTTGGTTAGATCATGGTTTTATATCTTGTTGGTTTAGGTTTAGGTTCTCTCAATTATATGAGCCTTAAAGCAGCTGAGGAAATAAAGAATTGTTACGTTCTTTATCTCGATACCTATACAGGTTTTATCTCCAGAGATCTAATGAATTGGCTTATGAAGGAATTTTATGGAAGGCTCAGGTTAGCGACCAGGAGGGATCTTGAAGATAATCTAGAGAAGATCTTGGAAGAAGCTAGGGAAACTAGTATCGCTATACTAGTTCCAGGAGACCCGCTTATCGCGACAACCCACATATCAATACTAGTTGAAGCAGCTAAGAGAAAGATTCCATACAAGATAATTCACGGAATATCAATATATTCTGCTGCAGTAAGTATTACGGGTCTCCAAGCATACAAATTTGGGAGAACCATTACTCTAGCAAGGATTGGAGACACTAGAGAAACATACAGAATAATTAAGGAGAATCTAGATAGAGGTCTACATACATTAGTACTTTTAGATACAGCTGATGGAGGTTTAACTATCCCGGAAGCATTAAGAAAACTTCTAGAAGCTGAAGATTCACTCTGCCAAGGAGTAGTAAGAGAAGATACATTAGCAATAGGTCTTGCTAGAATCGGTCTCCAGGAAGAATTAGTCAAAGTAGCTACAGTTAGAGAATTGATATTTGAGAATTATCCTCCTCCACCTCATGCTCTCATCTTTCCAGGAGAACTACATTTCATGGAAGTTGAAGCATTAACTAAATTATACAATATAGATGAAGAGATTATTAAAAGACATAAACCTCTAGGATACGAGAAAGAGAGGGTATGGAGATACATTATGAAGACTAGAAATGTGGCCAACAGTTTGAAAATTAAAGAACCCAGTAGAGATCTTCAGAAAATACTAGAGATTACTTCAAGCTATATAGAAGATGCTGAGAGATTCTGGTCTTCCGGGGAATTATTTAATGCTTTAGCATCAATTGCATATGCAGAAGGTTTACTGGACAGCTTAAGAATGATGGGTAAGATAGAATTCCAATGGCTTTAAATTCCGACTAGATAATTCTAAGCCCAGCCATTACTAACCCTATCAAGAGTATGTTATATTCTAGGTTGATAGAAATATTAGATAAAGTTATTAATGCGATAGCACTAACTATTAAGCCAACTGTACTAAGAATTCTCCCCCCAATCTTATCTGAAAACCATCCACTAACTGAACCAATAATGAATTATCCATAAAGTAATAAAACGATTCAGGGGAGAGTAGCTAGTCGATGAGTCATAGTAGCCATTAGGCCGGAGGATAACTAGTATCAACCACAATATATGGGTATATCTAGTCGACCTACCAGCCTCACAGCTTTCATCTCTCATCAGCTGATCCTGTCAACTTTTACTTAGGTTTTTCTTTTTATGTCTATGGTTAGGTTTCTATTCTATTATCTTATGCATGTCTTAGATAGATGCCTGAACAAGCCAAGGATAATAGTTGATAAGGGTCCATGGTATAGGTGGGCTCTAGAGAAACTCAGCTTGAAAAATCAATACTAGAGATTCGTTTTAAGATGCTGTTGAGAAGTTCTTCGAATACTTGAAGCAGAGGACTAGGAGATCCTACAACAACGTAAATAGCTGAGGATCAAACCTATAGAAGACTACACAGTAGCAATAGCAACAATAAGAAACCTACCCACAACAATGAAAACTCAAGGAGACCTATTACATGGTCGACAGGATCGAATAAGTAATAGAGACCTAAATACTTTGAAAGAATATATAAACGGTGGTTATTTAGTAATTAGTATCAGCGGAGACATGAAGAAGAAGACTATTGTTTTAACATCTGGAGCTTTCGATATAATTCACCCTGGCCATATTAAGATGCTTTGGGAAGCTAAGAAACTTGGTGGTAGAAAGTCTAAGCTTGTAGTTGTTCTCGCTAGAGATAATACTATTATAAAGAGGAAGAATAGAAAACCATTATTCGATGAGAAGTCAAGGCAACTCATAGTATCAAATTTAAAACCAGTAGATGAGGTTATTCTCGGATATAGAAAATTCTCATTCGAGAAGATTATCAAGAAGGTTAAACCAGATATTGTTGTATTTGGATACGACCAAACAGAAATAATGAGAGAATTTGAAAAATTCATTAAAGATAAGAATCTGGATATCAAGGTCTATAAAGCTAAGCGTTATAGATTCGGCAGCATAAACAGTACTACTGATGTAATTGAAAAATTAAAGGAAATGTTAAGTTAAATTGATCTACTTAGCTTCAGCAGTCAGGATATTATTGTTTAGAGTTGAGGTTTTAAGAGTAACCTTTACGAACACTTTATCGCCATCTCTTAAATTGTATTTTCCACGGAGATATACTGGAGCGATAACTTCTACAACATCTCTACCATAATGGGTCCTCTCAACAAATATAAGAGCAGCTTCTTGTTCTCCATTAAATAGTGCTCTTATACATTTTGCTCCACCATACGTCCTCTGACCATTACTAAATCCATCAATAGGTATGTCTGCAATCTTCTCCAACAGCATTCTATTCTCTATTGAGTCTTTAGATAATAACTGGATATTGAGTGTTCCTGGATATGGGGTGAATCCAACTTTTTCTTTTATCTGCTCAAAGTATTGTGGAAGACTAATGTAGTAGAATCCTTCTCCAAGACCTGAGAATACTCTGCCTTCAAGAATTATCTCTACTGGTTTCTCAAATATGCTCTTCAAGACTATGTATAGATTCTTCAACTCGTCAAGCCCCTTATTTGTAAGTCTTATCAAGGTTGTTTTACCCACTATTATCTTCTCTATATATCCATTCTGTTCAAGCTGTATTAGTATCCTTGATGCAGATTGCTGAGACGTCCCAAGATGCTGAGCAATCGTTGATGTAGACATATTGAGGCTCTTCGTATAAGCTCCACTCTGAGCTAGAAAAATCAACAATTTTTCTTTTAGGTTAATTAGATTCATTACGGTGTTATATTATACTTGGTTCCTTATAAATATTTTTCAAATACTCAATATCATACAACATAATGGAAAATGGATAATATCAGCAATGTCAAAATCTTATAGAGATACTATGATATCTTCAAACCCACATATCTATACTTGAAT